>NZ_CP125640.1:2617500-2917500 GCF_030053155.1 Rhizobium sp. BT03
GAACCAACCCCTTTTCCAAGTCAACAGCCATACCAAAAGTTTTTTGACATTTTTGTAACATGTTGAAAATGAAGGGTTTTTATCGCTCACCTCCCAAAACGAGGGAATTCGCCGCCCGATCGGGCGGTTTTTGAGATTCGTTTTCGCCGAATCCCGAAAGAATGGCTTCGGCGAGGGGAGCAAAGCTTATATGGGGTGCTTGAGGCGGAATTCCAGGTGCTTGCCTATGACGCGCCTCACTCGCTAATTTGGGGCCAAGACCGATCCGGCGGAGATGCTTGTTCTCGATGAGAACGGCTGGCCGGCGCTATCCTTGCCTATAAGACGATGACAGGGCGAAAGTGACAATCAGTGCATCATTGCCGGAGCTTCCGGTTTCCCATGTCCTGCCGGCCGTCGGTGCCGCCCTGGGGGAGCAGAAACGCGCCGTCCTTTCCGCACCCCCCGGTGCCGGCAAGACGACGCTGGTGCCGCTTTATCTGCTTGACCAGGCCTGGCGCGGCGACGGCAAGATCATCCTGCTGGAGCCGCGGCGGCTGGCGGCGCGGGCGGCGGCAAGCCGGATGGCGTCATTGCTCGGCGAACAGGTTGGCGGCACGGTCGGCTACCGCATGCGCCTCGACAACAGGATATCGGCGGCGACGCGGGTCGAGGTGGTGACCGAAGGGGTTTTTGCCCGGATGATCCTCGACGATCCGGAACTCGCCGGCGTCTCTGCGGTGATCTTCGACGAATTCCATGAGCGTTCGCTCGACGCCGATTTCGGGCTGGCGCTGGCGCTCGACGTCCAATCGGCGCTGCGCGAGGATTTGCGTATCCTCGTGATGTCGGCGACCCTCGACGTCGAACGTGTGGCGGACCTTCTCGACCATCCGCCTGTCATCGAAAGCCTGGGGCGCAGCTTTCCGATCGATATCCGCTACCAGGATCGGCCGGGCGGCGAGCGCATCGAGGATGCGGTCACGCGGGCGATCCTCGATGCGCATGCCGATGAAACCGGCTCGATCCTCGCTTTCCTGCCCGGCCAGGCGGAAATCACGCGAACCGCGGAACGTCTGCAGGGACGATTCGGACCCGAGACGCTGATTGCACCGCTCTATGGCAATCTTGGCCAGAAGGAGCAGGACGCGGCAATCCGGCCGGCATCGAAGGGCACGCGCAAGATCGTGCTCGCGACGTCGATCGCCGAAACCTCGATCACCATCGACGGCGTCAGGATCGTGATCGACAGCGGGCTGCAGCGGCTACCGGTGTTCGAGGCGTCGACCGGGATCACAAGGCTGGAGACAGTGCGCGTGTCGCGGGCGTCCGCCGATCAGCGGGCGGGCCGTGCCGGACGAACGGAACCGGGCATCGCCGTCAGGCTGTGGCACCAGGGACAGACAGCGGCCCTGCCGGCCTTCACGCCGCCGCAGATCCTGTCCAGCGATCTCTCCGGACTGGTGCTCGATCTCGCCCATTGGGGCGTCCAGGATCCGGGATCGCTTGCCTTCGTCGACCAGCCGCCGGAGACGACGCTTAAGGAAGCGCGGGGGCTGCTCGGCCAGCTCGGTGCGCTCGACAAGGATGGGGCGCTGACCGCGCGCGGCAAGGTGATGCGCGATCTCGCTTTGCCGCCGCGGCTCGCGGCCATGGTCGTTTCAGCGGGCGAATCGGGGCACGCCCGGGATGCGGCATTGATCGCCGTGCTTCTCACCGAACAGGGTCTGGGCGGAACCAACATCGATATCGAGGAGCGGCTGCGACGCTTCAAGGCCGAGCGCGGCGAAAGAGCGGAGGCCTCGCGGCGGCTGGCGGCGCGGCTGGCGAGCGGCCTCGACAAAGTCACTGCAACGGCGCCGGCGCTTGCGGGCCAGCTGCTGCTGCATGCATTCCCGGATCGCATCGCGCTTCAGCGCGGCGGGCGCGGCCGATTCGTGATGGCGAACGGGCGCGGCGCGGAACTGCCTGAAACCGAGAGGCTGGCCGGCAGCCAGATGCTTGTCATCGCCGATCTCACCGGCCGGGCGGCACAGGCACGGGTTCTGGCGGCAGCCGAGGTGACGCGCGGCGATATCGACGCCGAGCTGCCCGGCGAGATCAAAACCGGCGATCAGATCTTCTTCGACCGGCAAAGCCGGCAGATACGGGCGCGGCGGGCAACCCGGCTCGGTGCAATCGTCTTCGAAGAGACGCCCTTGCCCCGGCCTTCCGGGCCTGCGGTCACCCAGGCGCTGGTGGAGGGGGTGCGCGAACTCGGGCTCGATCATCTCGCCTTCTCGAAGGAGGCCGTCCAGCTTCGCGAGCGGATCGGATTTCTTCACCGGACGATCGGCGAGCCCTGGCCCGATGTCGGCGATGATGCCCTGCTTTCCCGGCTGGACGATTGGTTCGGCCCGTTTCAGACGGAGGCCCGCGGCCTTTCCGAAATTTCCGCAGCCGGGCTTTCGAACGGGCTGATGTCCTTGGTGCCGCACGAGGTGCAGCGCGACCTTGGCCGACTTGCGCCGACCCATTTCGAAGCGCCGACCGGCCAGAGGCACCCGATCCAATATGAGGGCGAGGAGCCGGTGCTGACGATCCGCGTGCAGGAGCTGTTCGGGCTGAAGCAGCACCCGGCGATCGCCGGAGGCCGTCTGCCGCTGCTGCTCGAACTGACCTCGCCGGCGCATCGGCCGATCCAGACGACGCGTGACCTGCCCGGCTTCTGGGCCGGTTCATGGAAGGATGTGCGCGCCGATATGCGCGGCCGCTATCCCCGGCATCCCTGGCCGGAGCGGCCGGAAGACGCCTTGCCGACGACACGGGCAAAACCGCGTGGTACATGAGCCCACTGAAGGAGCCCACGGCATGATCGACAAGACGGAAAGCCTTACGCTGGAGGACCGCCACAGCAGCCGCAGGCTGCGCCTGCAGACGCTGGTGCGGCTGCGCTGGCTTGCGGTCGGCGGACAGGCGCTGACGGTATTCATCGTGGCCTTCTGGCTGAAATTTCCCTTGCCGCTGATTGCCAGCTCGTCGCTGATCGCCGCGCTTGCCTGGGTGAACTTCTACCTGACGATCCGCTATCCGCCGACACACCGGCTGGAATCGCCGGCCGCCTTTGCGCTGCTCGGCTTCGATCTTCTGCAGCTCTGCGCGCTGCTTTTCATCACCGGCGGCCTTGCCAATCCTTTCGCAGCCCTCGTCTGCGTGCCTGTTATCATCTCGTTTGCCTCGCAGCCGATCCGTTACAGCACGGCGCTGATCGGCTTTGCGATGGTGTGCATCACCGTGCTTGCCTTTTCGCCCTTTCCGCTGCCGTGGTTCGACGGGGTCGAGATCAATGTCCACAACGTCATGCAGTTCGGCGTCTGGTGCTCGATCGCCTCGACGATGGCATTCGCCGCCTTCTATGCCTATCGGGTGTCGATGGAAGCAAGCCAGCTTGCCGATGCGCTGGCTGCGACCGAACTGGTGCTGCAGCGGGAAAAGCATCTTTCGCAGCTCGACGGACTGGCGGCGGCGGCGGCCCACGAACTCGGCACGCCGCTTGCGACGATCAGCGTCGTCGCCAAGGAAATGGAGCGGGAACTCAAGGACGACGATCGTTTCCGTGAGGATGTGATGCTGCTGCGCAGCCAGAGCGAACGCTGCCGTGACATCCTGCGGCGGCTGACGACACTCTCCTCGGAAGGCGAAGCGCATATGCGCCGGCTGCCGCTTTCCTCGATGATCGAGGAGGTGGTCGCGCCGCACCGGGAATTCGGCATCGTCCTGGAGCTGATCGAAAAGAGCCCGCGTAAGGACGAGCCGGTGACCGACCGCAATGCCGGCATCATGTACGGGCTCGGCAATCTGATCGAAAACGCCGTCGATTATGCGCGGGAGAAGGTCAGGATCACCGTCGAGCATGATCACGATAAAGTGCTGATCATCATCGAGGACGACGGCAATGGTTACGCCCCCGATATTCTGACGCGGATCGGTGAGCCTTACATGACCAGGCGGCAGAAAGAGGATACGGCGGGCGGTCTCGGGCTCGGGCTTTTCATCGCCAAGACGCTGCTGGAGCGCTCGGGGGCATCGCTGATTTTCGAGAATCGCGAGCCGGAAAATGCGGGCGCGCGTATCCGGATCGAATGGCCGCGCATGCTGATCGACGCAAATTCGACAAAGTGACTTTGTCGGCATAAGTAGGATATAAGCGGTTGACGCAGATCGGGCGTTCAAGCGCCAGGGCCAAGACGATGACAGAACAAAATCATGAAAATTTCGCCGCTAGGGATGAAGACCATATCGGTCCCGACGCCAGCCTGCTGATCGTCGACGATGACGGTCCGTTCCTGCGCCGGCTGGCCCGGGCGATGGAGACGCGCGGTTTCCAGGTGGAGACGGCCGAATCAGTGGCCGAAGGCGTTGCGAAATCGAAAGGCAGGCCGCCGAAATATGCGGTGGTCGACCTTCGGCTCGGCGACGGCAATGGGCTCGACGTCATCGAAGCGATCCGCCAGAGGCGCGACGACACCAGGATCATCGTGCTGACCGGCTACGGCAATATCGCAACGGCGGTGACCGCCGTAAAGCTCGGCGCCGTCGATTACCTGGCAAAGCCTGCCGATGCCGACGACGTCTTTTCGGCACTGACACAGCGGGCAGGCGAAAAGGCGGAGCTTCCCGAAAATCCGATGTCTGCCGACCGGGTGCGCTGGGAACATATCCAGCGGGTCTACGAAATGTGCGAGCGTAACGTCTCGGAAACGGCGCGCCGGCTCAATATGCACCGGCGCACGCTGCAGCGCATCCTTGCCAAACGGGCGCCGAAATAGAATGGCCGCGGCATTTGACGTTTAAATCCCAAACGTCAGGACCGAATTGCGTCAACCGCGCCCGGATCCACGCTAGGCCGAGGCTTTGACACCCAGGAATTGCTGGAGCTCCGGGGTCGCCGGTTCGGAAAAGATCTTCCGAGGAGGTCCATCTCGTGGACGCGGCCAGCCCTGGTGCATGAAGACGACGCGATTGCAGACGTCGCGTGCAAAATTCATCTCATGGGTCACCATGATCAGGGTCATGCCATCGGCGGCAAGCGTGCGGACGACCGCGAGCACCTCCGAAACGAGTTCCGGATCGAGCGCCGAGGTGATTTCGTCGCAAAGAAGGGCGATCGGCTGCATAGCGAGCGCCCGTGCGATCGCCACGCGTTGCTGCTGCCCACCCGAAAGTTCGTCCGGATAGGCATTAAATTTCCCCGCCAACCCGACCCGGGCAAGCATTTCCCGGGCGATCCGCTCTGCATCGCCCTTCGGCGCCTTCTTCACCACCGTCTGGGCGAGCATGACATTGGCCCCGGCGGTCAGATGCGGGAAGAGGTTGAATTGCTGGAAGATCATGCCAACCTTCAGCCGAAGCGCCTTCAAATGCACTTCGTCGGGCAGGAGTTGGGCGCCACCGACCGAGATCGAGCCTGAGTCGATGTTCTCCAGCCCGTTTATGCAGCGCAGCAGCGTCGACTTGCCCGAGCCGCTCTTGCCGATGATCGCGATGACTTCGCCGGGTTCGACGCCGATGTTGATCCCCTTGAGAACTTCATTGTCGCCGAAGCTCTTGCGGACCTCAGTGATTTCGATGAGCGACATTGAGCTTCCTTTCGAGGATCTGGCTGCTTTTCGACAAAGGCCAGCAGAGCGCGAAATAGATGAGCGCGACGAGACCGTAGACGGTGAAGGGCTGGAAGGTGGCGTTGGTGACGATCGTTCCAGCCTTGGAGAGTTCGACGAAGCCGATGATAGAGGTCAGCGCAGTGCCCTTGATGACCTGGACGGAAAACCCGGCCGTCGGCGGGATCGCAATCCTCATGGCCTGCGGCAGCACGACGTAACGCAGCTGCTGCAGCCACCCCATGCCGAGGCTGGCGGAAGCTTCCCATTGTCCCCTGGCGACAGCTTCCACGCAGCCGCGCCAGATTTCGGCGAGAAAGGCGGCGGTCCACAGGATCAGTGCTAGCCCCGCGGCAAGCCAGGCCGGCACGTCGATGCCGAACAGGCCAAGGCCGAAGAAGGCGATGAACAGCTGCATCAGCAGCGGCGTTCCCTGAAACAGCTCGATGTAATATTTCGCCAGCAGGCGCAGCGGCTTGCGTTTGCCGATGCGCAGAAACAGCAGGCAAAGCCCGACCGCGCCGCCGCCGGCGAAGGACACGAGCGAGAGAAGAATGGTCCAGCGCGTTGCCAGCAGCAGGTTGCGCAGGATGTCCCAGATGGTGAATTCGATCATCGGACAAGCCTTCTTGGAAAGATGAACCCGCCGATGATCGCCAGCGCCTGCCTGAGCAGGATTGCCAGCGCCAGATAGATCACGGTCGAGACCATATAGGCTTCGAAGGCGCGGAACGTCCGCGACTGGATGAAATTGGCGGCGAAGGTCAGGTCTTCGGCGGCAATCTGCGACACCACGGAAGAGCCGAGCATGACGATGACCACCTGCGAGGAGAGCGCCGGCCAGATGCGCTGCAGGGAGGGAACGAGTACGACGTGGCGGAAGGTCTCGAATGGGCTCATCGCCAGGTTGGCGCCGGCCTCGAACTGTCCCTTCGGCGTTGCCTGAATACCGGCGCGGATGATCTCGCAGCTGTAGGCGCCAAGATTGATCACCATGGCGAGATTGGCCGCGGTCAGTTCGTCGAGCTGCAGGCCGAGCGAGGGAAGGCCGAAGAAGATGAAAAACAGCTGGATCAGGAACGGCGTGTTGCGGATGAGCTCGACATAGGTCGCGACGGCCGGTTTCAGCCAGGATGGGCCGAGGGCGCGCACCCAGGCGCAGACGATGCCGAGCGAAGTGCCGAGCACGCCGCCGATGGCGATGAGCTGGAAGGTGATCAATATGCCCCTGACGATCTGAGGGTAATATTGAAACAGCCAGCTGAATTCGAATGTATAGGTCATCACGGGCCTCGCCAGGCTGCCGGGCCAGTCGCCAGACCGGCCCGGCTGTTTACCGTCAGAGGCTCTTGTCCAGCGGTTGGTGAAGCCACTTCATCGAGATGTCGTCCAACGTGCCGTCCTTCTTGGACGCAGCGATGATCTCGTTGACCTTGGCCATCAGTTCCGGCTCGTTCTTGTTCATGCCGACATAGCAGGGCGAGTTCTTGATCAGGAACTTCAGTTCGGGCTTGCGGGGCGGATTTTTGTCGAGAATTGCGGCTGCCACGACATTGCCGGTCACCACTGCCACGACCTGACCCGACAGGAAGGCCGAGATCGTGCCATTGTTGTCCTCGTAGCGCTTGGTGGTCGCATCCGCAGGCGCGCTCTTTGTCAGCTCCAGATCCTCGATCGATCCGCGGGTCACGCCGACGACCTTTCCGGACAGATCGGCAATCGATTTGATGGCCACGTCGTCCGGAGCGAAGACGCCGTTGAAATAGGGGGCATAGGCATCGGAGAAGTCGATCACCGCGGCGCGTTCCGGGTTCTTGCCCAGGCTCGAGATCACCAGATCGACCTTTTTCGTCTGCAGGTATGGTATGCGGTTGGCCGAGGTCACCGGCACTATCTCCAGCTTCGCGCCAAGTTCTTGGCGATGAGTGTCGCCATGTCGATGTCGTAGCCCTGCGGCTTCATGTCGGTGCCGACGGAACCGAAAGGTGGGAAACCCTGCGGGACCGCTATGCGGACCGTCTCGCTGGACGAAGGCCGGCCTCGATACCGCCTGGTGGGATCTCGCCGCAAAGATCGCCGGTGAACCGCTCTGGAAGATGATCGGCGGAAAGGGACCGGATGCGATCGTCGGTGCCGATATATCGGTGATGGATAATCTCGATGAACTCGTCTCGGCGGTCGACAAGGCACGACAGGACGGTTTTCAGAGGACAAAGCTGAAATTCCGCCGTGGATGGGGGCTCGATATGGTCGCCCGCGTGCGCGAAGCTTTCCCCGATGCGGTTCTGCATGTCGATTGCAACAGCGCCTTCACGCTCGACGATATCGGCATGTTTCGCGAACTCGACCGGTTCGGCCTTGCGATGATCGAGCAGCCGCTTGCCTATGACGACCTGATCGACCATGCGCGCCTCCAATCCGAGTTGAAGACGCCGATCTGCCTGGACGAGAGCATCACATCGCTCGACCGGGCCCGAAAGGCGATCGATATCGGCGCCTGCGGCTGGATCAACATCAAGCCGGGACGCGTCGGCGGCTTGACCAATGCAATCGCCATTCATGACCTCTGCGCTGCCCGCAATGTTCCGTGCTGGATCGGCGGCATGCTCGAATCCGCTGTCGGGCAAGGACCGGCACTTGCACTGTCGACGCTCCCCAACGTCAAATATCCCTGCGACGTCTTCCCCAGCGAGCGACTGTACGAGGTGGATCTCTCCGAGCCGGAGATCACCCTCAGCGGACCGGGGCGCATCACGGCGTCGCACCAGCCCGGCCAACGGTTTCGGCCCAATTCGGAACGCCTTGCAAATGTTACGCGCGAATACGCTCTCGTTTCCACCAGAGCGTGACGCTGAAAAATGTGAGCGGTTTTCAGACGATATCCCACACGACTGGCGCCCTCTTCAGGGGCTCGGCGCCGATGGGTCAAACGTCATCGACGGTGAACGGCTTTCCGTTCGCCCATTCGGCCATCATCAGCCTTTGGGCGGCAGCGCGCGAGAAATTGAGCGTGACGGATTTGCGCGTCGCCGGCGCCATGCGGTGTTCCGGCGCCTCGCGAATCATGTGGGCGCCGTAGCCATCCGACAGGAAAAGCCCGCACTCCTCGGGAAAGATGTCGAGCGGCACGCCCTCGTGAGTCGCGAAGAACAGCCGGTCGCAATGCAGCCTGTATTCCGGCCATTTGCGATCTACCCTGAAGTCCTCGATCGACGTCTTGATTTCGATGATCCAGACCTCGCCTTTTTCCGAAACGGTGATCAAATCGGCGCGGCGGCCGCTGGCCAGCGGCAGTTCGGGCAGCACGGCGTGGCGCATTTCATGCAGCAAAATCTGCGTTCCCCGCCGCACCATCATGGCTCTGTCCGATTGCCGGCCATCGATTAACGGATTGTTATTGTAAACGCTCAAAATCGTCATGGATAACCATCCGAGGGGCTGGCGTGTTGTTGCAAAAAAACCATGCGCTTTTAATTTGCGCGGCAGACGGATTTGTCGCGCTGCAGTAGCCTTGCAAAGCGCAAGTTAATCGAAAATAAACCATAATCAACGATGGTCGAAAGACTGTTCTCCTTGCCCCAACACTTCAAGAGTCATCTATGCGCATCCGCAATGCATTCCCTGTATTTGGCCTGCTGACAACGCTCGCACTGGCCGGTTGCTCCTCGACCTCAGACAGCGCATCCGTCGACGACAAGGGCGCAGGCCCGACCGTACAGACAGCCCAGATCTTCAACGACGCCTATGGCGTGACGAAGGATGCCGGATACTCTCTGCCGGCGATCCCGATCGACAGGGTCAAGCCGCAGTTCCGCCGCCAGGTCGTCAGCTACCAGACCACGGAGCGTCCCGGAACGATCATCGTCAACACGCGCGAGCGCTTCCTCTATTACATCCTGGCCAACGGCAAGGCCATGCGCTACGGCATCGGCGTCGGCAAGCAGGGCTTCGCATGGGCCGGCACCGCCTACGTCGCCTGGAAGCAGGAATGGCCGACGTGGCATCCCCCGAAGGAAATGGCCGTTCGCCGCCCAGACGTCGCCAAGTATGTCGAAGACGGCATGGGTCCGGGCCTCAGCAATCCGCTCGGCGCGCGCGCCATGTATCTCTTCAACGAGGACGGCAAGGACACGCTGTTCCGCCTGCACGGCACGCCGGAATGGGCTTCGATCGGCACTGCCGCTTCCTCGGGCTGCATTCGCCTGATGAACCAGGACGTGATCGACCTTTATAGCCGCGTCCGTCCCGGCAAGGGCACGTCCAAGGTCGTCGTCATCCAGTAAGCTAGAGACCGAATTCGGTATAAAAAAGGCCGCCGGACTGTCGTCCCGGCGGCCTTTTTCTGTTCTCAACTATGCTCTCAACCGGCCGGCTTCGCCTTGAGCTCGAGGCGGCGGCGGTGAAGCACTGGCTCGGTATAGCCGTTCGGCTGCTCCCTGCCCTTCAAGACGAGATCGAGAGCGGCCTGGAAGGCGATCGAGCCGTCGAAATTGCCTGCCATCGGCCGATAGGCGGGGTCCGCCTCGTTCTGCCGGTCGACGACGGCGGCCATGCGCTTCATGGTTTCGGCGATCTGAGCCTCGCCGACCACCTTATGATGCAGCCAGTTCGCCATGTGCTGGGCCGAGATGCGCAATGTGGCGCGATCCTCCATCAGGCCGACATTGTTGATGTCAGGCACCTTCGAGCAACCGACGCCCTGATCCACCCAGCGCACGACGTAGCCGAGGATGCCCTGGGCATTGTTGTCGAGTTCGCGCTGGATTTCCTCCTGAGACCAGTTCGGCCGCACCGCAACCGGTACGGAGAGGATGTCGGAGAGCTTGGCGCGGGCCCGGTCCTTCAGTCCCTGCTGAACCCGGGCGACATTGACCCGGTGATAGTGGGTGGCGTGCAGGGTGGCCGCCGTCGGCGACGGTACCCAGGCGGTGTTGGCGCCGGCCTTCGGGTGGGCGATCTTCTGCTCCAGCATCGCCGCCATCAGATCCGGCATCGCCCACATGCCCTTGCCGATCTGGGCGTGGCCGGCAAGGCCGCATTCGAGGCCGATGTCGACGTTCCAGTTCTCATAGGCCGAAATCCAGGCTGCCTGGCGCATGTCGCCCTTGCGGATCATCGGGCCCGCTTCCATCGAGGTGTGGATTTCGTCGCCGGTGCGATCGAGGAAACCGGTATTGATGAAGACGACGCGCTCGCGGGCAGCGCGGATGCACTCCTTGAGATTGACCGTCGTGCGGCGCTCCTCATCCATGATGCCCATCTTGATGGTGTTGCGCGGCAGCCCAAGCGCGTCCTCGACCCGCGAAAAGATCTCGACGGCGAAGGCGACTTCTTCGGGCCCATGCATCTTCGGCTTGACCACATACATGGAGCCGGCGCGGGAATTCTTCCTCCGGCCGGCCGGGCCGATATCGTAAAGCGCGATCAGGCCCGTGATGACGGCATCCATGATGCCCTCCGGCACTTCATTGCCGTCCTTGTCGAGAATCGCCGGATTGGTCATCAGGTGGCCGACATTGCGCACCAGCATCAGCGAGCGGCGATGCACTTCGAAGGCGGTGCCATCCGGGCCCATATATTCCAGATCCGGGTTAAGCTTGCGGATGAAGCTCGCCCCGCCCTTTGCCACTTCCTCCTGCAGATCGCCCTTCATCAGGCCGAGCCAGTTGCTGTAGACGACGACCTTGTCCTCGGCATCGACGGCGGCAATCGAATCCTCGCAGTCCATGATCGTGGTGATCGCCGATTCCAGCCAGACATCGGAGATGTGGGCTGGATCGGACTTGCCGATGGCCGTCGTCGCATCGATGACGATCTCGATATGGATGCCATTGTTCTTCAGGAGAATATGCGTCGGGGCGGCGGCATCACCGCGATAGCCGGCAAAATGCCCGCCATCCCCAAGCGATATCTGTTCGCCATCGATCGATCGGAGGGCGAGCGCTCCATCCTTGACGGCGAAACTGCCGACATCCTTCCAGTGGCTGTCCTGCAGCGGCACCGATGTATCGAGGAAATCGCGCACCCAGGCGATGACCCTCTCGCCGCGTTTCGGGTTGTACCCCCCGCCCTTTTCGGCGCCGTCACTCTCCGGAATAGCGTCCGTGCCATAGAGCGCATCGTAGAGCGAGCCCCAGCGGGCATTGGCGGCGTTCAGTGCATAACGGGCGTTCATGACGGGAACGACCAGCTGCGGGCCGGCGATCGAGGCAATCTCGGGGTCGACATTTTGAGTCGACACTTGGAAGTCCGATCCTTCAGGCAGGAGATAGCCGATGCCGCGCAGAAAGGATTGGTAGTCGTCCATATCCGCAGGCGCGCCGTGCCGGCGATACCAGTCGTCGATCTTGAGCTGCAGCTCGTCGCGTTTTGCCAGCAGCGCCCGATTCCTCGGAGCGAGGTCGTGGACGATCGCCGAAAAATCGGCAAAGAACTTGTCCGCATCGACCGCCAGGCCCGGCAAAACTTCCTGGACGAGAAAATCATGAAGGACGGCTTCGACGGCAAGCCCGTTCTTATCAATGCGGCTCATGCGGCATTCTCCCTGCAACAACTGTCAATGCTGTCAGTTTGCCCGGCTTTCATTCACAGTCAATTCCGCAATAATTCGAAAGATTTATGCTTATCGGGAAACTATGCGCGGCGTCACCCGCATCGGCAGGCCGTTCTGCGGCTGCGTCGTCAGCTTCTGCACCGGCCAGGGGTTGGTCTCATCGGTGGAATCGAAGCGATAGCGATGCATCAGGACGGCAAGGGCAATCACCGCCTCCTGAAGCGCAAAGGTGGCACCGATGCAGACACGCGGACCGGCGCCGAAAGGCAGGAACTGGAAGCGGCCGATAGAGCCGCGATTTTCGGGCAGGAAGCGCTCGGGCATATAGGCGCGCGGCCTGTCCCAATAGAGTTCGTGGCGATGTAGCGTCCAGGGCATGATCAGCACCGTGACCCCGGCCTCGAGCTCGACCCGCTCGCCCTTGGGGCTTATCCAGGAGTCGTCCGATATGGCGGCGCGATTGATGGATGGCGCTGGCGGATAGAGGCGCAACGTCTCCTCGAAGGCGGCGCGCGTCTGCGGCATCATGTCCAGCCATGCCACAGGTTCGGCCCCGGTGGCGAGCACCGCGTCGATTTCGGCCTCCATCGCCTCGCGGATATGCGGGCTGTTCGAGACGCAATAGAGCGTCCAGGCCAGTGCCCGTGCCGTGGTCTCATGCCCCGCGCCGATAAAGGTCAGGATATTGTCTTCGATTTCTTCCTTCGTCAGCCCGTCGGGGCCGGCCTGCTCCAGCAGAAGGGTCAGGAAATCTTCGGGTGCCGTGCCGCGATCGGCCTTCATCTTGGCCAGCCGCATATCCATCGTGTCGCGCACGATGGCGCGGAACTTCTCCAGCACTTTCCGACCGCCGATGCGTGTCACACGTGGAACCCAGGACGGAGCGCGCATCAGATCCATCGGATCGACACGGCCCATGCGATGCAGGAGAGCATTGACGTCATCGGCGAAATGGCCGCTCGAAGTGACGATTTCACCTGAAAATAAGGTGTCGGCGAGGATCGCGAAGGTCAGCTCGGTCATGTCCGTGCTGATATCGAAAACGGCCCCCGCCTCGCCCGCACTCAGATATTTGCGAGCATAGTCTTCCGACTGGCGCAGCATCTGCCCGGCAAAACCCTGGGCATGGCGGGGCGTGAAAACCGGCGCCACCGCCTTGCGTGATCTTTTCCAGACAGGACCTTCGGCGGTGAGAAGACCGTCGCGGAGGATCGGACGCAGGACGAGCTGGCGCACATCCGACATGCGGTAATTATTGGCATTGTCGACCAGCACATGCTTGATCAGGCCGGGATCATTGACGATCAGCGTCCGCTGGCCGAAGAAATTGGTGCGGATCCAGGGCAGCGTGTAGGACGGTTCGCCCCAGAGCTCGAGCGGGTTGCGCAGGATGGTGCGGATGATTTCCAGCCGGCTCGGCGGCACGGTGCGCGGCAACGGCGCCGGCGGAACGAAGGGATCAGGACGCATGTCCATCGGAAAAGCCTTTCGGGGAAGATCGACGCCTTCCCGTCAGGCTTGAAGCTAGAGCAGGCCCTTGAGTTCGTCCAGCTTGTCGTTGATCAGCCAGCCGTAATAATTCTCTTCCGGCCAGACGGCCGTGCCGGAAGCACGGTTTTTCGCAGCAAGGGCTGCTGCGCGCTGGCGCGAGTTGCCGACATTATAAAGCGTCGCGGTCAGGCCTGGATTGCCCGAAATATCCATGCCGGCAATCTCCTTGTAATCGTCGATCGACCGGCGGATCGAGGCGGCGACGAAGGCGAGCGAGATATCGGGATCCATGATCGCCCTGTAGACGGCGCCGGCATTCTTCTCGTTCAGCTTCGGATAACCGGAGACGCGGGACACGAGATCGGAGAGCATCAGCGCCGTCAGCGGATTGACCTGGCCGAGGCCGAAGGTCTGGCCGGCATAGAAGGGCTGGAAGAAGACCGCGCTGAAGCGGTTGTTGGGGAAGCTCTTGCCACCCACCGTCTTGCCGCGGAAATCGCTTTCCCAGACATCCTCGCGGCAGGACCAGAGCGTGTAGGAATCGCTCTTGGCCTTGCATTCGGCAAATTGCGGCCGCGCCACGAAATCGTCGACGTTTTCGCCGTCGTAGGCGAAACGGAAGCTTTCTCCGGCATAGGAAGCGGCCTTGACATAATAGGCCTGCAGCCGGTCATAGGCGTCGACATTATAGGTGTGTTCGCCGACGATCGCGCCGACGACATGGATGGGATTGATGCCGTAAGCGCTGGAGACCTTGCGAATCTTGCCCATCAGCTCGCGATCGGTCGCCAAGAGCTCGTGGACTTTTTCATATTTCAGATCGAAGCTGCTCTTGGTTCCCTTGGTGCGCCTGACGGACGCGCCCGGAATATCGGGCTGCTCGGCATGACGGTTGCCGGCCGGCACCGTCTGCATGGCGAAGGCAGGCGCCGAATTCACCAGGGCAGCGGCAATCAAAAGGCTTGTCAAAAGGCGTCGCACGATCCGCTATCCCGTCCCGTTCCATCGTCCTGTTTGCGATGCGGCTGACTGGACCAGAATCTTGGCCGAATAAAGCCGGAGCGGAAAACAAAACGGGCCTTCACTAAAAAGTAAAAGGCCCGCTGTCGAGGATAGAGTTCGTCACAATCCGGCATTCACATCGGGAAAGACACGGACCGGTGCGCCGATATCACAGAATGAAGCGCGAGAGATCGGTATTCTGGGCGAGATCGCCGACATGTTCGCGCACATAGGCGGCATCGATGGTGATGGCCGTGCCGCCGCGATCGGGCGCATTGTAGGAAATATCGTCCAGAACACGCTCCATCACCGTCTGCAGACGGCGGGCGCCGATGTTTTCGACGGAAGAGTTCAGATGCACGGCGACATCGGCGAGCGCATCGATCGCGTCGTCGGTGAATTCGAGGCTCAGGCTTTCGGTTTCCATCAGCGCGCGATACTGGCGGATGAGGCTTGCTTCCGTCTCGGTCAGGATCCGGCGGAAGTCCTCCTTGTTCAGCGCACGCAATTCGACACGGATCGGCAGGCGGCCCTGCAGCTCCGGCAGAAGATCGGAGGGTTTGGAGACATGGAAGGCGCCCGACGCGATGAACAGGATATGGTCGGTCTTCACAGGCCCGTATTTGGTCGAGACCGTCGTGCCTTCGACGAGCGGCAGGAGATCGCGCTGGACACCTTCGCGCGAAACGCCGGCGCCCATGCCGCCGTCGCGGGCGGCGATCTTGTCGATTTCGTCGAGGAAGACGATGCCGTCATTCTCGGTGGAACGAACGGCCTCGCGCTGGATCACCTCGTTGTCGATCAGCTTGTCGGACTCATCGCGGATCAGGTCGGTATAGGAGGCCTTGACCGTGGTGCGGACCTTCTTGGTGCGTCCGCCCATCGCCTTGCCGAACATCTCAGACAGGTTGAGCACGCCGATATTGGCGCCCGGCATGCCGGGTATTTCGAAGCCGCCCATGCCGGAACCGGCATCGGCCACCTCGATGTCGATTTCCTTGTCGTCGAGTTCGCCATCCCTCAGCTTCTTGCGGAAGCTCTCTCGGGTGGCGGGCGATGCGGTGGTGCCGACCAGCGCATCGAGAACACGCTCCTCGGCGCTGACATGCGCCTTGGCCTGGACCTCGGTCCGTTTCTTCTCCCGCACCAGACCGATGCCGACCTCGACCAGATCGCGGATGATCTGCTCGACATCGCGGCCGACATAGCCGACTTCGGTGAATTTGGTGGCTTCCACCTTGATGAAGGGCGCGCCGGCGAGTTTTGCCAGGCGGCGGGAGATCTCGGTCTTGCCGACACCGGTCGGGCCGATCATCAGGATGTTCTTCGGCATCACTTCGTCGCGCAGGCTCGGGTCCAGCTGCTGGCGGCGCCAGCGGTTGCGCAGCGCAATCGCAACGGCGCGTTTGGCGTCATGCTGGCCGATAATGTAGCGGTCGAGTTCGGAAACGATCTCGCGGGGGGAAAAAGTCGTCATTGCGTGTCATTCTCCTGGCGGTCCGGGGCCATCAACAGCACCCGGCCGCAATTCCTCTTTGTTCGCCGCGGCAGCGGCCGGAAGGCCTGATGGTCAGCCTTCGACATCCAGCGTTTCCACCACGATATTGTGGTTCGTGTAGACGCAGATGTCGGCGGCGATTTCGAGGGCGCGGCGCGCGATCTCTTCGGCCGATTTGTCGGTATCCATGAGCGCGCGGGCGGCGGCGAAGGCAAAATTGCCGCCCGAACCGATCGCCGTCGTGCCATGCTCGGGCTCCAGGACGTCGCCATTGCCGGTGATCGCCAGCGTGATCGACTTGTCGGCGACGAGCATCATGGCTTCGAGATTACGCAGGTATTTGTCGGTGCGCCAGTCCTTGGCGAGTTCGACGGCGGCGCGCATCAGCTGACCGGGATATTGCTCCAGCTTCTTTTCAAGCCTTTCGAGCAGGGTGAAGGCATCGGCGGTGGCGCCGGCGAAACCGGCGATCACCTCGCCCTTGCCGATGCGGCGCACCTTGCGGGCATTGCCCTTCATGACGGTCTGGCCGAGGCTCACCTGGCCGTCGCCCGCCATCACCACCTTGCCGCCTTTTCGAACTGTAATGATCGTTGTCATCAAACACCTGTCTGCCCACAACGCGGGCTTTTACCTCGACCGCACATCGGCCCTGTCGAGCCCTATGTAAGTGGGCCGGCGCCGTTTGCAAATGGGCGGGCTTTTCTCTTGCCCGGCTTCTGGATATTTGCCGATACGCCTGATAAGGAACGGCCTTATTCCGATGGAGGGCCATATGGCCGAGACCGCAGCAAGCCGCACGGGCAGCGTTTCCCGCAAGACCAACGAAACCTCGATTTCCGTCTCCGTCAATCTCGACGGCACCGGCAAATCGAAGATTTCGACCGGCGTCGGCTTCTTCGACCATATGCTCGACCAGCTTTCGCGGCATTCCCTGATCGACATGGAGATCGAGGCCAAGGGCGACCTGCATATCGACGACCATCACACGGTCGAGGATACCGGCATCGCCATCGGCCAGGCGATCTCCAAGGCGCTCGGCGACCGGCGCGGCATCACCCGTTACGCCTCGATCGATCTCGCCATGGACGAGACGATGACCAAGGCCGCGGTCGATCTTTCCGGCCGGCCGTTCCTCGTCTGGAACGTCGCTTTCAGCGCGCCGAAGATCGGCACGTTCGATACCGAACTCGTTCGCGAATTCTTCCAGGCGCTCGCCCAGAATGCCGGCATCACCTTGCATATTCTCAACCATTATGGCGCTAACAATCACCATATTGCCGAGACATGCTTCAAGGCCGTCGCCCGCGCATTGCGCACGGCGACAGAGATCGATCCGAGACAGGCGGGCCGCGTTCCCTCGACCAAGGGCACGCTCGTCTGAGCCCCTCAAGGGAGCGGCGACAATGACATCCAGCTATATCTTCCTGACACCGCCCGGCAGCGCAGGCACGCGCCTTGACGAGACGCGCGTGATCCGCGACGGCTTCACATGGCTCGGTCTGCTGTTTCCATGGGCCTGGCTGCTGGCCCATCGGCTGTGGTTATATGCGGCGGCCGCCTTTCTGCTGCAGGCGATCGGCGGCGCGCTGATGGACGAACCGGGTCTCTGGCCGGCGGGAGCGGCACTCACGCTGGGCGTGAACCTGCTGGTCGGCCTCGAGGGCCAGAATCTCCGCATCCGCAACCTCGCCGGCAAGGGCTGGAATGAAGACGCGCTCATTGCAGCCGATACGATCGGCATTGCCGAGGACGTCTACTTCTCCGACAGGGCGGCGCAGCCCGACACCGACGCAGCCGCAGCACCGGATTGGGAGAACAAGGCCCGATCGAACGGCCCGCATGGCCAAGCGACATCGCTTGGTCTCTTTGGTTTTGATGGAGGACGCTGACGATGCGCGTCGCGATTATCGACTATGGCTCGGGCAATCTGCGTTCGGCCACCAAGGCTTTCGAGCGGGCCGCCCGTGAGGCGGGCATCGATGCGCATATCGATCTCACCGACAGGGCCGAAAATGTTGCCGCCGCCGATCGTATCGTGCTTCCGGGTGTCGGCGCCTATGCCGATTGCCGGCGCGGCCTCGATGCCGTGCCCGGCATGGCCGAGGTGCTGATCGAGGCCGTCGAGAAGAAGGCGCGGCCGTTCCTCGGCATCTGCGTCGGCATGCAGCTGATGTCCTCGCGCGGCCTCGAAAAGACCGTGACGCACGGTTTTAACTGGATCCGCGGCGACGTCGTCGGGATGACGCCTAATGACCCTCAACTGAAGATCCCGCAGATCGGCTGGAACACGCTCGACCTGCAGCGCGACCACCCGGTCTTCAACGGCATTGCGACCGGCCCGGACGGGCTGCATGCCTATTTCGTGCATTCCTACCATCTTGCCGCCGAGAACGCCGACGATGTCATCGCAACCGTCGACTATGGCGGCGCGATGACCGCTCTCGTCGGACGCGACAACATGGTGGGGGCACAGTTTCACCCGGAAAAGAGCCAAAAGCTCGGCTTGGCGCTGATCGCCAATTTCCTGCGCTGGAACCCGTAATACCTCAGCCTTATTTCTCCGTTATAGAAACAGCGGAACAGGAGTGCGCTCGATGCCGGCTTCGCGGAAATCAGGCAAGGTGTCCTACACGCTGAGACCCTCCAGAGAAGGCCTGCCTCCCTTCTCGGACATCCGGCTTCCCGATGGAACGATCATCCGCCGCGTCGATGAGACCGTTCACAAAAGAGCGCTTTCCAATGCGGCCAAGGCGTTGAAAGAAAGGCTGGACCGATGATCCACGAATTCCTTGCCGGCAACGAGAATTCGCAGCTGCGCGCCAACGGCATCAACGCCGGCGACATTGCCGAAGCCGTGCTGGAATTTTATATCGAGGGCGAGGACGATCTGATCGGCCTGCTTGCCTACGCCCTCTACGAGCGGCAGAAACGCGATTTCGTCCTCAGCTATCGCAAACGCAATGCCGGCCGTTCGCCCAACGAGGCCGAGCTTGCCGCCGTCGCCGGCAATTATCTCTCGACCGACCTCCGCAATACGCTGCGCGACCGCGCCTCGCAGATCCTGTCGAGCTATGCCGAAACCTAT
Organism: Rhizobium sp. BT03; assembly: GCF_030053155.1. Classification (NCBI taxonomy): domain Bacteria; kingdom Pseudomonadati; phylum Pseudomonadota; class Alphaproteobacteria; order Hyphomicrobiales; family Rhizobiaceae; genus Rhizobium; species Rhizobium sp. BT03. The sequence continues at coordinate 2,636,751 of NZ_CP125640.1, forward strand.
GTTGAGGCGATGGAGCCGGAAATCCGGCTCGCCGCCGTCAACAGCCAGGCGCTGCGCGAGGTGCGCGACATCGAAAAATCGATGAAGCGGCGTCTCGGATTCTGGCGCCAGGTTCGTGCCGGCCTTACCGTCGCCTTGCTTCTTCTTCTGCTTTTCGGCGCGGCCACCATTGCCGCTGTCTTTTTCCACTCGGATATCGTAGATGCGTGGAATGCGCTGATGGTACCGACCACTTTACGGACGTAGACGACATGATCCTTTTTCCCGCGATCGACCTGAAGGGCGGCCAATGCGTCCGCCTCAAGCTCGGCGACATGCAGCAGGCGACGGTCTACAACACCGATCCGGCCGCCCAAGCGAAATCCTTCGAAGAGCAGGGTTTCGAATGGCTGCACGTGGTCGATCTCGACGGCGCCTTTGCGGGACATTCGGCCAATGGCGACGCCGTCGAGGCGATCCTGAAAGCAACGAAAAATCCGGTGCAACTCGGCGGCGGCATCCGCACGCTCGATCATATCGAAGCGTGGCTCGCGCGCGGGCTGCGGCGCGTCATTCTCGGCACCGTCGCGGTCAGAAATCCTGATCTGGTCATCGAGGCCTGCCGGAAATTTCCCGGCCACGTCGCCGTCGGCATCGATGCCAAGGGCGGCAAGGTGGCGGTCGAGGGCTGGGCGGAGGCTTCCGAACTCGGGATCGTCGAGCTCGCCCGGAAATTCGAGGGCGCCGGCGTTAGCGCGATCATCTACACCGATATCGATCGCGATGGCATTCTGACCGGCATCAACTGGAGCTCGACGCTGGCGCTTGCCGACGCCGTTTCCATTCCCGTCATTGCTTCGGGCGGCCTGGCCTCGATCGACGACATCAAGCGGATGCTGCAGCCCGACGCGCAGAAGCTGGAAGGGGCGATCTCCGGCCGGGCGCTTTACGACGGCCGTATCGACCCCGCGGAAGCGCTGGCGCTGATCAAGGCCAGCAGGGCAAAGGAGACTGCGTAAATGACCCTTAAAGCCCGTGTCATCCCCTGCCTCGACGTCAAGGACGGCCGCGTCGTCAAGGGCGTCAACTTCCTCAATCTCGTCGATGCCGGCGATCCGGTCGAAGCGGCCAAGGCCTATGATGCGGCCGGCGCCGACGAACTCTGTTTCCTCGACATCACCGCGTCCTCGGACAATCGCGAGACGATCTTCGACGTCGTGTCGCGCACGGCCGACCAATGCTTCATGCCGCTGACGGTCGGCGGCGGCGTGCGCACCATCGCCGATATCCGCAAGCTGCTGCTTTGCGGGGCCGACAAGGTCTCGATCAATTCGGCAGCGGTCAGCAATCCCGATTTCGTCACCGAGGCGGCCGACAAGTTCGGCGACCAATGCATCGTCGTCTCGATCGACGCCAAGCGCAGGCGTAGCCAAGCGGTCGGCGGCGACAATCTCAGCGCCTGGGAAATCTATACGCATGGCGGCCGCAACGCGACCGGCCTCGACGCCGTCGAATTCGCCCGGAAGATGGTTGAGCGCGGCGCCGGCGAGCTGCTGGTCACCTCGATGGACCGAGACGGCACCAAGGTCGGCTATGATCTGGAACTGACGCGAGCGATCGCCGATGCGGTGCGTGTGCCCGTCATCGCCTCGGGCGGCGTCGGCGACCTCGACGATCTCGTCGCCGGGGTGAAGGAGGGCCATGCCAATGCCGTGCTCGCCGCGTCGATCTTCCATTTCGGCACCTATTCCGTCGGCGAGGCCAAGCACTATATGTCGAAGTGCGGCATCGACATGCGGCTCGACTGAACCTTGAAAGCGGACATATGAGCGGATTTTCCCTTTCCGATCTCGAAAGCATCGTCAAAGAGCGGTCGACAGCCTCGCCGGAGCAATCCTGGACAGCCAAGCTCGTCGCCGCCGGCCAGCCGAAAGCGGCCAAGAAGCTAGGTGAAGAGGCGATCGAAGCCGTGATGGCGGCGGTGACCGGCGACCGCGACAATCTGACCTATGAAGCCGCCGATGTGCTCTATCACCTTTTGGTCGTATTGAAGATTGCTGAAATACCGTTAGAGAATGTCATGGCCGAACTCGAGCGCAGAACCGCGCAGTCCGGCCTCAAGGAAAAGGCCGGCCGGCAGGGTTCATGAGTATCGCGACTGAGATTATCGGGGTGCCGGAAACGTTGGATCACTTCCAGTCGGACTCCTATTCGCCCTACCACTTCTTCTCTTCCGAACAATGGGCGAAGTTCCGCGCCGATACGCCGCTGACGCTGACCAGCGACGAGGTCAAACGGCTGCGTTCGATGGGCGACCCGATCGACCTCGACGAGGTCAGGCGCATCTATCTGTCGCTGTCGCGGCTGCTGTCGGCACATGTCGAATCCTCGCAGATGCTGTTCGAACAGCGCAACCGCTTCCTCAGCCTCTCCGATGTGACGAAGACGCCCTTCGTCATCGGCATTGCCGGCTCGGTCGCCGTCGGAAAATCGACCACCGCCCGTATCCTCAAGGAGCTTCTGGGGCGCTGGCCTTCCAGCCCGAAGGTCGATCTCGTCACCACCGACGGCTTCCTTCATCCGAATGCCGTGCTGCAGCGGGAAAAGCTGATGCAGCGCAAGGGTTTTCCGGAGAGTTACGACACGGCGGCGATCCTGCGCTTTCTCTCGGCAATCAAGGCCGGGCAGCCGGATGTGAGGGCGCCGAGCTATTCGCACCTCGTCTATGACGTGCTGCCGGACGAATACAAGATCGTCGACCGGCCCGACATCCTGATCTTCGAGGGCATCAACGTGCTGCAATCGCGCGACCTGCCTGCCGGCGGCAAGATCGTGCCGATGGTCTCCGATTTCTTCGACTTCTCGATCTATATCGATGCCGCCGAAGACCAGATCCACAATTGGTATGTCGCCCGCTTCATGCGGCTGCGCGAGACCGCCTTCCGCGATCCGAACTCCTTTTTCCATCGCTACGCCTCGATCAGCGACGCGGAAGCGCTCGAAATCGCCGGGGATCTCTGGGCGAATATCAACCTGAAAAACCTGCGCCAGAACATCCTGCCGACGCGGCCGCGTGCCGATCTCATCCTGAAAAAGGGCAAGGATCATCTGATCGAGCAGGTCGCGCTGCGGAAACTATAGCAGGCGATCCTCGCTGACCATCAGCTTGGAGGATTGACGCGGCGCAGCGTCAGATTGATGCGGCCGTTCTTCAACAGCGTCGAGGTCGCTGGATGGATGCGGTCGACGCCATGGAAACACAGCCTCCCCTCGCCGCCCAATACGACCAGATCGCCGCTCGAAAGCTTGAAAGATAGCGTGCGATCATTGCGGTTGAGGCCGCCGATGCGGAAGAGACAGCTGTTGCCGAGCGAGATCGAGACGACCGGCGCCTGCAGATCCTGTTCGTCCTTGTCCTGATGCAGGCCCATGCGCGCTTCGTCGGAATAGAAGTTTACCAGGCAGGCTTCCGGCGGGCTGTCGTAAGCGGCCACATCATTCCAGATATCGAGCAATTCCTGCGGCATATCGGGCCAGCGCCTGCCGGTTGCCGGATGCGTCGGCTGATAGCGGTAGCCGCGCTCCTTGTCGGTCACCCAGCCGAGCGGCCCGCAATTGGTCATGCGCACCGACATCGGCTTGCCGGTTCCGGGCATGGCGGGCACATAAAGCGGCGCTTCGGCGACGATCTTGCGGATCACCTCGACCAGCGCCTCCTGACGCGCCCGGTCGAGATAGCCGGGAAGGTGGCGAATGCCGCTCAAAAGCTCCGGCATTTCATTCGCCGCCGCTGCCGCCGGGGCGGCCGCGCATTTTCTTTACTTCGGAGCGGCCGGATTTTTCCTTCAGGCGGCGTTCGACCGAACCCTTGGTCGGCCTGGTCTTCTTGCGCGGCGGCGGCGGCGGCTTGGCGGCCTCCAGAATCAGCTCCTTCAGCCGCTCGCGCGCATCCTCGCGGTTGCGGTCCTGGCTACGAAACCGGCTCGCCTCGATCATCAGCACGCCGTCCTTCGACAGGCGCCGGCCGGCGAGTTTGACCGCATTGGCCTTGATGCGATCGTTGAGGGAGGGCGAATTCGGAATGTTGAAAAACAGCTGGACCGCGGTCGAGACCTTGTTGACATTCTGCCCGCCGGGACCGCCCGCCAGAACGAATTGTTCCGTCAGCTCCCATCCTGATATGGTGATTCTGTCATCGATATAGAGCGCGTCGCTGGCCATGCGGCGTTCTATCTCACATCGGCGGTGAATTGAAAATATCGGCCGTCAATCGAAAAACCCGGCAATCCTGCGATGCCGGGTTTCACGTGAGTCAGAGAATTTGTTTAAGGCGGGCTCAGCTTATTCGGCCGCAACCTTTACGCCCGGGGCCGCATCGCGGACGCCGCCATCGACGTGATCCTCGAATTTGGCGAAGTTGGCGATGAACATCGAGACCAGCTTTTCGGCCTGCGCGTCATAGGCTGCCTTGTCGGCCCAGGTCGAGCGCGGGTCGAGGATGCTGCTGTCGACGCCGTTGACGGAGACCGGCACGGCGAAGCCGAAGTTGGTGTCCGCACGGAATTCGACCTGACCGAGTTCGCCGGTCAGGGCAGCCGCGAGAAGGGCGCGCGTCGCCTTGATCGGCATGCGCTTGCCGGTGCCGTAGGCGCCGCCGGTCCAGCCGGTATTCACCAGCCAGCATTCGACGCCATGGCGGCTGATCAGCTCCTTCAGCAGGTTGCCGTATTCAGCCGGATGCCGCGGCATGAAAGGCGCACCGAAGCAAGTGGAGAAGGTCGCTTCCGGCTCGACGACACCCTTCTCGGTGCCGGCCACCTTGGCGGTGTAGCCGGACAGGAAGTGATACATCGCCTGGTCGGGCGTCAAACGGGCGATCGGCGGCATGACGCCGAAGGCATCGGCGGTCAGCATGATGATCGTCTTCGGATGCCCGGCCCGGCCGGTTTCCGAGGCGTTCGGGATGAAATGCATCGGGTAGGCGCAGCGGGTGTTCTCCGTCAGCGACCCATCATCGAAATTCGGCTCGCGGCGTTCGTTCAGCACCACGTTTTCGAGCACGGTGCCGAAACGCTGCGTCGTCGCGTAGATTTCCGGCTCGGCTTCGGCCGACAGACGGATGGTCTTGGCGTAGCAGCCGCCTTCGAAATTGAAGATGCCGTTTTCGCTCCAGCCGTGTTCGTCATCGCCGATCAGCGTGCGGGCCGGATCGGCCGAAAGCGTCGTCTTGCCGGTGCCGGACAAGCCGAAGAACACTGCCGCATCGCCATCCGGGCCGACGTTGGCCGAGCAGTGCATCGGCATCACGCCCTTGGCCGGCAGCAGGTAATTGAGAACGGTGAACACCGATTTCTTCATTTCACCGGCATAGGAGGTGCCGCCGATGAGAACGAGGCCGTTGGTGAGATCGCAGGCGATCACCGTCTCCGTGCGGCAGCCGTGGCGGGCCGGATCGGCCTTGAAGCTCGGCAGGTCGATGATCGTCAGCTTCGGCACGAAGGTGGCGAGCGCCGCCGTCTCCGGACGGATCAGCAGATTGCGGATGAAGAGCGAATGCCAGGCAAACTCGGTGACGACCCGGGTCGGCAGCGCATGGCCTTCTTCGGCACCGCCGACGAGATCCTGGACGAACAGATCCTTGCCGGCGGCATGCGCCAGCATATCCGCGCGCAGCAGAGCGAAATGCTCCGGCGAGAGCGGCTTGTTGTTGTCCCACCAGATTTCGCCATCGGTGTTGGCATCGCGAACGACGAACTTGTCGCGCGGCGAACGGCCGGTGTGCTGGCCGGTAAGGGCCCTCAGCGCACCCTGAGCGGTCAGTTCGGCTTCGCCCCGGCGGATCGATTCTTCATAGAGCGCGGCGGCGGAAAAGTTGTAGCGAACGCTGGCTGCGCCGCCCAATCCAACCGTTGCCAGCTCTGTTGCCGGGTTATGAACTCCGAACATTTCCATGGCTAGTTCCCTTCGCTCAGGCTCGTTGCCGTTAAAACTAATCGCGAAAATACGGGTAGAAATTTTAAAACACAAGAGACAAAACTTGAAAAAATATAGTAATATCAATTATTTAATCGATTTAAATTTAGCGCCATAATTTTAAATCGTTTTAGATGGGCGCGTTGAAACATTTTACCGCGCTACTCAAGATTGCCTTCGAATTCCACGACAATCTTTCCCTTTATCTTTGCCACAATTTGTTCCACCTTTATCCTCCATAAGCGCATCCGGTCACTGAGACCGCCTGGGGAAAGCAAATCCGGGAGATTGCGCACTGATGACGGAGACGAACACCATGCCGACAATCGCGCTCGTTGATGACGACCGCAACATCCTCACCTCGGTGTCGATCGCACTGGAGGCCGAAGGATATAAGGTCGAGACTTATACGGACGGTGCTTCGGCCCTCGACGGCCTTCTGGCGCGCCCGCCGCAGCTGGCGATCTTCGACATCAAGATGCCGCGCATGGACGGCATGGAACTGCTGCGCCGTCTGCGGCAGAAGTCGGATATTCCCGTCATCTTCCTCACCTCCAAGGATGAGGAGATCGATGAGCTCTTCGGCCTGAAGATGGGCGCCGACGATTTCATCACCAAGCCGTTTTCGCAGCGGCTGCTGGTCGAACGCGTCCGCGCCGTGCTGCGCCGCGCCTCAAGCCGTGAAGCCGCCGCCGCCGGCGCCAGCCCGGCTGGCGCGCCGAAGAACGGCGCCGTGCAGCAGGCCCGCTCGCTGGAGCGCGGGCAGCTGGTCATGGATCAGGAACGCCATACCTGCACTTGGAAGGGTGAGGCCGTGACCCTGACGGTCACCGAATTCCTGATCCTGCATTCTCTGGCGCAGCGCCCCGGCGTCGTCAAAAGCCGTGACGCGCTGATGGACGCAGCCTATGACGAACAGGTCTATGTCGACGACCGGACCATCGACAGCCACATCAAGCGGCTGCGCAAGAAATTCAAGATGGTCGACACCGACTTTGATATGATTGAAACACTCTACGGAGTGGGATACCGCTTCCGCGAGGCAGCCTGAGCCCAAACGGCGCAGCGCGAGACATAGTTGAGGGCCGCGGACCGGTTTATCCGGCCCCGCCCTTCGAAAGGGCCAGTCATTGGCACAGTTGGTGCAGGAAAGGGATCTCGACGATGCGGAGGGCGTGAGCACCCGTCGCGTCCGAGGCCGCCGTTGGTCGCATCCCTTCACGCTGATTCGCCGCATCTTCGGCAATGCTGTGTTTTCGAGCCTGACGCGGCGCATCGTCTTCTTCAATCTCGTCGCACTGCTGGTGCTCGTCGGGGGTATTCTCTACCTCAACCAGTTTCGCGAAGGGCTGATCGACGCCCGCGCCGAGAGCCTGTTGACGCAAGGCGAGATCATCGCCGGCGCCATTTCGGCTTCGGCATCGGTTGATACGAACTCGATCACCATCGATCCGCAGAAGCTGCTCGAGCTGCAGGCCGGCCAGAGCATCACCCCGGTACCGAACGACGAAGACCTCGAATTCCCCATCGATCCCGAGAAGGTCGCGCCGGTGCTGCGCCGGCTGATCTCTCCGACGCGCACGCGCGCCCGCATCTTCGATGCCGATGCCAATCTGCTGCTGGATTCCCGCCATCTTTATTCGCGCGGCCAGGTGCTGCGCTTCGACCTGCCGCCGGTCGAGGAGGAGAAGCAGACCTGGAGCGAATGGTTTGCCACCCTGTTCAACAAGGCGCTGCAGCCCGGCAACCTGCCGCTCTACAAGGAAGCGCCGGGCGGCGACGGCTCGATCTATCCTGAGGTGATGAACGCGCTCACCGGCGTGCGCGGCGCCGTCGTGCGCACGACCGAAAAAGGCGAACTCATCGTTTCGGTCGCCGTGCCGATCCAGCGCTTCCGTGCCGTGCTCGGGGTGCTGCTGCTGTCGACACAGGCAGGCGACATCGACAATATCGTTCATGCCGAGCGGCTTGCGATCATGCGCGTCTTCGGCGTGGCCACGCTCGTCAACGTGCTGCTGTCGCTGGTGCTCTCGTCGACGATCGCCAACCCGCTGCGCCGCCTTTCGGCCGCCGCCATCCGGGTGCGCCGCGGGGCCAAGACGCGTGAGCAGATTCCCGACTTCTCCGCCCGCCAGGATGAAATCGGCAATCTGTCCATCGCCTTGCGCGAAATGACAACGGCACTCTACGACCGGATCGATGCGATCGAGAGTTTCGCCGCCGATGTCAGCCACGAACTCAAAAATCCGCTGACGTCGCTGCGCAGCGCCGTCGAAACGCTGCCGCTTGCCCGATCCGACGATTCCAAGAAGCGGCTGATGGACGTCATCCAGCACGATGTCCGCCGCCTCGACCGGCTGATCAGCGATATCTCCGATGCCTCCCGCCTCGATGCCGAGCTTGCGCGTGTCGATGCCGGTTCCGTCGATATGGAGGTGCTGTTGCGCGACCTCATCGAGGTTTCGCGCCAGGTCAGGAGCAGCAAGAAGCAGGTGGAGATCGAATATTCGATCGAACGCAAGCCGAACGTCAAGACGCGCTTCATCGTCAACGGCCACGACCTGCGCATCGGCCAGATCATCGCCAACCTGATCGAGAACGCCCGCTCCTTCGTGCCTGAAAAGGGTGGCAAGATTACCGTGCGGCTGGTGCGGACACGGTCGCGCTGCGTCACCACGATCGAAGACAACGGGCCCGGCATCCAGGCCGAAAATATCGATCGCATCTTCGAGCGCTTCTATACCGACCGGCCGGAATCGGAAGGCTTCGGCCAGAATTCCGGGCTCGGCCTGTCGATCAGCCGCCAGATCGCCGAGGCTCATGGCGGCTCGCTGAGAGCTGAGAATATCACCGATGCCGAAGGCGGGCAGGTGCTCGGCGCCCGCTTTACCCTCGCTTTACCCGTCGATGCCGCCGCATGACGGCGGCCCGGAACATCCATGCGACGGCGATCGTCGTCGGCAGGACGGGGCTCCTGTTCAGCGGCCCCTCCGGCTGGGGAAAATCGATGCTGGCCTTCACCTGCATGACGGAGGCGCGCCGGCTCGGGCTGTTTACGGCGCTGATCGCCGACGACCAGGTTCTTCTTTCCGAAGAGACCGGCAGCGTGGTGGCCACATGCCCACCATCGATCGCCGGGCTGATCGAGCTTCGCGGCACCGGCATCGTCCGGCAGGAGCATGTGCCGCAGGCGGCGATGCATTATGCCGTGCTCCCGGGCAGCGCATCCGGTGAAAACCGCGTGCCGCCGGAGGGCGAAATCGTCAGCCTCGCGCCCGGTTTTTCGCTTCCCGCATTGCGGTTGCTCACAGGCGTCTCCTCACCGCTTGCAATCCTGATGGCGAAAGCACCCGATATCGGGCATTGACGCCTTCCGGATTGATCAATCTGCCTTATATATTCGCATTTTTATCTTGCACTTCGGCTTTTCATAGCCAAGATGTGCCCCCACCGGTGGACGTAATTGCTGCATTGCGATATTGGGGCCACCGTTGGCGTATATGGGAGCAGTAATATCATGATCGGACTTGTGCTTGTCACTCATGGCAAGCTGGCTGAAGAGTTTCGTCATGCTGTCGAGCACGTCGTCGGTCCTCAGAAATTCATCGAGACGGTCTGTATTGGCCCCGAAGACGACATGGATCAAAGACGGCAGGACATTCTGGAGGCTGTTTCCGGTGCTGATGACGGCCATGGCGTCGTCATTCTGACCGACATGTTCGGCGGCACGCCGTCCAATCTTGCGATATCCGTCATGAGCAGCGGCCATACCGAAGTCATTGCCGGCGTCAACCTGCCGATGCTGATCAAGCTCGCCGGCGTGCGCGGCGAGAACAACATGGAAAAGGCGCTGGTGGAGGCTTCCGAAGCCGGACGGAAATATATCAATGTCGCGAGCCGTGTGCTCAGCGGAAAATAACGGCCCTTCATGACATCGCTCTCCCGGGAACTCCTCATCATCAACAAGCGCGGGCTTCACGCGCGCGCCTCCGCCAAATTCGTGCAGATGGTCGAGGCTTTCGATGCCGCCATCACCGTTTCCAAGGACGGAATGACGGTCGGCGGCACCTCTATCATGGGCCTGATGATGCTGGCGGCAAGCCCCGGCTCGAGCGTCGTCGTCTCGGCAAGCGGCAGTCAGGCCGAGGAAGCCCTGGAGGCCCTTGATCAGCTGATCCAGAACCGCTTCGGCGAAGAGATGTGATCTCTTTGATCTCATATAAACATATAAAGACTTCTTTATATCCTTATTGCCTTCCCATCCGAAGCCTGCTAAACGGCGGATATGCCGTGCGCTAGAGCATGCCGCATCGAACTAGCTTCATGCGACGCGCTTCAGCTCTCTTTTTTGTGCATCTCGTCATCCCGGAACCGCTGCACACGTCCGGGCGACATGCATCAGGACGCGGCCCATCCATCGCGCGGTCATCTTCGCGCCTGCGCCAATTTTGAGACGTTTTTCAGCCTGGAGACCTCTATGAGCACTGAAAAAGATTATGTCGTCGCCGATATCGGGCTTGCGGATTTCGGCCGCAAGGAAATTACCATCGCCGAAACCGAAATGCCGGGGCTGATGTCCTGCCGCACCGAATTCGGCGACGCCAAGCCGCTGAAGGGCGCGCGCATCACCGGCTCGCTGCATATGACCATCCAGACGGCCGTGCTCATCGAGACGCTGGTGGCGCTGGGCGCCGAAGTCCGCTGGGCCTCGTGCAACATCTTCTCGACGCAGGATCATGCCGCTGCCGCGATCGCCGCCGCCGGCGTGCCTGTCTTCGCCATCAAGGGCGAGTCGCTCGAAGATTACTGGGTCTATACCGACAAGATCTTCCAGTGGGCCGATGGCGGCCTTTCCAACATGATCCTTGATGACGGCGGCGACGCCACCATGTACATCCTGCTCGGCGCCCGCGCCGAAGCCGGCGAGGACGTGCTGTCGCATCCGCATTCCGACGAGGAGGAAATCCTCTTCGCACAGATCAAGAAGCGCCTTGCCGCTTCGCCTGGCTGGTTCACCAAGCAGCGCGACGCGATCAAGGGCGTTACCGAAGAAACGACGACCGGCGTCAACCGCCTCTACCAGCTCAGCCAGAAGGGCCTGCTGCCCTTCCCGGCGATCAACGTCAACGACTCCGTCACCAAGTCGAAGTTCGACAACAAGTACGGCTGCAAGGAATCGCTGGTCGACGGCATCCGCCGTGGCACCGACGTCATGATGGCCGGCAAGGTTGCCGTCGTCTGCGGCTACGGCGACGTCGGCAAGGGTTCTGCCGCTTCGCTCTCCGGCGCCGGCGCCCGCGTCAAGGTCACCGAAGCCGATCCGATCTGCGCCCTGCAGGCCGCCATGGACGGTTATGAAGTCGTGCTGCTCGAGGACGTCGTTTCCTCGGCCGATATCTTCATCACCACGACAGGCAACAAGGACGTCATCCGCATCGACCATATGCGTCAGATGAAGGACATGGCGATCGTCGGCAATATCGGCCACTTCGACAACGAAATCGAAGTCGCTGCGCTGCGTAACCTCAAGTGGACCAACGTCAAGCCGCAGGTCGACCTGATCGAATTCCCCAAGGGCAACCGCATCATCCTTCTTTCCGAAGGCCGCCTGCTCAACCTCGGCAACGCCACCGGCCATCCGTCCTTCGTGATGTCGGCCTCCTTCACCAACCAGACGCTGGCGCAGATCGAGCTCTTCACCAAGCCCGGCGAGTATTCGAACCAGGTCTATATCCTGCCGAAGCATCTCGATGAAAAGGTCGCGCGCCTGCATCTCGACAAGCTCGGCGTGAAGCTGACGCAGCTTTCCGAGGAACAGGCTGCCTATATCGGCGTGTCGCCGAAGGGCCCGTTCAAGTCCGACCACTACAGATATTGATCTGACCGTTAATATCCACAAGATGTAGAAGCCGCGGCATTGACAAATGCCGCGGCTTATTTTTTGGGCGCTCCCTTCCCGCCGATTCCCTTCCGAAGTATTGTTTTAAGACTTGATTCGTGGCGCCGGACCCGTCCGGCCGCTCCGGAAATGGGATGTCTTGTCGTAATGCGGCACATTGAAGGACGGAGACATACCGCGGATGTCGGAAATGAAAAACAGCCTGCCCGGTCAGGCGGATGATGGCGTTCGCGCCGGTCGCCGCCCACTGATGGCAGGCCAACAACATCAATCTGCAACGGCACACGAGGCCGCAAAGCAAGAGCATGGATCATTGGCGCGCTTTCTGAAAGCCTGCGCGGCCGGCACGGCGCTTGCCGCGCTGGCGCGGCCGGTTCTGGCACAGGGCGAGCAGCAGGCGGCGGCCTCGGCTCACCTCTTCACATCCTCGCAGGTCGTCGGCGTCTCCGTCGTCATCGGCGTCATATCGGCAGCACTGTTGTCGACGCTGTGGCTGGTGCGCCAGCGCGGCAATCTGGAAAACGAGAGCCGGGAAATCCGCTCGGCGCTTTCCGATGCCCAGCAGCGCATTTCGCAATACCAGGCGCTGATCGCCGACAAGAACCGGCGGATCGTCATCTGGGACGGCAACGCCCGTCCCGAACTGCTCGGCCAGCTTCCGCCAGAGACCGGTGCGCCGCAGGACGGCGAATTCCTGGCCTTCGGCCTCTGGCTGAAGTCACGTTCGGCCGCCGATCTGGAAAAGGCGATCGACCGGCTGCGCGACGGGGCACAGAGCTTCGATATGGTGGTGGAAACCATCCGCGATGAAATCCTCGAGGCGCAGGGCCGGGTTTCCGGCGGCCGCGCCTTCGTCCGTTTCGTGGCGCTCAACAATCTGCGCGCCGAGCTTGCCGAACTCCGGATCGAGCGCGACCGGCTGATGACCTCGATCTCAGCCTTCCAGACCATGCTCGACGCGATCGACATGCCGGCCTGGCAGCGCGATCCGGCCGGCCGCCTCACCTGGGTCAACCAGGCTTATGGCGAGGCCGTCGAAGCGCGCTCGCCGCAGCAGGCGATCAATGAAGGCCGCGAGATGCTGACGACCGTGGCACGCGAACGCATTCGCGCGACGGTGACGCCGGAATCGCCCTTCCACGACACGATCTCGACGGTGGTGCACGGCAACCGCACCTTCTTCGACGTTGTCGACGTCAGGCTTCCCGGCGGCTCGGCCGGCATCGCGATCGATGTGTCAGATATAGAGGCGGTGCGCGCCGAGCTGGAACGGACGCTGAAGAGCCATGCCGAAACGCTCGACCATCTCGCCACCCCCGTCGCCATCTTCGACGGCGACCGCCGGCTGCAATTCTACAACCAGGCCTTCGTCGCACTCTGGGAGCTGGATATCGCCTTTCTCGAAGGCCGGCCCGACAATAGCGAGCTGCTCGAACGGCTGCGGGCAGCCAAGAAACTGCCGGACCAGCTCAACTGGAAGAGCTGGAAGGAAGCGGCCCTTTCCGTCTATCGCGCGCTCGACACGCAATCCGATCTCTGGCACCTGCCGAACGGGCAGACATTGCGCGTCTTTGCGACCGCCCATCCGCAGGGTGGCGCCACCTGGGTGTTCGAAAACCTGACCGAGCAGGTCGATCTCGAAACGCGCTACAACACGCTGGTCAAGGTGCAGGGCGAAACGATCGACCATCTTTCCGAAGGTGTGGCGGTGTTCGGCCCGGATGGACGCATCCGCCTGTCGAACCCGGCCTTCCGCGCGCTCTGGGGGATCACCGAAACCGAAGCCAAACCAGGCACCCATATCCGCGCGCTTGGCGAGGCCTGCGCGCCGTCCTATGACCGGCCGGACGGCTGGAAGGCCTTTGCGGAACTGATCACCAGCTTCGACGACGAACGCCGCTCGGGCCAGGGAACGCTGGAACTCTTCTCCGGCCTGGTGCTCGACTATGCCGTCATCCCGCTGCCGAACGCCCAGACCATGCTGACTTTCGTCAATATGACGGACAGCGTGCGTGCCGAGCGGGCGCTGACCGAGAAGAACGAAGCGCTGCGCAAAGCCGACGAGCTGAAGAACGATTTCGTCCAGCACGTGTCCTATGAACTGCGCTCGCCGCTGACGAATATCATCGGCTTCACCGATCTCCTGCGCACGCAAGGAGTCGGGCCGCTGAACGAACGGCAGGCCGAATATATCGACCACATCTCGACCTCCTCCTCGGTCCTCCTGACGCTCGTCAACGACATTCTCGACCTCGCAACCGTCGATGCCGGCATCATGCGGCTCAACTATGCGGAAATCGATCTCAACGACCTGCTCGACGACGTCTCGATGCAGATCGCCGATCGCCTGCATGAAAGTGGCGTCGCGCTCGAAATCACCGCGCCGGCCTATCTCGGCTCGATCGTCGCCGATCCGCAGCGGCTGAAGCAGATCCTGCTGAAGCTGCTTTCCAACGCGGCGAATTTTTCGCCCGAGGGCACCTCGATTTCGCTGGAATGCCGTCGCGAGGGCACGGATTTCGTTTTCTCCGTGAGGGATCACGGCCCCGGCATCTCGCCCGATATGATCGCCACCGTCTTCGACCGCTTTGCGACGGGCGCAAAAAGCGGCAAACGCGGCGGCGCCGGCCTCGGCCTGTCGATCGTCGACAGCTTCGTCAGCCTGCATCACGGCGACGTGACGATCGACAGCGAGCCGGGCAAGGGCACGACCGTCCTTTGCCGCATTCCCTCGGTCGATATCCCGCATTCCGCTGCCGCCGAATGACGACCGGCGATACGATGTCGGTTTTCCTGAAGGACGAAGCGGCGACCATCCGCTTCGGCGAAGACCTGGCGCTCGCCCTGAAAGCCGGCGACTGCCTTGCCCTTTCCGGCGATCTCGGCGCGGGCAAATCCTCACTCGCCCGGGCGATCCTGCGCGCCATGGCCGACGATGACGGGCTCGAGGTCCCGAGCCCGACCTTCACGCTGGTGCAATCCTACGATCTGCGCTTGCCCGTTTCGCACTTCGATCTCTACCGGCTCGGCCATCCCGACGAACTGACAGAGCTCGGCTTCGACGAGGCCCTGGAGAACGGCATCTGTCTCGTCGAATGGCCCGAGATGGCCGAGAGCGAACTGCCGGCGGAGCGCATTGCACTGAGGCTGGACCATGAAGGCAGCGGCCGGCGGGCAACGATCAATGCCGCCGGTACGCAGGCGCTGCGCATCCATCGTGTTCTGGCGATCCGCGATTTCCTCGACAAAGCCGGCTATCCCGATGTCAAACGCCGCTTCCTGACCGGCGATGCGTCGCTGCGCGCCTATGAAGCGATCTATCCGGACGCCGCTCCGCGAAAAATATTGATGGATTGGCGCCCGCATCCCGAGGGACCGCCGGTCTATGACGGCAAGCCCTATCCCAAGGTCGCGCATCTCGCACAGAATGCCTATCCTTTCGTTGCGATTGCCGACGTGTTGCGCGAGCGGGGTTTTGCGACGCCGGAGATTTATCAGGTCGATTATGAGCAGGGCATCCTGCTGATCGAGGATCTCGGCACCGAAGGCGTGCTCGATGACGACGGACGGCCGATCGCCGAACGTTACCGGCAAAGCGTCGCCTGCCTTGCCCATCTTCATTCCCTTGAGATTCCGCAGGATATTCCGGTTTCCACGACGCATACGCATCACATTCCGGACTTCGACCGCACGGCAATGAAGATGGAAGTGCAGCTTGTGCTCGATTGGCACATCGCCTGGAAGCGCGGCACGCCGCCCACGGATGCCGAACGGACGGAGTATCTGGCGATCTGGGATGGGCTCATCGACGAGCTCGCGACGGCTGAGAAGAACCTGCTGCTACGCGACTTCCATTCGCCCAATATCATCTGGCGCGAACAGGAAAGCGGTATTCGTCAGATCGGCATCATCGACTTCCAGGATGCGATGATCGGCCCGACCGCCTATGACCTTGCCTCCATCGTCCAGGATGCGCGCGTGACGATCGAACCGGGGCTTTTCCGGCAGCTGATGGACGAATACCTTGCCCTTCGCCGCGCCCAGGGCGGCTTCGACGAAGCCGGATTTGTGAAGGCCTGGGCGATCATGTCGGCGCAGCGCAACTGCAAGCTTGCCGGCCTTTGGGTGCGGCTGTTGCAGCGCGACGGCAAGCCCGGTTATCTCAAGCATATGCCGCGAACGCTTGCCTATCTCCAGGTCGCGTTCGAGCACGAAGCGCTTGCCCCCTTGCGCGATTGGTGCGCAAGGGCTGGAATAGGCCAAAGCGAATCATAAGTTCCGGATCAGCATGACCATCAGACAAGCCATGGTACTGGCCGCGGGTCTCGGCACCCGCATGCGCCCGATCACCGACACGATCCCGAAGCCGCTGGTGAAGATCGACGGCAAACCGATGATCGACTACGCGCTGGATTCGCTCGTGGCTGCCGGTGTCGAACGGGCCGTCGTCAACGTTCACCACCACGCCAACCAGATGCTAGATCATCTCGACGCCTATCGCGGCCTCGACATCGTCATCTCCGACGAGCGGGAGGCGCTGATGAATTCCGGCGGCGGGCTGGCGAAGGGGCTGAGGCTGCTGACCCGCGACGATATCTTCGTCATGAATGCCGATCTCTTCTGGATCGGCGAACAGCCCGGGCGGCCGACGAACCTGCAGCGCTTAGCCGGATTCTTCGATGCCGAACGCATGGACATGGCCCTGCTTTGCGTAAGGATCGAGGATACCACAGGTCACAACGGCAAGAACGATTTCGGCATGGCGGCCGACGGCCGGCTGACGCGCTATCGCGACGATCCTTCCAATCCCGTCGTCTATGCCGGAGCAATCGCCATGAACCCGTCGCTGTTCGATGACGCGCCGCAGGATGCCTTCAACCTCAATATCTATTTCGACAAGGCGATCGCGCGCGGACGGCTTTTCGGCATGGTGCTCGACGGCCATTGGCTGACGGTGGGAACGCCGGAGGCGATCGGCGAGGCGGAGGAAACGATCCGACGGCTGCGGGCGTTTGCGTGAGATATGGCGGAGCGGCACCAGCCACGCATTCTGACGATCCCGGCGGGCCTCTCCTTCCTGAAAACGCTGGCGACGACGCTTTGCGACGGCCGGCTGACGCCGCTCTTCCGGCATGAGGCCGACGATCCGCTGTCGCTAGCCAGGGTGACGATCTATCTGCCGACCCGGCGCGCCGTGCGTGTGCTGCGTTCGGAATTCGTCGACCTGCTCGGCGGCCGCTCTGCGATCCTGCCGGTCATCCGCCCTCTCGGCGAAACCGACGACGACAGCGGTTATTTCGACGAGGCGCTGCCGGCAACGATCGATCTTGCTCAGCCGCTGTCGAATACCGCCCGTCTGCTGGAGCTTGCCCGCCTCATCCTCGCCTGGCGGAATAAACTGCCGGAGATCGTCCGCCACATTCATTCGGATTCGCCGCTGGTGGCGCCGGCAAGCCCAGCGGATGCGATCTGGCTCGCCCGCAACCTTGCAGAACTGATCGATTCGATCGAAACAGAAGACCTCGACTGGTCGGAACTCTCAAAACTCGACACCGGCGATTACGCCGCCTGGTGGCAGCTGACGGCAGAATTCCTGCAGATCGCCAGCGCATTCTGGCCGGAACGGCTTTCCGAACTCGGCAAATCCTCGCCGGCACGGCACCGAAACGCCATTCTCAGGGCCGAAGCCAACAGGCTTTCGGCGACGAAGCCCGCTGGACCGATCATCATCGCCGGTTCGACGGGCTCGGTTGCCGCCACCGCCGATCTCATCGCCGCTGTCGCCAATCTGCCCGAGGGCGTGATCGTGCTTCCGGGCCTTGATCTCTCCATGCCGGAACAGCACTGGCAGATGGTGGCGCCGGAGCTTTCGCCGGGCCAGTACGCCAATCCCGCAAGCCGAAGCCACCCCCAATATGGTCTGTCGTCGCTGCTCAAGCGGCTGAAGCTGACGCGGGCCGACGTCGCGATCCTCGACAGGCCGGAAGCCAATCTCGACCGGCGCGCCGAAATTCTGTCCCGGGCACTCGTCCCTGCGGAGGCGACCAGCGATTGGGGCGCCTGGAAGAGCGAGCTGCCCGAAGGCGCCCTCTCTTCGGCTTTCGCCGATGTCTCGCTGATCGAAGCCGCCAACGAACGCGAGGAGGCGACCGCGATTGCCATTGCGCTCCGGCTGGCATTGGAAAGACCGGGGCAGGACGGCGAAAGCCGGGCAGCTCTCATCACCCCCGACCGCAATCTCGCCCGCCGGGTGATGGCGGAACTTTCCCGCTTCGGTATCCTCGCCGACGATTCGGCCGGCACGCCGCTTGCGGCCACGCCGCAGGGCACGCTTCTGCAATTGCTGCTGGAAGCAACACTGCGCCCGGGCGATCCGGTGGCGATCGTCTCGCTGCTCAAACATCCGCTGGCCCGCTTCGGCCTGGAACGCGACGCATTGATTTCCGCCACCGAGGCGCTCGAACTGCTGGCGCTGCGCGGCGGCGTGGCGGAGGTCGATATCAGCAGGCTCGAGCCATTGCTGACCCAGCAGCTTGGCGAACAGGCGCAGGACAGGCACGCGCCGCAATGGCGAAAGGCGCTTTCGCCCGACGCCGCCGAGGCCGCCTACGACCTTGCCCGCCGGGTCACACAAGCGACCGAGCCGCTGGCTTCGGCCGTGATGCGGCACCGGCCGGAAGATCGCGGGAGGACGGCAAGTTTTACCTTGTCCGAATGGGCGGAGCGCACGGGCCGCTCGCTTGAAGCGGTGGCCGCCGATCCACACGGCAATCTCGCCGATCTCTGGTCCGGTGAAGCGGGAGATGCGCTCGCCGCCCTGCTCGGCGAAGTGATCGACACCAGCGGCCAGATGGAGGCCGACGGGCCGCAATGGATCGATATCATGGCAGCACTTGCCGCCGGTCATGCGGTGAAGCCGCGCGCGCTCAGCCATCCCCGCCTCTTCATCTTCGGCACGCTGGAAGCCCGCCTGCAGAGCGTCGATACGCTGATCCTCGGCGGCCTGAACGAGGGCACCTGGCCGGGGCAGACCGCCAACAATCCCTTCATTCCGCGCATGATGAAGACGGAGATCGGACTGGAGCCGCCGGAACGGCGCATCGGCCAGCTGGCGCACGACTTCGAGATGGCGAACGGCACGCGCCATCTGATCTATTCGAGGGCGCTGCGCCAGGGCTCGACACCAACGGTCGCCTCGCGCTGGCTGCAGCGGCTGCTGGCGCTTGCCGGAGAGGCCTTCGAAGCGGAATTGAAGGGACGCGGCAACCGCTTCCTCCAATGGGCCGGCCTGATCGATCGCGGGGAAGCCCAGGCGCCGGCGCAGCGACCCTCGCCGAAACCGCCGCTGACGCTGCAGCCGACATCCTACTCCTTCAGCGAAGTCGGCCGGCTGCGCCGGGACCCTTATGCCATCTATGCCCGCCGCATCCTGCGGCTCGATGCCGTCGATGCGTTCAATCGCGATCCGGGAGCGGCCGAACGCGGCACGCTCTACCACAAGATCATCGACCGGTTCATTCGCGAAGCCCATGTCGCGGGCACGCCGGATGCGGCAGCGGCGATGGAGCGCATCCTTTCCGAGCTTTTCGACATGGAGCAGCTGCCGTCGCATATCGATGCCGTATGGCGGCCTCGCTTTCGCGCGGTGGCCCGCGCCTTCCTCGATTGGGAGGCGGGACGGCGGCCCGGCATCCGCAAGACGCTGACGGAGGTGCGCGGCGGCATCGAACTGGAACCGATCAATATCCGGCTCAACGGTGTTGCCGACCGGATCGACGTCACCGGACCGAACGGCGCCGACATCATCGACTACAAGACCGGCTACAATCCCTCGCCGGCGCAGGCGCGCGTGCTGCTCGATCCGCAGCTTGCGCTCGAAGCGGCGGCCTTGCGCGGCGGCGCCTTCCGCGACGTCGGCAGTCTCGTGCCGCAGGACCTGCTCTATGTCCGCCTGCGGCCGGGACGGCGTTTTCAGGTCGATACCGTTAACAACGAGAGCTCGGCGCGCAGCGACAAGGCGAAATCGGCGATGGATCTTGCCGAGGAATCGATCGACCAGTTGGTCAAATTCGTGACGTTGCTGCAATCCGGCGACAAAGGCTTCACCTCGCGGCTCATCCCGGCGCAGCAATTCGATTTCGGCGGCGACTATGATCACCTCGCCCGCGTCTCCGAATGGTCGACGGCAGAAACCGAAGAGGGCGGCGGCGATGAGTGACGTGACCGCGCTTCCCAATGGCGACGATCCCGGCGCCTGGATCGGCTGGACGACGATCCAGCAGGCAATCGCCTCCGATCCCGAGCGCTCGGCATGGGTCTCGGCCAATGCCGGCTCAGGCAAGACGCATGTGCTGACCCAGCGCGTCATCCGGCTTCTGCTTGCCGGTGCGCGGCCTTCCGCCATTTTATGCCTCACCTATACCAAGGCTGCGGCCTCCGAAATGTCGAACCGCGTCTTCGAACGGCTGGCGGACTGGGTGGTGCTCGACGATGAAGACCTTGGCCGGCGGATCAGCCAGATCGAGGGGACGGCGCCTGACGGAATAAAGCTTGCCGAGGCCCGCCGGCTGTTTGCCAAGGCGCTGGAGACACCCGGCGGACTGAAGATCCAGACGATCCATGCCTTTTGCGAGGCCTTGCTGCATCAGTTTCCGCTGGAGGCCAACGTCGCCGGGCATTTCTCGGTTCTCGACGACCGCGCAGCAGTGGCGCTGCTTTCCGACGCGCGCCGGGCGCTGCTGACGGCTTCCGCGCCTGAGGGAGACAGCGCCCTTGCCGAGGCATTCGCCTATGTGCTCGATCTCGGCGACGAATCCGGACTGGAGAACCTGCTCGGCGACATCGTTGCCAACCGCAACGCCATCCGTCGTTTCGCCGCGGCGGCCGAACGCCAGGGCGGTGTCGCGATGGTTTTGCGCGAAAGGCTCGGCCTTGCCGCCGATGACACGGAAAGCCGGATCGTGGCGCAATATTGGCCTTTGCCGGAGCTTTCCGGCGGCATGCTGGAGCTCTATCTGTCGCTTGCCGACCATAAGGGCGGCGCGAAGGCACAGGAAGTTGCCTACGGCCTCAGGCTTGCCGGGCGGGAACGCGATGACGCAAAGCGCGCCGAGTTTCTCGAGAAAATCTTTCTGACGGCGAAGGGCGAACCGAAGGCGGATTCACAATTCACGGTCAAGGCGATGCTTGCCGAAGCACCGCAGCTGGCGGGCGCCATCGCCGCTGCCCGCGCCCATGTCGCCGCAAGCCGCGACCGGCTGAAACTGATGCGGATGTATGGCGCGACGCATGCCGCGCTCGTGCTCGCCGACCGGCTGAATCACGACTATGAGGAGCTGAAGAAGCAGCGCAGCCAGCTCGATTTCGAGGATCTGATCACCCGCACCGCCGACCTGCTGACAAAAAGCGGCGTCGGTCCCTGGATCCATTACAAGCTCGATCGCGGCATCGACCATATCCTCGTCGACGAAGCGCAGGATACCAGCCCGATCCAGTGGAGCGTCATCCAGTCGCTCGCCGAGGATTTCTTCTCCGGCGAAAGCGCCCGGCCGATCGTGCGCACGCTCTTTGCCGTTGGCGACGAGAAACAGTCGATCTATTCCTTTCAAGGGGCGCGGCCCGAGCGGTTTTCCGAGGAAAGCGACCGGACGCGGCGGCGCGTCTCCGACAGCGGGCAGAATTTTTCTTCCGTGCGGCTGCCGCTTTCCTTCCGCTCGACCGCGGATGTGCTCGAGGCCGTCGACCATATTTTCCGGGAACCCGACAATGCGCGCGGCCTCAGCGCGCTTGGCGAACCGGTCGTGCATCGGTCCAGCCGCATCGGACATCCCGGCGCCGTCGATCTCTGGGAGGTGGTCGCGCCGGAGGCGGTGGCCAAGGAGGAGGACTGGACGGCGCCCTTCGACGCGACGCCGGAAAGCGCGCCGGCCGCAATCCTGGCGCGGCGGATCGCCCATTCGATCGGCGCGCTCGTCGGCCGCGAGACGATCGTCGACAAAGGCAAAGAGCGCCTGATCGAAGCCGGCGATATCCTGGTGCTGGTGCGCAAGCGCGACGCCTTCGTCAATGCCTTGACGCGCGCCTTGAAACGCCGCGGCGACATTCCGGTCGCCGGTGCCGACAGGCTGGTGCTGACCAGCCATATCGCCGTGCAGGATCTGCTGGCGCTCGGCCGTTTCCTGCTGCTGCCGGAAGACGATCTTTCGCTCGCCGCCGTGCTCAAGAGCCCGCTTTTCGATCTTTCCGAGGACGACATCTTTGCGATCGCCGGACTGCGCGGCGATCATGAGAGCGTCTGGAGCCATCTCAAACGCTTCGCCGCCGACGGCACCGAGCGTTTCCGCGCCGCCGTGGAGAGGCTGGAGCTGTTCCTTCGCCAATCCAGGAGCCTGTCGGTTCATGATTTCTATGCGCGTGTGCTGGGAAGCCATGGCGGGCGTCGGCAATTCCTGGCCCGGCTCGGCACAGAGGTCAGCGATATCCTCGACGAATTCCTGACCTTCACGCTCGACCACGAGAGCGCCGGCCTTCCCGGGCTGCAATCCTTCATCTCGACGCTGGAGCTCGAAGCCCCGGTGGTCAAGCGCGAGCAGGATAAGGGGCGCAACGAAGTGCGGATCATGACGGTGCATGCCTCCAAGGGTCTCGAGGCTCCGATCGTTTTCCTGGTCGACGGCGGTTCGAAGGCCTTCACCCATACCCATCTGCCGAAACTTCGCCTGATCGAGACGGACGCCGACGAACCGCCGATGCCCGTCTGGGTTCCCGTCTCCGATCTCGCCAATTCGCTGACGCAGAACGACGCCGTTCGTATCCAGATGCTGGCGGAAGAGGAATACCGCCGATTGCTCTATGTCGCCATGACGCGTGCCGCCGACCGGCTGGTCGTCTGCGGCTATCGCGGCGTGCGTCTCAGCAACGACACCTGGCATATGATGATTTCGACGGCACTGCGCGACGACCATCCGCATGTCGAGGCGACCACATTCTCCAGTCCCGATGGCGAATGGCCAGGTGTCAAATGGCGTGTGCCGCGGGTGGAACGAAGCTTCGAGCGTATCGACCGCAGCCAGGAGCGCGGCAGCGAGGAGAGGCTGCCGGACGGCCTGCTGCGGCCATTGCCGCCGCAGGTCGAGCTACCCCGACCGCTCAGCCCCTCCGGCGCCGGGACGATCATCGATGAAGACGAAGGCGGCTTGCTCGTCGTTTCGCCGCTGTTCGGCGAGACGGAGCGCAGCGATCGGTCGCTGGAGAAGGGCCGGCTGATCCATCGCATGCTGCAGGCGCTTCCCGAAGTTCCGCCTGCCGAACGGGCCAATGCGGCAGGCCGCTATGCCGAACGGGCGGCGCGGTTCTGGCCTGAAGCCGAACGCCGCAAGCTTGTCGATTCGGTTCTGAAACTATTGGACGAAGAGGGTCTGCACGCCGTCCTCGGTTCGCAGGCCCAGCCCGAGGTCTCGATCATGGGCACCTTGACGCTTGAGGGCAGGCGCTATGCCGTCTCCGGCCGCATCGACCGGCTTGCCGTCCTTGCCGATCGGGTCGTCATCCTCGATTACAAGACCAATCGGGTCCCGCCGGCGACAGAGGCGGCCATCCCCTTCCCCCACCAGGCGCAGCTGGCGATCTATCGCGAGATCCTGGCGCCGCTCTATCCCGACAAGCCTATCGAGTGCATGCTCGTCTATACCGAGAACGCCTCGCTCTACACGCTGAGCGAAAAGGCGCTCGGTTTGGCGCTTGCAGGACTGAAGACAAAGTGAAATACCGGACATTGAAAATTTGGCACCGCAGCATCACATGTGGTTCAACACCCAATTCCTCCAAAGGAGCAGCCCATGGCTACCGTGAAAGTCGATATCAATAACTTCCAGTCGGAAGTTCTGGAATCCGCAGAACCCGTCGTCGTCGATTTCTGGGCTGAATGGTGCGGCCCGTGCAAGATGATTGCGCCGAGCCTTGAAGAAATCTCCGTCGAGATGGAAGGAAAGGTCAAGGTCGCCAAGCTGAATATCGATGAGAATCCGGAGCTCGCCGCACAGTTCGGCGTCCGCTCCATACCGACGCTGGCGATCTTCAAGGGCGGCGAAGTTGCCGATATCTCGGTCGGCGCCAAACCGAAGACCGCTCTTTCGAACTGGATTTCGAACGCTGCCTGATCGATTGATATCGCATTGATGAAAAAGCCCGGCTTCGACCGGGCTTTTTCATTTCGTATTCTTCATTTCTCCCCTCACTTCGGAGGCGTGCCGTTGTCCGAAAGCACATCGCCGACGAGATAGAGAGAGCCGCCGACGAGGATGCGCGGCGGCAGCCCCTCCGGATCGAGCACGGCTTTGATGGCTTCCAGCGCCTCGCCGACCGTTGACGTCGGTTCGGCAACCAAGCCGGCATCATAAGCGGCGTTCGACAGGATCACCGGGTCGATCATCGCCTCGCTGCCGCGGATCGGCACGCAGAAGACCTTCTCGACCAAGCCGGCGAAGGCCTTGAAATAGCCGACCGGGTCCTTGGTATTGATCATGCCGATGATGAGGAAAAGCGGCCGCGACTGGCGCTCCTCGAAATTGGCCATGGCTTCGGCGATCACTTCGCCGGCACCGGGATTGTGCCCGCCATCGATCCAGATCTCGGCGCCGGCTGGCGCATGCTGAAGCAGCCGGCCCTCGCCCAGGCGCTGCAGCCGGCCCGGCCATTCCACGGAATTCATCGCCTTTTCCATCATCGTCTCGGTGACGGTGAAACCCGCCGCCTTGACGGCGCGGATGGCGGCAGCGGCATTGGCATATTGGTGGCGGCCTGGAAGGCGCGGCAGCGGCAGGTCGGCAAGACCGAATTCGTCCTGATAGACGAGCCGGCCATATTCCTCATGCGCCATGAAATCCTGCCCGAAAACCGCGCTCGGGCAATGCAGCCGCTCGGCCGTCGACATCAGCACATCGAGTGCCGCGTCATACTCCTGGTGGCCGATGACGACGGGCAATCCCGGCTTCATGATGCCGGCCTTTTCGGCGGCGATCAGCTCGACCCTGTCGCCGAGATAGGGCTGGTGATCCAGCGAAATCGGCATGATCACCGAAACGGCCGGGTCGGAAATGACATTGGTGGCGTCGAAGCGGCCGCCGAGACCGACTTCGATAATCGCGGCATCGGCCGGATGTTCGGAAAACAGGATGAAGGTGACCGCCGTCAGGATTTCGAAGACGGTGATGTGCTGTCCGGCATTGGCATCGGCCATACGACGCAGGGCCTCGGCAAAGACGGCGTCATCGACAAGCTGCCCGCGTCCGCCCGCCACACCGATACGATAACGCTCGTGCCAATTGACGAGATGCGGCGAGGTGTGGACATGGGCGCTGTAGCCGCCGGCTTCGAGCAGGGCGCGGCAGAAGGCGGTCACCGACCCTTTGCCGTTGGTGCCGGCGACATGGATCACCGGCGGCAATTTCCGGTGCGGATTGCCGAGCACATCGAGAAGACGGGTGATGCGATCGAGAGACAGATCAAAACCCTTGGGATGCAATCCCATGAGCTTGTCGATCTCCTGTGCTGCCTCACTCACCGCGGTTTGGCCTCTGGGTATCAATTCGGCACCCCGCCCTATCGGTTATCAGGCGCTCGCCGCCAGAGCGATTGCGCCGCTATTCATGGTATTCGCCACCGACACCGGCTTCTTCGTCAGGATCTTCAGGACCCGCGCCAGCGTTTCCGGGATATCGTGACGTTTGACGACCATATCCACCATACCATGTTCCAGCAGGTATTCGGAGGTCTGGAAGCCTTCGGGCAATTTTTCGCGCAAGGTCTGCTCGATGACGCGCTTGCCGGCAAAGCCGATTTCGGCGCCCGGTTCGGCCAGATGAATATCGCCGAGCATGGCGTAAGAGGCCGTGACGCCGCCGGTCGTCGGGTTGGTCAGGACGACGATATAGGGCTGACCGGATTCCTTCAGCAGGTCGACGGCAACCGTCGTGCGCGGCAGCTGCATCAGCGACAGGATGCCTTCCTGCATGCGCGCGCCGCCGGAAGCGGGGAACATCACCAGCGGGCACTTTTCCGAGGTCGCACGCTCGAAAGCCTTGACGATCGCCTCACCGGCGGCCATGCCGAGCGAACCGCCGATAAAGTTGAATTCGTGCACGACCGCCACGAGTTTCAGCCCCTGCACCTTTCCGAGGCCGGCAAGGATCGTATCCTCCTGTTCGGTCTTCAGGCGGCTGTCACGCAGGCGATCGCTATATTTCTTCGAATCGCGGAATTTCAGCGGGTCCTGGGCGACCTTCGGCTGCGGCAGCGATTCATAGTCGCCATTGTCGAACAGATCGGCGAGGCGAGCCTTGGCCGGCATCTTCATATGGTAGCCGGAGGCCGGAATGACCCATTTGTTGCCTTCCAGATCCTTGTGGAAGACCATCTCGCCGGTTTCCGGGCACTTAATCCAGAGGTTCTCCGGCACTTCGCGACGGCCCAGCATTGAATTGATCCGCGGGCGAACGTAGTTGGTGATCCAGTTCAACTCGAATACTCCTGATTGACTGAAGCGCATCACGATCTTTCAGATCGCTTGCCACGCTTTAGGTCTGTTTTCCCGCCTGTCTTTGCCGCAAACCCGCTGCACACTTTTGCGCGACCTGCTTTGGTGCCAATGTGGGCAAACTATTCGGCAGCAACAAGGCGTGCCGAACGTGTTCCCGTGGAAAGGCCGCGCACCAGCGTGGCAACCGCCTGAACCGTGTCAGCCGTCGCCTTGCCGTCAGCGGTCAAGCTCGTAGCGACCTGATTGACGATGGCAGTGCCGACGACGACGCCGTCGGCCGAACCGCCGATGACCTTGGCGTGTTCGGCCGTCTTGACGCCGAAGCCGACGCAGACGGGCAGTTGCGTGTGCTGCTTGATGCGTTCCACCGCGCCCGACACCAGCGACGGATCCGGCAGCGCCGAACCGGTGATGCCGTTCATCGAGACGTAATAGACGAAGCCGGAGGTGTTCTTCAAAACCTTCGGCAGGCGCTTCTCATCCGTCGTCGGCGTCGCCAGGCGGATGAAATTGATGCCTTTGCGGATCGCCGGGATGCAGAGTTCATCGTCCATTTCAGGCGGCAGATCGACGACGATCAGGCCGTCGATGCCGGCGGCGATCGCGTCGTCGAGGAATTTCTCGACGCCATAAATATAGATCGGATTGTAATAGCCCATCATGACGATCGGCGTCGCATCATTGGTCCTGCGGAAATCAGCCGCCAGCTGCAGCGTCTTCTTCAGCGTCTGACCGCCTTTCAGCGCGCGCTGGCCGGCCAGCTGGATCGCCGGTCCGTCGGCCATCGGATCGGAAAAGGGCATGCCGAGTTCGATGATGTCGGAGCCTGCTTCCGGCAGCGCCTTCATGATGCCGAGCGAGGTATCGTAATCAGGATCGCCGCCCATGAAATAGGTCACAAGCGCCGGACGGCCCTCGGCCTTCAGCTCGGCAAAGCGTTTGTCCATGCGTGCGGTCATGTCTTACAGTCCCATTCCCAGAATCTTGCCGACGGTGAAGATATCCTTGTCGCCGCGGCCGGAGAGGTTCATCAGGATGATCTCGTCCTTGCCCATCTTCGGTGCGCGCTTGATCACCTCGGCAATCGCGTGCGAAGGCTCGAGTGCCGGGATGATGCCTTCGAGGCGTGTCAGGGTCTGGAAGGCCTCGAGCGCTTCGTGATCCATGATCGGCACGTAGTCGACGCGGCCGGTATCGTTCAGCCAGGAATGCTCGGGGCCGATGCCGGGATAATCGAGACCGGCCGAAATCGAATGGCCTTCCTTGATCTGACCGTCGCCATCCTGCAGCAGATAGGTGCGGTTGCCGTGCAACACACCCGGCGAACCGGCGGTGATCGAGGCGCAATGTTCATCGCCCTGCAGGCCCTTGCCGCCGGCTTCGACGCCGACGATCTTCACGGTAGGATCATCCAGGAAAGGATGGAAAATGCCGATCGCGTTCGAACCGCCGCCGACGGCAGCGACGACGAGATCCGGCAGGCGGCCTTCGGCTGCCAGCATCTGCTCTTTCGCCTCCGTGCCGATCACCGACTGGAAATCGCGGACCATCTCCGGATAGGGATGCGGACCAGCCGCCGTTCCGATCAGGTAATAGGTATCCTCGACATTGGTGACCCAGTCGCGCAGCGCCTCATTCATGGCGTCCTTCAGCGTGCCGCTGCCCGCCGTCACCGGCTTGACCTCGGCGCCGAGCAGCTTCATGCGGAAAACGTTCGGCGCCTGACGCTCGACGTCGGTGGCGCCCATATAGACGACGCAGGGAAGGCCGAAGCGGGCGGCAACGGTGGCGGAGGCGACACCATGCTGGCCAGCGCCGGTTTCGGCGATGATCCGGGTCTTGCCCATGCGCTTGGCAAGCAGGATCTGGCCGATGCAATTGTTGATCTTGTGCGAACCGGTGTGGTTCAGCTCCTCGCGCTTGAAATAAATCTTCGCGCCGCCGAGCTCGGCCGTCAGCCGTTCGGCGAAATAGAGCGGGCTCGGGCGGCCGATATAATGGGCGCCGAGATGCTTCAATTCGGCCTGGAATGCCGGATCGTTCTTCGCCTTATCCCACTCGTCCTGCAGATCGAGGATCAGCGGCATCAATGTTTCGGCAACGAAACGACCGCCATAGATGCCGAAACGGCCGTCTTCATCAGGCCCGGAACGGAAGGAATTCGGTTTAGGCGTTTCGTTCACTCTCAACTCCCTGAGGCCATGACAGGCGCATCCGCCCCTTCGACCGCATCGAAAAATTCATCGATCATTGCGACGCTCTTGACGCCAGGTGCCGTTTCGACGCCCGAGGAGACGTCGATACCACGTGCCTTGGTCTTCACAAGCGCATCCGCGACATTGTTCTTGTTCAGCCCGCCTGAGAGCATGTAGTCGATGCTGCCGTCCAGCCAGCTCAGAAGGCTCCAATCGAAGGAAATGCCGTTACCACCCGGCAATTCGGAACCCTTCGGCGCCTTTGCATCGAAGAGAAACCGATCGGCGATGCCGATATAGGCCTCGACGCGCTTCAGATCATCGGCCGTGCGCACCGAAAACACCTTCATGACAGGCAGACCATAAAGCGCCTTTATGGTGAGCACATGTTCGGGGCTCTCATTGCCGTGGAGTTGCAGAATATCCGGCTTCAACAGCGAGACGATCTCATCCAGCTCGTCATTGCTGGGATCGACGACGACGGCGACGATCTTCGCCTTGCCACGCGCAGGTTCGGCAAGTTTTGCCGCCAGGTCCGGCTCGATATAACGCGGGCTCTTTTCGAAGAAAATAAAACCGATATGGGTCGCGCCGCGCGTCAGCGCGCGATCGACAGCATCAGGCGTCGTCAAGCCGCAGATCTTGATATCGGGTTTCATGGCAGCGAAGTGACACGAAATGCGGCAAGAGTCGAGCCAATTTGCATGCAACGCTGCATTTAGCGCGGCCGCCCGCTATTCAAAATCAATGGCGTGCAGCTGGCTGCCGTGCCGCTTCAGCCAGGATTTCGCCTCGTCCATGCCGGGGCAAAGCCTTTTGCAAAGCGCCCAGAAGCGAGGCCCGTGGTTCATCTCCTTGAGATGGGCAACTTCGTGGGCGGCGAGATAATCGATCACCGAGGGCGGCGCCATGACGATGCGCCAGGAAAAGCTCAGATTTCCCTCCGACGAGCAAGAGCCCCAGCGGCTGCGCGTGTCCTTCATCGAGATCGAGCGGATCGGTGCCCGGATGGTTGCGGCATGCATCGTCGCCAGCTTTACCAGTTCGGCGCGCGCCTCCTTCTTCAGAAAGGCGGCGATGCGTCGTCCGACATGCTCCTCCATTCCGCTGACGCGCAGCACCGGTCGGCCGTCTATCGAAACCGCCTCCGTCAGCCCGCGCAAGCTGCCGGTATGCTGGATGCGATGGGAAATGCCGCGAAAGAGAATTTCGCCGCCGTCGCGCAAGCCGGCATCGGTCGAAAACTTGGCAAGTTTGGTGAGCAGCCAACCCTGGTGCCGATCGAGAAAAGCATTGACCTCGCGTGCCGCAAGACCTTTCGGCACCGTCATCTTCAAGGCCCGGCCGCCCGGCTCGATGCGCAAGGTGATGCGCGTCGCCCGGTCGTGCTGCTTGATCGTCAACGGCATCAGCCGGCCGGCCACATCAAGCGTCCGCGTTTCGGGCGGGGCCGGTTTCCGGGTTTTCGGCCTTGTCTTCAGGAGCGAGAACATGGGTGTTTTCTATCCGATTCGCCGGCGGAGCGGACATAGAAAAACCGGCATCGGGAGATGCCGGTCATCAATTCAGCGTTCAGGCCGTCATGGCGTCTGGTATTCGGCGACCGGGCCGTTGTCGTCACGCTTGGCGTTCTTGCGGTCACGCATGAAGCGATCGAACTCTTCCTGGTCCTTGGCGCGGCGAAGTTCGCGCATGTAGGCGTCGAATTCCTCGCGCATTTCATCGAGCTTGCGGCGCTCTTCCTCGATCCGGTCGATCTCGGCCTTGCGCCAGTCGTCGAAGGCGACGTTGCCGGTCGAGAAGTGCGGGCGGTGACGGCCGTTCGAACGGCGGCAGGAGGCAAAGAAGCCGTCGGTCGCCTGGTTGACGTCACGCTTGAAGCCGCGCAGACGGTCGCCGAAGATGATATAGGCAAGCATGGCCAGACCCAGAGGCCAGAAAACCATGAAGCCGAGAATCATCAGGGCAATGGTAGCCGGAGTCCAATCCGGTCGAAGCAATGCTGACTGGTTCATCGTGCGGGTATCCTCGCTTTCCACGCCCGGCAGGATACCGAACGCTGAAATCGATGTGGTTACCGCAACAACCACCTTCAAGACGATTGCCCGCGAAATCGGACAAGGCCTTGAATCCGTTTTGCTAATTCAGCCACGCCTGATTTAGGCCGTCCGCCCGCCCTTGATGACACGCGGCACCGGAGGCTTGACGGCAGAGCGGGAATGCTGGCGGACGAAATCGAGGATGCGCGGCGCGATCTCGCGGCGGAACCGCGAGCCGTTGAAAACACCATAATGGCCGACATCCGGCTGCAGATAGTGCATGCGCATATCTTCAGGGATGTTCACGCAGATTGTCTGCGCCGCCTTTGTCTGGCCGACCCCCGAGATATCGTCATTCTCACCTTCGACGGTGAGAAGCGCCACTTTGCGGATCGCTGCCGGATCGACGCGTTTGCCGCGATGCATCAGTTCGCCCTTCGGCAGCGAATGCTTGATGAAGACCTGCTCGACCGTCTGCAGGTAGAATTCGGCGGTCAGGTCCATGACGGCGAGATATTCGTCGTAGAAATCGCGGTGTTTTTCCGGTTCGCCGTCGTTCTTCACGAGATGCATGAAGAATTCCTTGTGGGCGACGAGATGCCGGTCGAGATTCATCGACATGAATCCCGAAAGCTGCAGGAATCCCGGATAGACCGGGCGCATGAAGCCCGGCTGCGGCCAGGGCACGTTCATGATGACATTGTCGGAGAACCACTGCAGCGACCGCTCCTGGGCGAGCTTGTTGACCGCCGTCGGGTTGATGCGCGTGTCGATCGGGCCGCCCATCAGCGTCATAGACGACGGAGACAGCGGATCATTGGCTTCCTCCATCACCGCAGCGGCGGCCAGCACCGGAACGGAAGGCTGACAGACCGCGATGACGTGCGTGTCCTGCCCGAGGAAATGCAGCATCTCGATGACGTAGTCGACATAGTCGTCGAAATCGAACGTGCCTTCCGTCATCGGCACCATGCGGGCGTCGATCCAGTCGGTGATATAGACATCGGCGCTCGGCAGCAGCGCCTCTACCGTGCCGCGCAGCAGCGTCGCATAATGGCCGGACATCGGCGCGACGATCAGGATACGGGGATCGTTGCCGCGGGCGGCGGCTGGGGCGTTGCGGGCGAAATGCAGCAGATTGCAAAAGGGCCGCGACCAGACGATCTCTTCGCGGACGGAAACCGACTGACCGCCGATCGCCGTCTGCTTCAGCCCGAATTCCGGCTTGCCGTAGCGTCGCGTCGTGCGTTCGAACATTTCGAGACTGGCCGCCATCGTCCGGCCGAGCGGCGTATGTGAAAACGGATTGAGCGGATTGGCATAGGCAAACCGCATGATATCGGCCGCGGCGCGAAACGGCGCCATGGCAGCATGGTTCAATTCATAAAGCTGATAAAACAAAGGCGCCACCTTTCTCTATCGAAAAGATGACGCCGATTGAAAGGCATCGAATCTTTCCGTTACGCGGGCACGTTACTCAGACTAACAGTTTTTTGTTGCACAGCAACATGGACGAACCAGACCCGCACAAGAAATGCCGGAGAAGTGACTCTCCGGCATCAGTATCGACTGGAAAACTTAAGTTTCTCAGTAAAAAGCGTCGTTAATGATCCGCTACGAAGGTCTGCTTCTGCGTGCCGAGACCCTCGATGCCGAGTTCGACCACGTCGCCGGCCTTGAGATAATGTGGCGGTTTCATGCCCATGCCGACACCAGGAGGCGTTCCGGTGGAGATGACGTCACCCGGATGCAGCGACATGAACTGGCTGAGATAGGCAACGATGTGGGCGACACCATAGACCATGGTCTTGGACGAACCGTTCTGCATCGTCTGGCCGTTGACCTTCAGCCACATGCCGAGGTTTTGCGGATCGGCGATCTCGTCCTTGGTGACCAGCCAGGGACCGATCGGTCCGAAGGTGTCGCAGGACTTGCCCTTGGTCCACTGACCGGCGCGTTCCGTCTGGAAGGCGCGCTCGGAAACATCATGCGACACGCAATAGCCGGCGACATAGTCGAGCGCGTCGGCTTCGCTGACATATTTCGCGGTTTTGCCGATGACGACGCCGAGCTCGACCTCCCAATCGGTCTTTTCCGAACCGCGCGGGATCCGGACGCTGTCGTTCGGACCAACGATGGCCGAGGTCGCCTTCATGAAGATCACCGGCTCGGGCGGCACCGTGGCGCCGGTTTCAGCGGCATGGTCGGAAAAATTGAGGCCGATGCAGATGAATTTTCCGGTGCCGGCAACGCAGGCGCCGATACGCCCGGGGGCAAGCTCCGGAAGGCTCTTCGGATCGATTGCCGCGATCTTTGCAAGGCCCGCCGGCGAGATCGCCTCACCGCCGATATCGGCGACGTGACCGGAAAGATCACGGATCTTGCCATCGGCATCGAGAAGCGCGGGTTTTTCATTGCCTGCTTGGCCAACACGCATCAGCTTCATGGAATTTCCTCCTCATCGAAAACGGATTGCAGCCACCTATGAACGAATTATTCACCGGTGTCATTACGGCTTTGCCGCCAAGCGGTACGGCTTTCCTTGAATTCGGTCGGATTTCAGCCCGAACCGCATGAATTGCGGCCTTATGCTTTGAAAATTTCTGCAAGATCGGGACCGGCCGGAACGATCCCTGTCGGGTTGAGACTTTCGATCGAGTAGTAGCCGCGCTTGATGTGATCGAGGTTTACCGTTTCCGCGATGCCCGGCCAATCCAGCATGCCGCGGCAAAAGGCGCGCAGGTTGGCATAGTCGGCAAGCCGACGCAGATTGCATTTGAAGATACCGTGATAAGCGACGTCGAAGCGCACGAGCGTGACGAACAGCCGGATATCGCTTTCGGTCGGATGCCCGGCGAAAAGAAAAGGCCGATCCTGCAACTGCGGCTCGACCCAGTCGAGGCAGGCAAAGACCTCGGCGAAGGCTTCTTCGTAAGCAGGCTGCGTGGTGGCGAAACCAGCGCGATAGACGCCGTTGTTCAGGGCCGGATAGATGCGGTCGTTGAAAGCATCGATCGCGTTGCGTCTTTCGGCCGGATAGAGATCGATCGGGTTTTTCGCCAGGTCGCCGAAACCGTCGTTCAGCATGCGCAGGATATCGGCGGATTCGTTGTTGACGATGGTCTTTCTCTGCTTGTCCCAGAGAACCGGCACGGTGGCCCGCCCGGTGAAATCCGGCGCCGCCCTGGAATAGATTTCGTGCAGATAGGTCGTGCCGTTGACATGATCCTCCGTCGCGCCGGGATAATCGCCGAAGCGCCAGCCCTGTTTTGTCAGCAGCGGCTCGACGACGGAAACGGAAATGGTGTCTTCCAGCCCCTTCAGCGTGCGGCCGATCAGGGTGCGCGAGGCCCAGGGACAGATATAGGCGACATAGAGATGGTAACGGCCGGCGCCGGCCTCGAAACCGCCTTCGCCGGTCGGCCCGGCGGCGCCATCCGGCGTCACCCAGTTGCGAAAGCTCGAGGTCTGCCTGACGAAGCCGCCCTTCTCGTCCTTTGCCTGGACGGGCTGCCAGTCCTCCGTCCATTTTCCCTTCACCAGCATGCGCAACTCTCCGACCGATTGACGAGGCTTTCATTATCCTGCCTCGCCGGCGGTGTAGGGCCGCTTTTATGAAGACAGTCTGTCCACCCCGGCTGCGACGACGCTGCGCTTGCCAAGCCTGCGAAGCAGGAAATATGACTTGGCTGCAGTCCAAGATGAGATGGAGTTCGAAAATGCACCTCTCCCAGGCCGTCGTGCGCACCGAACATGCGAGCCGCTACCTGCAGCAGCTCTGCAAACATTGGAGCCATAAATTCAGCGTCGATTTCGATCCGCACAAGGGCCGGGTGCCGTTCAGCGAGACGGCCGAGGTGACGTTTGCCGCCGACGATACGGGCCTGACCATGATACTTTCCGTCGCCGATCCCGCACAGCAGGCAAGGATGCAGGGTGTCATCGACGATCACCTGAAGCGCTTCGCCTTTCGCGAAGAACTCGACATCGTCTGGACCGACTGACGAAACCCCGATCCGAATTTCCGCCTTCAACTCCCGGAACCAGCATGACAAAAAGCAACAGCCGCGAATCCCAATATCCGATCGATCCGATGTTTCTCGACCGCTGGTCGCCCCGCGCCTTCACCGGCGAAATCATCGAGGAGGCGCAGCTGCTCAGCCTGCTCGACGCCGCCCATTGGGCGCCGTCTTCGTCCAATCATCAGCCCTGGCGCTTCATCTATGCGCTCAAGGGTTCGCAGCATTGGGAGACATTCGTCGCATTGCTCGTCGATGCCAATCAGGAATGGGCTAGGAATGCGTCGGCGCTGATCTTCGTCGTGTCGCGGAGCTTCACCGGGATTGCCGGTTCCGGCGAGGAGAAGCCGAGCTATACCCATTCCTTCGATGCCGGCGCGGCATGGGGCCACCTGTCGCTGCAGGCGCGCCTCTCCGGTTTCTACGCCCATGGCATGGGCGGCATCAAACACCAGGAAATCATGAAGACGTTCGGCATTCCCGAGGGCTACCGGGTGGAGGCCGGCATTGCCGTCGGCCGTCTGGCCGATAAGAGCGTTCTTTCCGAACGCAACCAGGCGCGCGAATTCCCCAGCCAACGCAAGCCGCTCTCCGAGGTGGCTTTCAACGGCCGTTTCGTTGCGAACTGAGCGAAACCCCTGACACGCAAAAGCCCCGCTGCCTGGGACGGCGGGGCTTTTGCTTGGAAAATAACAATCAGATATCGAGGTTGGCGACGCTCAATGCGTTGTCCTGGATGAATTCGCGCCTCGGTTCGACTTCATCACCCATCAGCCGGGCGAAGAGGCCGTCGGCATCGGTGGCGTCCGCGACCTTGACCTGCAGCAGCGAACGCACGTTCGGATCAAGCGTCGTTTCCCAGAGCTGCTCGGCATTCATCTCGCCAAGCCCCTTGTATCGCTGCATGGTCAGGCCCTTGCGGCCGGTTGCGAAGATTGCGTCGAGCAAGGCGCGCGGACCCGAGATCTCGAGGTCGCCTTCGCGGCGATGCAGCGACGGCGGCGTCTGATAGATTTCCTTGAGACGTGATGTCAGCTGGTCGATGTGCCGGGCATCCGAGGAGCCGATCAGCGCCATGTCGAGCACGACGATCTCCTTGACGCCGCGGACCATACGTTCAAGGCGCAGGCCGCCATCGCTGCTCAGATCGCCCTGCCAGCCGCGCTCGGTTTCCTCGGCGATAATGTCGAGACGGCGTGCCACCTCGCTCGTCAATGCCTGCGCTCTTGCCCGGTCGCTGACGAGCTCGGCATTGAGGGCACCGGCGATTGCCGCCTGTTCGATGACCGCACGATTGTAACGCGAATGGAGATTGTCGAGCAAAGCGCGCATGCGCAATGCGTCGAGGATGACCTCGCGCAGATCCTGGCCGGTGCGGACTTCGCCGCTGCCGAGCTTCAGCGCCGCATCTTCCAGACCCTGGCTGATGAGATATTCCTCGAGCGCCTTCTCGTCCTTCAGATACTGCACCGACTTGCCGCGCGCGACTTTATAGAGCGGCGGCTGGGCGATGTAGAGATGGCCGCGTTCGATCAGCTCCGGCATCTGGCGGAAGAAGAAGGTCAGCAGCAGGGTGCGGATATGGGCGCCGTCGACATCGGCGTCCGTCATGATGATGATCTTGTGGTAGCGCAGCTTCTCGGCATTGAACTCATCCTTGCCGATGCCGGTGCCGAGCGCGGTGATCAGCGTGCCGATTTCCTGGCTCGACAGCATCTTGTCGAAACGGGCGCGTTCGACGTTCAGGATCTTGCCGCGCAACGGCAGGATCGCCTGGTTTTCGCGCGAGCGGCCCTGTTTGGCCGAGCCGCCGGCGGAATCGCCCTCGACGAGGAAGACTTCGGATTTTGCCGGATCGCGTTCGGAACAGTCGGCAAGCTTGCCCGGCAGCGAGGCGATATCGAGAGCGCCCTTGCGGCGGGTCAGTTCGCGGGCCTTACGAGCGGCTTCGCGCGCCGCGGCGGCCTCGACGACCTTGCCGACGAGAATCTTGGCTTCGCTCGGATGCTCCTCGAACCAGGTGTTCAGCGCCTCGTTGACGAGACTTTCGACAACGGGACGCACTTCCGAGGAGACGAGCTTGTCCTTGGTCTGCGAGGAGAATTTCGGATCGGGCACCTTGACCGAGAGAACCGCGGTGAGGCCCTCGCGGCAATCTTCGCCCTGCAGCGTCACCTTTTCCTTTTTGGTGATGCCGGAATTATCGGCATAGGACACCACCTGGCGCGTCAACGCCGCGCGGAAGCCGGCCATATGCGTGCCGCCGTCGCGCTGGGGAATGTTATTGGTGAAGCAGAGCACATTCTCGTGGTAGCTGTCGTTCCACCACATCGCGACCTCGACGGTGATGCCGTCCTTTTCGCCGCGGATGGCGACCGGCTTGTCGACGAGCGACTTCTTGGCCCGGTCGAGATAGGCGACGAAAGCCTCGAGGCCGCCGTCATAACGCAGCTCTTCCTGCTTGATATCGGAATGGCGCTTGTCGGTCAGCAGGATGCGCACGCCCGAGTTCAGGAAGGCGAGTTCGCGCAGACGATGCTCCAGTGTGCCGTAGTCGAACTCCGTCATGGTGAAGGTTTCGCTGCTCGGCATGAAGCTTACTTCCGTGCCGGTCTCATCGGGCGCGTCGCCGGTGACCTTCAGCGGCGCATCGGCCACGCCGTGGGTGAAGCTCATTTCATGGATGTTGCCCTGGCGGCGGATCTTCAGTTTCAGCCAGACGGACAGGGCGTTTACGACGGAGACGCCGACGCCGTGCAGACCGCCGGAGACCTTGTAGGAATTCTGGTCGAATTTGCCGCCGGCATGGAGCTGCGTCATGATGACTTCGGCCGCCGATACACCTTCGCCGCTATGGATGTCGGTCGGGATGCCGCGGCCGTTATCGGTGACCGTCACCGAGCCATCCGGATTGAGCGTGACGGTGACGATGTCGGCATGGCCGGCAAGCGCTTCGTCGATGGCGTTGTCGACGACTTCATAAACCATGTGATGAAGGCCGGAGCCGTCGTCGGTATCACCGATATACATGCCGGGGCGTTTGCGCACGGCATCAAGGCCCTTCAGAACCTTGATGGAATCTGCGCCATATTCGGTGCTTACGCCGTTTTCCGTCGCGGATGTATCGCTCATTCTGTCGAGATTTTCCCTGTTGTCGTAAAGCTGCGGCGGGCCTTGCGAATCACCGGCTTTCTTCACTCTCATATATAGGTTTTTTGGGCACACTTCCCAATGGCAAGTCCCCCGAACAAGGCATAAAACAGGGGATTATGACGCTTTTCCGTCGCCTTTGCCGCCATTTTCGAGAAGAGCGGATAACCGGCCGATCTCGGCACTGTCAAGGTTGCGAATCCGCCGCGCCAATCGGTTGGCAAATTCGGTATATTCCGGCGGCAGGCCGGAGGTGTCGATGACGACGCGCGGGTCGGAGGAGCGGGCGAGCAGAAACAGCTCCTCGGCCTCATCCCAGATGATGTTGAAATAGCCGGCGATGCGCTGCAGCAGATCGAATGTCGGCAGGCCGCGCTTGCCATGTTCCAGCGCCGAGAGATAGGCGGGAGAGACGTTCAGCGCTTCCGCCATCTCCTTCTGCGAGACACCCTTGCGCGCTCTCAGCCGGCGAACCGCCTCTCCGAAGGGGGTCATGGCCTTTCCCCATGCCGCCGCGACAGGCGAATGTAGAGAGCCCCCTCACCGCCATGATGCTGTGCGGCCGACTCATAGGAGGAAATCAGGTAGCGGAATTCCGGCTTTGAGAACCACAGCGGCACGGCCCGCTTCAGCGCGCCGTCGCTGCCCATCGAGCTGCCCTTGCCGGTGATGACTAGGACATGACGCAGACCGCGCTCGTGGGCGCGGATCAGGAAATCGAGCAGGATGACATGCGCCTCGCTC
The DNA here is from genome assembly GCF_030053155.1 of Rhizobium sp. BT03. Classification (NCBI taxonomy): domain Bacteria; kingdom Pseudomonadati; phylum Pseudomonadota; class Alphaproteobacteria; order Hyphomicrobiales; family Rhizobiaceae; genus Rhizobium; species Rhizobium sp. BT03. The sequence continues at coordinate 2,675,285 of NZ_CP125640.1, forward strand.
TGTACCAGGCCATGCAGGTCGATCCGTGCTTCGAGCGCCAGCCGGCCCTTGGCGATCTTGCGCTTGACCGGTCTTTCCAGCGGATGATGCACCCCGGCCGGCCGTTTCGACGCCGACGGCGTTGCCGGCTGTTCCGCTGGAAACGAGACAGGCGTCTGGTTTTCGGCCTTCTCCCGTTCCGCCGCCGCTTCCGTCTCGGCGAGAAAGGCATCGAGTTCGCTCAGTTCTTCCGTCTTGCCGGGCATCGGCCGGGTGCTGCGGGCCACTTTGCCCCAGAGGATTCGCTCATCGGCGCTGAGCTTGCGATCCTTGGCCATCAGTCGAATCGTCCGGCGGCGGTATTGGGAATGAGGATGGCGAAATCGGCGTCGTTGCGGACGGTGCCGGCCCTTTCTCCCGCCAAATCCCCCGAGCCGGTGAAGATATCGCCGCGCGCCGGGCCGACGATCGCCGAGCCGGTATCGAGCGCCAGCATCAGCCGGCGAAAAGGCCGGCCTTGATCGAGATGGGTGAGGCTTTCGGCGCGGATGAAAAAAGGAAAGCCGAATGTATGGATCATCCGGTCGACGGCAAGCGAGCGGCCGGCGAGAAGCGGCACCTTGGCGGCGGCGATCGGACCTGCCTGAAGATCGGCGGTTTGCAGGCCGATAGCCTGCGAGGGCACCTCACGAAAGAAAATATAGGAGCGGTTATGCCACAGCACCTCGTCGACGCGCTCGGGATTGCGCGCCAGCCAGGCGCGGATCGTCTGCATCGAGATGTCGGCGCGAGCAATCTCGCCTCGGTCGATCAGCAGCTTACCGACCGCCGAAAAGGGATGGCCGGCCTTCGCCGCATAGGTGATGCGGCCGATACGGCCATCGCTGTAGTGCAAACGGGCCGCCCCCTGCACATGCACGAAGAAGACGTCGACCTTCGACTTCGCCCAGGCGATTTCGAGACCGCGGCCTTCGAGAAAACCCTGATCGATGGCGCGGCGATCCGGATAGGCAGCGATACGGCCATCATGCCGGCGGCCAAAAGCATAGGAATTGTCGAGCTCGGCGGGGCGATTGGCATCGTCGAGATCGATCAGATCGTCCGGGCGCCGGTAGAAAGGGAAACGGAAAACCTCGTCCGGCCGCTCCGATACCTCGATCTCAGGTTCGTAAAAGGCGGTGACGAAGCCGGGATTGCCATCCTTGCGGCGGATCAGGAAGGGCCGGCAATGCGTCTCGAAAAAGGCGCGCGCCAATGCCGGCGATGACGGCGTGACATCCTCGGCGGCCAGCAGCAGCGGGAGCAGGTCTTCCGAACTTAGGCCGAGCGATCCGGTGCGGTAGGGTTTGACATCGCTGATCTGGCGACGGCAGCGGCGCATGACTTCAAAAAGGCCGGAGGGATCATCATCCTTCCAGCCTTCCAGAGTGTCGAAGCTTATGGCCTGCAGGACGAAGTCCGATGCGTGGTCACTCATGTTCCGATTCGGTCGCCACGAGTTTCCAGTTCGGATCGCGCGAGCGGGTGTCGCGGGCGAAGGTCCAGAGGTCGTTGACCTCGGCGACGTTTTCGGCGTCGCCTTCGATCAGCACATCCGCTTTGTCGTAGGTCGCCGATATCAGCTGGCTGATGATGCGAACGGTGATCTGCGCTTCGCTGCCCTTCGTCTCCGCATGGGTGATTTCGGCCTTGTCGATACCGACGAAGGTGGATTTCGCCTTATCACCCCGGCTTTCGCGCTCGCCGATCGCCGCCTCGAAGCCGTCATAGACTTCGCGGGACAGCAGGTTCTTCAGCGTTTTGCGGTCGCCATCGGCATAGGCCATGACGATCATCTCGTAAGCCATGCGGGCGCCGTTCAGAAACTCCTTCGGGCTGAAGGCGGGATCGGCCTTGTTCAGCGCGCGCAGCGATTCGTTGAGCGGCGTTCCGGGGGCGGCGAAGGCGTCGATGGCGGCGAAGCGATCCTCATCCTCGCTCGTCGCATCGCGGCGCGGCAGCGTCACGACCTTGCCGGCATCGGCGGCTTCGGCCGGAGCCGCATCCCGCGGCGTATAGAGATCGCGCGGCGGCTTCTCATTTCCGGTGCGGCGGCCCAGCACGGAGCGGAGCTGAAAAAAAATCAGCACAGCCGCCACCAGGAAGAATAATGTGATGAAGTCGTTCGAACTCATATCGTGTCGCAGCCGCCGTTAACATCTCTGATTTGTACTCCCATATAGTCTGCCTATACAGATGATTCAAATGATGGCTGGCATCTTCGCCGGCGCCAAGAGGAGACCGGCAAGACCGGGACATCACGACCATGCGTTTTTCGATCCTGCCCGCTTTCCTTCTGCTGCTGCCGCTCGCCGAAATTGCCGGTTTCGTCGTCGTCGGCCGGGCCGTCGGATTGTGGCTGACACTAGCCCTCGTCATGCTGGGCTTCGTTCTCGGAGTGGTTCTGCTGCGCCGGCAGGGCATCGGTATTTTGCGCCGCATGTCGAGCGAGGGGCGAAACGGGGTGATGCCGGGCCGCGAGCTGCTGCGGCCGGCGATGAACGTCATCGCCTCGCTGCTCTTGATCATTCCCGGCTTCCTCACCGATATCGTCGCGATCCTCATTCTCATTCCGCCGGTGCGCGAATTCGTCTGGCGGGCGATCGCCAAACGCTTCGTCACCGTCAATGCCGCGGGTGGTTTTTCTGCCGGCCCCAAACCCGATTTCCGCGACCGCAAGCCGAATTCGAAGGTGGTCGATCTCGACGAGGAGGACTATCATAGGCAGCCGGACCGCAACTCGCCGTGGTCGGGCAAACATCTCGGCGATTGAAGCACTTCGACCGATCAACGGCGCCAAGCGCCCAGGGTTGTAAGCCCTCCCCCGAAATGTTAGATGGCGGCACCATTCCCATGCCCCTCGAGGAAAAGCCAATGGCAGACGATAACAACAGCAACGGTGCGGCCAGCCCCACCCTCTCGATCCTTGCGCAATATACCAAAGATCTCTCCTTCGAAAATCCGGGTGCGCCGCGTTCGCTGCAGGCCCGCGACAAGGCGCCGACGATCAACATCAATGTGAACGTCAACGCCAACCCGCTTTCGGATACGGATTTCGATGTCGTGCTGTCGCTGAATGCCGAAGCCAAGGACGGCGACAAGACGGTTTTCCATGCCGAACTCACCTATGGCGGCGTCTTCCGCGTTGCCGGTTTCCCGCAGGAACACATGCTGCCGGTTCTCTTCATCGAGTGCCCGCGCATGCTTTTCCCCTTCGCCCGTCAGATCATTGCCGACGTCACCCGTAATGGCGGTTTCCCGCCGCTGATGATCGACCCGATCGACTTCACGCAGATGTTTGCCCAGCGCGTTGCCGAAGAACAGGCCCGCGCCAAGGTTCAGGCCGTTCCGAACTGATCGGATCTTTCTTCGCTGAAATGCGGATGCCCGGGCTGGTCCCGGGCATTTTCAATTGAGGCTGGTTCAATTGAGGTCGGTTTAATCGAGGTTGGCGTATTTCGCCCAGATGCCTTTTTCGCCGAGCTTGGCGACGAGCGCCTGATGCGCCTGCGCCTCGGACTGGCTGAGGCGGGGGGCAAGCGGGCGGGGCCGCTCGAGCACGGATGCAATCACCACATTCTCTTCCTCCGCCCCATCGCCGCGACCGTTCTGACCCGATGTAGCGGTCATGCTCAGGCCGAACGCTGCCTGCCTGCCGCCGATCATCTCGATATAGACCTCGGCGAGCAGTTCGGAGTCGAGCAGCGCGCCGTGTTTGGTGCGGTGCGAATTGTCGATGCCGTAGCGCCGGCAGAGCGCGTCGAGCGAATTCGGCCCCATCGGATGTTTGCGCCGCGCCATCGACAGCGTATCGACCACCCGCTCCGGCAGGATCGGCGGCAAACCGATCCGCGCCAATTCGGCGTTGATGAAGCCCATATCGAAGGTGGCGTTGTGGGCGATCCACTTGGCATCGCCGAAGAAGGCAAGGATTTCTTCGGCGACCTCCGCGAAGGGCTTCTTGTCCTTCAGGAATTCGTCGGTGATGCCGTGCACGGCGAGGGCATCCGGATGAACCTTCTGATCGCCGGGATTGATGAAGATATGGATCACGTTGCCGGTCGGGAAATGGTTGAAGAGCTCGATGCCGCCGATTTCGATGATGCGGTCGGCGCGGTTGTCGAGGCCGGTGGTTTCCGTATCGAAGATGATCTCACGCATTCCGGAAATCTCCCTTGGCAATCCGTATTTTCAGGTCGGCGATAATCTCGAGCACCCGTTCCTTGGTCTCCGCGATACTGCGGCTGCTGTCGATCAGATAATCCGCCCGTCGCCGTTTTTCCGCGTCCGGCGTCTGGCGTGAGAGAATCATCTCGAATTTTTCCTCGGTCATGCCCTCGCGCGCAAGCACCCTCTCGCGCTGAATCTGTGGACCGGCGCTGACGACGACGACGACATCCACTCTTTCCCAGGCGCCGGTTTCGAAGAGCAGCGGAATATCAAGGACGACCATCTCGGCGCCGGCGGCGCGCTGCCGCTTCAGAAATTGCGTCTCGCGTTTGCGCACCAGGGGATGGACGATCGCTTCCAGGCGTTTGAAGCCGTCGGGATCGAGCGCCAGCTGACGGCCGAGTTCGTGCCGGTCGACGGCTCCATCCTTCATCGTGCCGGGAAAGGCGGCATCCACCAGGGGTGCTGCCTCGCCGGCATAGAGATCGTGGACCACGGCGTCCGAATCGTTCAGCGGGATTCCGGCCTCGGCGAAGAGTTTGCCCGCCGTCGATTTTCCCATACCGATGGAGCCGGTGAGACCGATCTTCAGCATCAATGGGCTTCCATATCCGCGATGATCAACGCGCGCAGCGCGGCGTCGACGACGGGACGCTGGCCGAACCATTTTTCAAAACCCGGCACGGCCTGATGCAGCAGCATGCCAAGACCATCGACGGTGGAAAATCCCTGCTCCTGCGCCTGGGCCAGGATCGGTGTCTTCAAGGGGATATAGACGATATCGGTGACGACGGCGTCGGCTGCAAGCGGCGTGAAATCGAGCTGGGGTGCGGCCTCACCATCCATGCCGAGCGACGTGGTGTTGATGAAGAGGCCGGCGCCTTTCATGACTTCAGCGAGCGCGTCCGTCGGATGGGCGGAAACTTTCGGGCCGAAGCGATCGGCCAGTTCACGCGCCCGTTCGACGGTGCGGTTGACGACGTGGATCTCCCTGAAACCGCGATCGCGGACCGCCTGAATGATCGCCCGGCTGGCGCCGCCGGCGCCAAAGACGACCGCCGTGTCATGCCGGTCCCAGCCCGGGCGGCGTTCGTCGAGATTGGCGGTGAAGCCGCGGCCGTCGGTATTCGTCGCATGCAGCAGACCGTCTTCCAGCCAAAGCGTGTTTGACGCACCGAGCTCGCGGGATAATTCGTCCGGCTTGTCGGCGAGACGGAAAGCCAGCTCCTTGTGGGGGATGGTGACATTGCCGCCGGCAAAGCCGGAACTGCCATCCTTCAGCGACGCTATGAAATCGGCAAAGGCCTCGGGCGCCACTTCATAGGCGCGATAGCTGCCCGGCAGACCAAGCGTTTTCAGCCAGTATCCATGGATCAACGGCGAGCGCGAATGCTTGATCGGAAAGCCCGTGACAAACGCCTGCGGGCCCAATGTTTCACGTGAATCATCCATCGATTGCTCCGAGTTCGCGCAATTTTTTTAAGAGAGGCAGCATCGGCAGGCCGAGAATGGTGAAATAGTCACCCTCGATTTTCTCGAAGAGCTGAACGCCTTCCCCCTCCAACTGATAGGCGCCGACGCTGGAAAGCGCTTTCTCGCCAACCCGCGCCAGATGCCTGGCGATGAATTCCGCCGTCAAGGGCCGCATGGTCAGCTCGGCATGGGCGAGATGTTCCCACACCACGGCACCGTTGCTGACGATTGCCACAGCACTGTTCAGCCGGTGGGTCACGCCGGAAAGCGCCTGAAGATGGTTGGCCGCATCTTCCATATCGCGCGGTTTGTGGAAGACACGATCGCCGAGCGACATCGTCTGATCCGAACCGATGACCAGGCCGTCCGGAAAACGGCTGCCGACATCCTCGGCCTTCGCCTTGGCCAGGACGAGGGCCACCGCATCCGGCGTTGCGCCGGCTTTCTCAAGCGGCGCTTCGACCGCCCGTTCGTCGATCCTTGCGGCATGCGCCTCGAAGGATAGACCGGCATTTTCCATCAGCATCCGCCGAAAGGGGCTCGACGATGCGAGGATGAGTTTCTGCGTCATGGGTTCCTCGATGGAGCGACTGCCGGTCAGCGCTTAACGCAGCTTCGGGCGCAGGGCAACGATTGCCGCGGCGGTTTCTTCGATCGAGCGGCGAGTGACGTCGATCAGCGGCCAGTTATGGCGAGCGCAGAGCGAACGGGCATATTTCAGCTCCTCGGAAATCGCAGCGCGATCGGTATAATGTTCACGATCGAAGCCATGCGTGGCGCCGAGGATGCGATTTTCCCGCACCTGTGAGATACGGTCGGTGGTGGCGATCAGGCAGACGATCAGCGGCTTGGTCGTGACGAACAGGCTTTCCGGCAACGGTACGCCATAGACGATCGGAATGTTTGCCGTCTTGATGCCGCGGTTGGCGAGGTAGATGCTGGTCGGTGTTTTCGACGTACGGCTGATGCCGATGATGACGACATCGGCGTCATTGTAATCGTCCGGCATCTGGCCGTCGTCATGATCCATGGTGAAATTCAGCGCTTCGATGCGCGCGAAGTAACCGGCATTCATCACGTGCTGGGCGCCGACGCGACGGCGCGACGGCGCGCCGAGATAGATCTGAAACGCATTCATCACCGGCTCCAGCACGTTCACCGAGGCGACCCCCATCTCGATGCAGCGCTCGTCGATCAGGCTCGCAAGCTCCCGGTCGACGATCGTATAGAGCACGATGCCGGGGGCATCGTCGATCGCCTGCAGAACCGGCAGCAGCTGCTTGCGGTTGCGGATCAGCGGATAGACATGTTCGATCGGCTGAGCGGATCTGAACTGTGCCGATGCGGCGCGGCCGGCGGAGATCAGAGTCTCTCCCGTTGAGTCAGAAATCAGATGCAGATGAAAGAAGTTCGTTCTGTTCTCCACGCTATTTTCCGCTGCCTGTTGAAAACACTGGATGAAAGAGAGCTAAGGCGGCGAGGCAGCTCCCGGCAAGGGAAAACATGCCTCTTTATCCACATTTCGAATTTTGCAGATCGGTTTCGGCAGGCCCTGTGGATGATGGGGAACAGATTGATTTGTTGAGGCGAGGTCCACAGCTTATCCACAGCCAAGAGAAAAATCATCCGTCCGGAAGGATTTGGAATCATTTTCAGATTCGGCTTCTCCCCGAACTTTCTTGAGAATGGCGAAATCCTTCCGATATTTTTTGCAGGCACGCGACAAATGGCGTCGGCGGTGGATGGATTTTAATCCTTGATAGACACCGACTCTAAGAAATAGAAACCTTTTAAAATATCTTTGATTTTTTATAGGGAAGAAGCGCTTGAGCGACACGCGCCGAAAGATCATGAGGGTTCTCGATGGCGAAGGCCTCTCCCCTCCGCCCCTGTGGCTGATGAGACAGGCTGGACGTTATCTCCCGGAATATCGGGAGACCCGGGCAAAGGCCGGGAGTTTCCTCGATCTCTGTTACTCGCCCGAACACGCCGTCGAAGTGACATTGCAGCCGATCCGCCGTTATGGCTTTGACGCGGCCATCCTGTTTTCGGATATCCTGGTCATTCCCGACGCGATGAAAAGGAATGTCCGCTTTACCGAGGGCCATGGACCGGAGATGGATCCGATCGATGAAGCCGGTATCGGGCGATTGAACGGGGAAGAGGTTGTCGATTATCTCCAACCGGTTCTGGAGACGGTGCGGCGTTTGCGTGAGGAGCTGCCCGATGAAACGACGCTGCTCGGTTTCTGCGGCGCGCCCTGGACGGTTGCGACCTATATGATCGCCGGTCACGGTACGCCGGATCAGGCCCCTGCCCGTCTCTTCGCCTATCGCCATCCCCGCGCCTTCGAACATCTGCTGATGCTGCTTGCCGACGTCTCGGCCGATTATCTCGTCGCGCAGATCGATGCCGGCGCCGACGCGGTGCAGATTTTCGATTCCTGGGCCGGCGTTCTCGGCGAGAGGGAGTTCGAGGCGTTCGCGATCAGGCCGGTTGCGCGAATGATCGCTTCGGTCAAATCGCAGCGGCCGCATGCGCGGATCATCGCCTTTGCCAAGGGCGCCGGCTACCAGCTGAAAACCTATCGTCAGAAGACGGGCGCTGACGCGATCGGCCTCGATTGGTCGGTGCCTTTGGCCTTTGCCGCCGAACTGCAGAAGGATGGACCGGTTCAGGGCAATCTCGATCCGATGCGCGTCGTTGCCGGCGGCCGGGCGCTGGAAGAGGGTATCGACGATATTCTGCAACATCTCGGCCATGGACCGCTGATCTTCAATCTCGGCCACGGCATCACGCCACAGGCCGATCCCGAGCATGTGCGCCTGCTGGTCGATCGCGTGCGGGGGTCGAGGTGACGGTGGAAAAGCAGACCGATCGCCGGCCCGGCGCCTATGCCCGCCAGCGCGCCCATTTTGCGCTGGCTTTCTTCGCCCTGATGGCGGTCGGGCTTTTCGCCTGGAACCCGGACAATCTCTATCTCTGGATCAAGGCGCTCCACATCATCGCGGTGATTTCCTGGATGGCCGGGTTGTTTTATATGCCGCGGCTGTTCATCTACCACACCGATGCCGAACCGGGTTCGGTGCAATCGGAAACCTTCAAGGTGATGGAGCGCCGGCTGCTGCGGATCATCATGACGCCGGCGATGATGCTGACATGGATCTTCGGCCTCTATCTCGCCTGGTCGGTCTACGGATTCCACGGCGGTTGGCTGCATGCCAAGATCGGCCTCGTGGTGCTGCTGACCGGTGTTCATATGTTCTTCAGCCGCGCCGTCCGCGCCTTCGAACGGGATGAAAATCGCCGCTCCGCGCGCTATTGGCGGTTCATGAACGAGGCGCCGACCTTGCTGATGATCCTGATCGTGATTCTCGTCGTGGTGAAGCCGTTTTGAGGCCAAATTCGCCTTCAGGTTAAATTTGCTTCATTTTAAGCAGCCCTCTTGCGGCGGCGATTGCGAGTCGCTATTTTCCGCGCACCTCATCTACGTGGCATGTGTGTAGAGTTCAGTCGTCTGCGAGCCCTTTCGCGGTACCGAATACGACCCAACATCGCCTTTCCCCTGCAAAATTGAAAAGAGTATTGGTCACTTCATGGCTGAAATGAAGCTTCAGGAACTTAAAAGCAAATCCCCGACGGATCTTCTGGCTTTCGCCGAATCGCTCGAGGTCGAGAATGCCAGCACGATGCGCAAGCAGGAGCTGATGTTTGCGATCCTCAAGATGCTTGCCAGCCAGGATGTCGAAATTATCGGCGAAGGGGTCGTCGAGGTGCTGCAGGATGGTTTCGGTTTCCTGCGTTCGGCCAATGCAAACTACCTGCCCGGTCCTGATGATATCTATATCTCGCCGTCGCAGATTCGCCGTTTCTCGCTCAAAACAGGCGATACGGTCGAAGGCCCCATCCGCGGGCCGAAGGAAGGCGAGCGCTATTTCGCGCTGCTGAAAGTCAACACCATCAATTTCGACGATCCGGAAAAGATCCGTCACAAGGTTCATTTCGACAATCTGACGCCGCTCTATCCGAACGAGCGCTTCAAGATGGAACTCGATATTCCGACCTCCAAAGATCTGTCGCCACGCGTGATCGACCTTGTGGCGCCGCTCGGCAAGGGCCAGCGCGGCTTGATCGTCGCACCGCCGCGCACCGGTAAGACCGTGCTGCTGCAGAACATCGCTCATTCGATCACGGCAAACCATCCGGAATGCTATCTCATCGTTCTGCTGATCGATGAACGCCCCGAGGAAGTGACCGACATGCAGCGCTCCGTCCGCGGCGAGGTCATCTCCTCGACCTTCGACGAACCGGCCGTGCGTCACGTCCAGGTGGCGGAGATGGTCATCGAAAAGGCCAAGCGTCTTGTCGAACACGGCCGCGACGTCGTCATCCTGCTCGATTCGATCACCCGTCTCGGCCGCGCCTACAACACGGTCGTGCCCTCCTCGGGCAAGGTGCTGACCGGCGGTGTCGACGCCAATGCGCTGCAGCGCCCGAAGCGCTTCTTCGGCGCTGCGCGTAACATCGAGGAAGGCGGTTCGCTGACGATCATAGCGACGGCGCTGATCGACACGGGCAGCCGCATGGACGAAGTCATCTTCGAAGAGTTCAAGGGCACCGGCAACTCGGAAATCGTCCTCGACCGCAAGGTCGCCGACAAGCGTATCTTCCCGGCGATGGATATTCTGAAGTCCGGCACCCGCAAGGAAGACCTGCTCGTTCCGCGCCAGGATCTGCAGAAGATCTTCGTGCTTCGCCGCATTCTGGCGCCGATGGGTACAACCGATGCAATCGAATTCCTGATCGACAAGCTCAAGCAGACGAAGAACAATTCCGACTTCTTCGACTCGATGAACACATAATCCTTAGCCGGATTCATCCTATGGAAGCTGGGGACATCCGAACGATGTCGCCAGCTTTTCTATTTGGCAGGATCGATTCGGGTTCGAACCGGAACAGGTGATATGGCCATGTTGCATGATACGATCTATGCGCTATCGAGCGGTGCCACACCCTCCGGGGTGTCGGTCGTTCGAATCAGCGGCCCGTTGACCAAGCAGATCTTGGCCAGCCTCGTCGGATCGGTTCCGACAGCCCGGTATGCATCGCGCCGAACGATTCGGAATCGTAACAACCAGCCGATCGATGGCGGCCTCGTGTTGTTTTTTCCGGCACCACACTCGTTTACCGGCGAAGACGTGGCCGAACTGCAGCTGCACGGCAGCAAAGCCGTGCTGGCAGCGCTGTTTCAAACGCTTGGCGAGGTTCCGGGCGTTCGAATGGCGGTCGAAGGTGAGTTCTCCCGGCGGGCTTTCGAAAACGGCAAGCTCGATCTGGTCGAAGTCGAAGGCCTGGCCGACCTCATCGGCGCCGAGACCGAGATGCAGCGGCGGCTAGCGGTGGAACAGAGCGCCGGCGGGCTTTCCGTCATTTACGATTCGTGGGCGGAACGATTGACACGCGCACGGGCGCTGATCGAGGCGGAACTTGATTTTCCCGACGAGGACGACGTTCCCGGCTCGGTGTCCGAAATGGTCTGGGCCGATATGGAAAGGCTGCGCCATGATATCGAGCAGCATCTCGCGGCAGCTTCGGCGGGAGAGATTATCAGGGACGGCTTCAAGGTGGTCATCGCCGGCGCGCCGAATGCAGGGAAATCCAGCCTGTTGAACGCTCTGGCCCAGCGCGACGTGGCCATCGTCACGGAGATCGCCGGAACCACCCGCGATATCCTGCAGGTCGATCTCGATATTGATGGCTACCTGATAAAGCTTTATGACACGGCTGGCCTTCGCGAGGCGGATGACCGTGTTGAAATGGAGGGCGTGCGGCGGGCCCGCGTGGCGCTCGGCGATGCCGACCTCGTGCTGCTGCTGCTCGACATGACGGATCCCCTGCTCCCCGACGACTTGGACCAGGCTTTGCCGCATGTTACTGTCGGGACGAAAAAGGATCTCGTGGAGACCGTCTCGGGTCCTTACGATCTGCAGATTTCGGCGGCAACCGGTGACGGCTTGCCGGAATTGCGGCAGTTGATCGGCAAGAGCGTCGCCGCGCGGTTTACCGGCCTGTCCATGGCGGTCCCCAGTCGGCAACGGCATAAGGATTCGCTAGCGAAATGTCTGGCGGCGCTTGAAATGGCGATTTCGGCGACAGACATCAATCTCGAGCTGCGGACGGAACAGCTGCGCATTGCTGCGGACTATTTAGGGAGAATTACGGGCAGAGTGGATGTCGAACAGCTGCTCGGGGTGATCTTCTCGGAGTTTTGTATCGGCAAGTGATTCACGTGAAACACCAGACTGCTGGGTCTCATGTGAAGGACAGCCGGATTTGGAGTCTCGGATGACCGATAATGTCTATGATGTCATTGTGATAGGGGGCGGCCATGCGGGCTCGGAAGCCGCCAGCGCGGCCGCGCGCCTTGGCGCCAAAACCGGATTGGTGACCCATAGACGCGACACGATCGGCGTCATGTCCTGCAATCCGGCGATCGGCGGGCTGGGTAAAGGTCATCTGGTCCGCGAGATCGACGCGATGGACGGGCTCATGGGTCGCGTCGCCGATGTCGCCGGCATCCAGTTCAGGATGCTGAACAAGAAAAAAGGCGCGGCCGTGCGCGGTCCGCGGACCCAGGCCGATCGAAAACTCTATCGTCTGGCGATGCTGGCGGCGATCGAGACGACAGCGAGTTTGGATATCATCGAAGGCGATGCGTTTGATCTGCAGGTCGTCGATGGGCGCGTGGCTGGCGTGACCATGAAAGATGGCCGATTGCTGACGGCGCCGGCTGTCGTTCTGACGACCGGCACTTTTCTTCGCGGTCTTATTCATATCGGTTCGGAAAAGACGCCGGCTGGCCGTGTCGGTGAAGCGCCGTCGATCGGGCTGTCGGCCACTCTGGCCAGGCTTGGCTTGCGGTTGGGACGGTTGAAGACCGGAACCCCGGCGCGGCTGGACGGAAAGACCATCGACTGGCAGGCCGTCGGCCGGCAGGGCGCCGACGAGGAGCTTATCCCCTTCTCGCTGATGACCGATGCGATAACCACGCCGCAGATCGAATGCGGAGTCACCCGGACGACCGAGGCGACGCATCGTATCATTGTCGATAACATCATGCGGTCGGCAATGTATTCCGGTCAGATCGAAGGTGTCGGCCCGCGTTATTGTCCGTCTATCGAAGACAAACTGGTCAAGTTCGGAGAGCGGGATGGACATCAGGTCTTTCTTGAGCCCGAAGGTTTGGACGACGATACCGTTTACCCGAACGGCATCTCGACATCGCTGCCGGCGGAGGTCCAGGCAGACTTCATCAAGACGATTCCCGGCCTTGAGACGGCGAGAATCATTCAGCCGGGTTATGCGATTGAATATGATCATGTCGATCCGCGGGAGCTGACGCCCTCGCTCGAGGTCAAACGGCTGAAAGGCTTGTTTCTCGCCGGCCAGATTAATGGCACCACGGGTTACGAAGAGGCGGCCGCCCAGGGCTTGGCCGCCGGGCTGAATGCTGCGCTGCGAAGCAGTGATTCGGATCCGTTTCATTTCAGCCGCACCAATTCCTATATCGGCGTAATGATCGACGACCTCACCTCGCGCGGCATTACGGAGCCGTATCGAATGTTTACCTCGCGGGCGGAGTATCGACTGACGCTGCGGGCCGACAATGCCGATATGCGCCTAACGCCGCTGGCGATGCGACTTGGATGCGTGAGCGGCGACCGAGAACAGCGATTCACACGCTATCAGTCAGAGATCGAAGTGGGTCGGACGCTGTTGCAGTCACTGGCGGTGACGCCGAACGAGGCACGACGCGCCGGTTTGAATATCAATCTCGATGGTCAGCGTCGAACGGCCTACGATCTGCTCTCCTATCCCAATTATGATTTCGATGCGCTTCGGAAGGTTTGGCCCGAAGAGCTCGGCACCATCTCCGGAAAAGCGGCGGAAGCCTTGGAAATCGAAGCGGGCTATTCCGTCTATCTGGATCGGCAGGCCGCGGCGATTGTCGATCAGCAGCGCGACGAGGAACGGCATATACCCGCCGATTTCGACTATGCCGCGCTGTCTGGGCTGTCGAATGAGCTGAAGGCCAAACTCGGGGCGGTCCGCCCTTTCAACATTGCCCAGGCTGCGATCGTTGAAGGGATGACCCCCGCCGCTATCGCCCTGCTGCTCGTGCACCTGCGTCGACGCCACTCGTCCGAGCGCTATAGCGCCTAGCCACAAGATTTGAGAGTTAGAATGCAATTAAACGGCTTGCGTGTTTCACGTGAAACACAGGAACGGCTGCAGCACTTCGCGGCCCTCTTTCAAAAATGGGCGAAGACCATCAACCTGGTGGCGCCGTCGACGCTCGACGATCTCTGGACCCGGCACATCGCCGACAGCAGTCAGGTATTTCAGATCCATCCCAAGCCGGTCACCTGGGTCGACCTCGGCAGCGGCGGTGGTTTCCCCGGAGTCATCACGGCGATCTTTCTGGCCGAGCTACAGGACGGATGGGTGCATCTGGTCGAGAGCAACCATAAAAAGGCAGCCTTTCTCAGGACAGCGCTGCGGGAAACAAATGCCCGCGGCAGCGTGCACAGCACGCGAATCGAGGATGCTCATGCGGAGATTGGCGAATGCCAGGCGATTTCGGCGCGGGCGCTCGCCGATCTCGACGGGCTTCTCGACTATTCCGCCGTCTGGATGCTGGGGACGAAAGATTGTCGCGGCTTTTTTCATAAAGGCCGGGATTACCTGAGGGAAATCGACAAAGCACGTGGTCGGTGGGAATTCGATCTGTTAGAACATAGAAGCGTCGTCGAGCAGGAATCTGTTATTTTGGAAATATCGAATCTCCGGCGCTTGGTTTAACAGATCGGATATTGCGGCAATGGCTGGCGAACGACATCGGATTATCACCATCGCAAATCAGAAGGGTGGTGTTGGCAAAACGACCACCGCAATCAACCTGGCAACGGCGCTCGCTGCTATTGGCGAGCGGGTTCTGATCGTCGACCTCGATCCGCAGGGTAATGCCAGCACCGGTCTCGGTATCGACCGTCGAGATCGCAAGCTCTCCTCCTATGACTTGATGGTCGGTGAGCGCGGGATCACGGAGGTAACGCTCGAAACGGCGGTGCCCAATCTCTTCATCATCCCTTCGACGATGGATTTGCTCGGTGTCGAGATGGAAATTTCGCAGCAGAGCGATCGAGTGTTCAAATTGCGCAAGGCCCTGTCCTCGCCCGAGGCCATGGCATTTTCGTATATTCTTCTGGATTGCCCGCCCTCGTTCAATCTGCTGACGATGAATGCGATGGCGGCAGCCCATTCGGTGCTGGTGCCGCTGCAGTGTGAATTCTTCGCGCTGGAGGGGTTGAGTCAATTGCTTGAGACCGTCAGCCAGGTTCGTCGAACGGTCAATCCACGCCTGGATATTCAGGGAATTGTCCTGACGATGTTCGATGCACGCAACAATCTCGCCCAACAGGTGGTCAATGATGTGCGCACGCATCTCGGCGAAAAGGTTTACCACACGTTAATTCCGCGCAACGTGCGGGTCTCCGAGGCTCCCTCTTACGGCAAGCCGGCTATTCTCTACGATCTGAAATGCGCGGGCAGCCAGGCCTATCTGCAGCTTGCCTCGGAGGTCATCCAGCGCGAGCGCCAGCGACTGGCCGCGTGATTATCATTGCAGGGGTGAGTTTGGATCATGAATGACGATGTATCGAAAAGGCGATTGGGCCGCGGCCTTGCGGCGCTGATTGGCGAAATGGATCAACCCGTCCCGGTGGAAGCGGAGCGGACAATCAGTGCCGACCGAATGATCCCGATCGAGTTCGTCAGCCGCAACCCGCGCAATCCTCGTCGTTTCTTCGACGACACCGAGCTGCACGATCTCGCCAGCTCCATTCGTCAGCATGGGATCGTGCAGCCGATCGTCGTGCGGACGATGGACCGCGATCAATATGAGATCATTGCTGGCGAGCGCCGCTGGCGCGCCGCCCAGCTGGCGGGGTTGATCGAGATCCCCGTTATCGTCCGCGACGTCGATGACAAGACGGCGCTGGAGATCGCCATTGTCGAAAACGTCCAGCGGGCGGATCTCAATCCACTCGAAGAGGCACTGGGTTACGAGCAGCTGATTGCCGAATATGGCTATACGCAGAACGACCTCGGCGAAATCATCGGCAAAAGCCGCAGCCACGTCGCCAACTCCTTGCGCCTGTTGAAGCTGCCCGATCCGGTTCGTGATCTGCTGGCCGCCGGCAGCCTCTCGGCCGGGCACGCGCGCGCGCTGGTTTCGACGCCGGACCCGGCAGGTCTTGCCCGCACCATCGTCGCCAAGGGCATGTCGGTGCGCGACGCGGAAAAGCTGGCGCAAAACAATATCAAAGCACAATCCGAACCGCAGCTGGCCGCCTCGCGGCGGGATCAAAAGGATTCGGACACGCTGGCCCTGGAGCGGACGCTGTCCGATGCACTCGGTCTCGATGTTGCGATCAATCACAAGACGAGCGGCGGCCAGATCAAAATTTCCTATAAGTCGCTGGAGCAGCTAGAAGAAATCTGCCGGCTGCTTGAAAGGCGCTAACGGCTGTCGCGAAACTGTGCAACGGTTTCCCAGGCAAAACGCGAAGCGCTTTGCCGCAACGACATGCTAGAAGCTAAAGCGCGAGGGGCGAATCTGAAAGATCGCGGTGTGCTTAGCGCTCGTCGCCCGGAAGTCTAGCCGTTCCGGATAGACTTTTGCCTAACAGAGATTTGCTCAGGCGGATTTACGGCCGGATTGAAGAGTGGTGGACAGAAGCGTTTGCATCGCAACGCTGTCTTCCAGCACCTGTCGCCGTCGGCTTTGCAGAATGGCGGCCTGCAGACGATTGGATTCACGCGCGATGGCTTCCGCAGTCCATTGGCGCAGCGCCTGTTCGATGATCGGCTTACGGCGGAAATGCAGATGACGGCCCATCGTCTGCATGATCTGAGGCGCCTGCAGGCGTTTTTCCTCCATTTCAGCCCGCATCGTATCAAGAAGCTGAAACTGCTTCAGGCAGGCCTGCAACACAAGAAAGATCGCGGTTTTCGAGCTGCTGATCTTCTGCATGGCGTGGAGAAAACCGTTGAGATCGCCGCTCAAAATCGCGTCGACGGCATCGTCGACGGAGATCGCGCTGGCGTCGCCGATTATTTCGGTAACGTGATGTTCTTCCACCGTCTGGAAGCCGCGGCAATAGAGGGCGAGCTTGCGTACCTCATTGCGTGAAGCGATGCGGTCGCCGCCGATCAAGGAAACTAGAGCCTGGCGGGCGGCTGGCGTGATGCCGAGCTTCTCCGCGCTCAATTCGGTATCGATCAGGGCATTGAGGGCGCGGCTGTCATCGGCATAAGAGGGAATCGTCATGATCGATCGCGCGGCCTCGGCCGTCTTGCGAAGCAGGGAGCCCTTCTTCAAGTCTCCGGCTTCGACGATCAGATGGGCAGATTCGAGCGGCTTTTCAGCCAGCAGCGCCAAGGGATCGACAAGATATTTTTCATTGGCGGCGCCGCGGATCCAGATCAGTTTCTCGCCGCCGAACAGTCCGATAGACTGAGCCTCGTCGACCAGCCGCCCCGGATCCTTCTGCAGGTCGCCGATGTCGAGCTTGGTCAGCGAGAAAGGATCGTCAAGAGCGACACCGGTCTTACCGGCAAGCAGACCGGCGCGTTCGGACACGAGACCGCGGTCCGGCCCGTAAATGACGAAGATCCGGTAGTTCCGCGCCGATTTCTGCAGGAAAGTTTCGAATTCGTGGGATTTTATCTCCGCCACATCTCCGCCCTCAGCGGCTGAGCGCAGCGGCGATATCGGCCCCGACGAATTCCGCCACCTGATCGGCCGCGCGGTTCTCGGCATCCCGGATCGCCCGCTGCTTGGCGAATTCCTGGTCAGGGAAGTCCACCAGCGCGGTGGTCGAGCGGCTGCCGGCCTTGATCACGTGGTTGTCGGTCGTGGCGCGCAGCGTGTAGGTGACGCTGACGGTGACACGGCCGGCGCGCGAGGTATCGGCCGAATCCGTCAGCAGCGTGTCGGCCACGGACGAAGTGGCATGCAAATCGACCTGATAGTCCGGCTTGTCGGGTTCGCCGGCGCCACGCGACGCCATGAAGATCAAGTGATTGCGGACCTGCTGCTCGACCCGGCTGCCTGCCGGGGAAAAGCCGACCGAGGCGAGCTTTTCGGTGAGACCGGAATTTTCCGAATAAAGCGGCCGGACCTGGCAGGCAGAGAGAAAAGCCGTGGAGGCAAGGATCATGGCGATGCCGGCATTACGTGCCAGCTTGCAAGCGATATCAGACGACAATGTTCACAATCCTTTGGGGAACCACGATGATCTTCTTCGGTGCCTGTCCGTTCAGCGCGTTCTTCACCGCATCCAGATCCAGCACGGCGTCGGTGACGGCATTCTGATCTGCGTCGCGAGAAATTGTCAATTCAGCGCGCTTCTTGCCGTTGATCTGGACGGGCAGGACGACATCATTTTCGACGACGAGCGTCTCGTCGTATCGCGGCCAGCCGGTCCGGGCAAGCAGCCCCTTATTGCCGAGCGCCGTCCAGCATTCCTCGGCCAGATGCGGCGTCATCGGCGCGACCAGCTGAATGAGGATCTCGGCGGCATCGCGCACAGCGGCGCGATAGGTGGCATCACCCTCGCCCGCCGCAACCCTGGTCATCGGCGCTGCCAGCGCGTTGACGAGTTCATAGATTCGGGCGACGGCCTTGTTGAACCAGAGCTTGTCGTAATCGTTCTCGACGGCCTTCAGGGTCCTGTGGGCAGCCTGCGAGATCGACAGTGCTTCCCCCTCGGTCGCCGGCGCCGGCGCGACGGCGGAAAGCGCGTTCGCGGCTTCGGAAATCAATCGCCACAGACGCTGGGTGAAGCGATGGGCGCCTTCGACGCCGGCTTCGGACCAGATGACGTCACGCTCCGGCGGCGAGTCGGACAGAACGAAGAAACGGGCGGTATCGGCGCCGTAGGAGGCGATGATATCGTCGGGATCGACCACGTTCTTCTTCGACTTCGACATCTTCTCGATCGAGCCGATGGCGATCTCCTCGCCTGAGGTCAGCAGGAAGGCGCGGCGTTTGCCGTCGAGTTCCTCGATGCGGATATCGGCTGGGGCCACCCATTCCCGGCTCGCGCCGGCCCCGCGGCTATAGGTCTCATGAACCACCATGCCCTGGGTGAAGAGGCCCTTGAAAGGCTCGGTGGCGGCGACATGGCCGGTCTCGCGCATGGCGCGGGTGAAGAAGCGGGAATAGAGCAGATGCAGGATCGCATGCTCGATGCCGCCGATATACTGATCAACCGGCAGCCAACGGTTAGCCGCCTCAGGATCGGTCGGCTTTCCTTCCCAGGGCGCCGTGAAACGGGTGAAATACCAGCTCGAATCGACGAAGGTATCCATCGTATCCGTCTCGCGGCGAGCGTCCTTGCCGCAGGTCGGGCAGGCAACGTGCCGCCAGGTCGGATGACGGTCGAGCGGATTGCCCGGCTGGTCGAAGGTGACGTCGTCGGGCAGCTTGACCGGCAGGTCTTTCTTCGGCACCGGCACGACGCCGCAATCATCGCAATGGATGACCGGGATCGGGCAACCCCAATAACGCTGCCGGGAAATGCCCCAGTCGCGCAGACGGAAATTGACCTTGCGCTCAGCCACCGGCGCATTGCCGAGCGAAGCGCCCGACAGACGGTCGGCAACGATATTGAAGGCTTCCTCGGTCGTCTTGCCGTCGAGGAAGCGCGAATTGATCATCACGCCATCGCCGTCATAGGCCGTGTCGCCGATTGAAAAGCTCGCCGCATCGCCGTCTTTCGGCATGACGACCGCCACGACCGGCAGGCCATATTTCCGGGCAAAATCCAGGTCGCGCTGGTCGCCCGAGGGGCAGCCGAAGATCGCGCCGGTGCCATAATCCATCAGCACGAAATTGGCGATATAGACCGGCAGCTCCCAGGAGGGATCGAGCGGATGGCGGACGCGGATACCGGTATCCACGCCCTTCTTCTCGGCGGTCTCCAGGGCGGCAAGCGAGGTGCCGGCGCGACGGCACTCCTCGCAGAAGGCCTCGATATCGGCGTTCTTGGCGGCCGCATCCTTCGCCAGCGGATGATCGGCGGCAATTGCCAGGAAGGAGGCGCCGAAGAGCGTGTCCGGCCGGGTGGTATAGACCGTGATCTCGCTCTCGCCGGCGGGCGCCGTTTCCGGCACGATCTCCCAGCGGACCGTCAGGCCTTCCGAGCGGCCGATCCAGTTCTTCTGCATCAGACGCACTTTTTCCGGCCACTGGTCGAGCGTATCCAGCGCGTCGAGCAGGTCCTGGCTGAAATCGGTGATCTTGAAGAACCATTGCGTCAGTTCGCGCTGTTCGACCAGCGCGCCGGACCGCCAGCCGCGGCCGTCGATCACCTGCTCGTTGGCGAGCACGGTATTGTCGACCGGATCCCAGTTGACCTTCGACTGCTTGCGGTAGACCAGGCCCTTCTCCAGGAAATCCAGGAAGAGATGCTGCTGGTGCTGGTAATACTCGACGTCGCAGGTGGCGAATTCACGGCTCCAGTCCAGCGAAAGCCCCATGGCCTTCAACTGCGCCTTCATCGAGCCGATATTCTGGTAGGTCCAGGAGGCCGGGTGCACGCCGCGCTCCATGGCAGCGTTCTCCGCCGGCATGCCAAAAGCGTCCCAGCCCATCGGATGCAGCACATTGTAACCGCGGGCGCGCTTGTAGCGGGCGACGACATCGCCCATGGCGTAATTGCGGACATGGCCCATATGGATGCGCCCCGACGGATAGGGGAACATTTCGAGGACGTAATATTTTTCGCGCGGATCTGAATTGTCGGTCTCGAAGACCTTGTCTTCGTTCCATTTCTGCTGCCAGCGGGGCTCGGCATCGCGCGGATTATAACGTTCGGTGGCCATGTTATTCGAAATTCCGGAAAATCAGGGGAGGTTGGTCGAGACCTTCACCATGAAACCACCG
This sequence comes from Rhizobium sp. BT03, assembly GCF_030053155.1. Classification (NCBI taxonomy): domain Bacteria; kingdom Pseudomonadati; phylum Pseudomonadota; class Alphaproteobacteria; order Hyphomicrobiales; family Rhizobiaceae; genus Rhizobium; species Rhizobium sp. BT03. The sequence goes on from NZ_CP125640.1 coordinate 2,695,959, forward strand.
TAGCGTCAAGTTTTGCGAGCCGCGGCAAGCGCCCGATCTTCGTTGCGGCCAGGCGATTTCGCGAGAGCGGGTCTTGGCAAGCACAGATTGGCTGGTTAGTTCATTGCCAATCCTTTCATGCTGGTATGTCGAGGCAGAACGATGGAACTTCAAGAGCGGTTGAACGACGTGCGGTCGCGGATCGCGGCTGGTGAACGCCAGGCAGCTCGCCCTGCGGGGTCCGTTCAACTCGTTGCGGTGTCGAAGACCTTCGAGGCGGAGGCGATCCGCCCGGCCATCGACGCCGGACAGCGCGTCTTCGGCGAGAACCGGGTGCAGGAGAGCCAGGGCAAGTGGCCGATGCTGAAAGCCGAACAGCCGAATATCGTGCTGCATCTGATCGGACCGCTGCAATCGAACAAGGCGGCGGATGCGGTGGCGCTTTTCGACGTCATCGAGACGGTGGACCGGGAAAAGATCGCCCGCACGCTTGCCGAGGAGATGAGGCGGCAGGGCAGGAGGCCGCTGCTCTACGTCCAGGTCAATACCGGGCTCGAGCCGCAGAAGGCCGGCATTACGCCTGACGACACACCCGCTTTCGTGACCCTTTGCCGCGAGGAACTCGGTCTTTCCGTCGAAGGTCTGATGTGCATTCCGCCGGCGGAGGAAAATCCCGGGCCGCATTTCGCCCTGCTGGCAAAGCTCGCGCTGACCTGCGGCGTCGAAAAACTGTCGATGGGCATGTCGGGCGACTATGAGACGGCAATCGCCTTCGGCGCCACCAGCGTGCGCGTCGGTTCGGCGATTTTCGGCGCGCGCTGATACTCTGCTTTGGTCGGGCTTCCCGTTCCCCTCACCGCTGCCTAGATTGATATCGAGGCTTGCATATCCTGGGGAGGAGCAGATGCAGAACGGCTATCATCAGGCTTATACCGCCTGGAAACGTGATCCCGAAGCCTTCTGGCGCGAAGCCGCCGCCGATATCGACTGGTTCAAACCGCCGGAGCGGATATTTTCGCCCGATGACGGCGTCTATGGCCGCTGGTTCTCAGGGGCCGAAACCAATACCTGCCACAATTGCCTGGACCGGCATGTGACGGCCGGGCGCGGTGACGAGACGGCTGTTATCTTCGACAGTGCGATGACCGGCGAGAAGCGCCGTTTCACCTATGACGACGTTCTTGACGAGGTGAAGGCCATCGCCGCGACGCTGGTCGATCTCGGCATCGGCAGAGGCGATCGCGTCATCCTCTATATGCCGATGGTTCCACAGGCGGTGTTTTCAATGCTAGCCTGCGCCCGCATCGGTGCGGTTCACTCGGTCGTTTTCGGTGGCTTTGCCGCCAGCGAGCTTGCAGCCCGTATCGACGATTGCGGTGCGAAGCTGGTGATCACCGCGAGCTGCGGGCTCGAACCCGGCCGCATCGTCGCCTACAAGCCCCTCGTCGACCGGGCGATCGAGATGGCGCGTTCGAAGCCGGAACGCTGTCTGGTGCTGCAGCGGCAGGAGCTCCGAGCCGATCTCGTCAGCGGCCGCGACCAGGATTTCGAGGCGGCGGTGGCGCAGCATCGCGGCGCCGAGATCGCCTGTGTTGCGGTCAAGGCGACCGACCCGCTCTACATCCTCTATACCTCGGGCACCACCGGCCAGCCGAAGGGCGTCGTGCGCGACAATGGCGGCCATATGGTCGCGCTCAACTGGTCGATGCGCAATATCTACGGCCTGAAGCCGGGCGAAGTCTTCTGGACGGCTTCGGATATCGGCTGGGTCGTCGGGCACTCCTATATCGTCTATGCGCCGCTGATCGCGGGCGTTACCACCCTGATCTTCGAGGGTAAACCAATCGGCACGCCGGATGCCGGCGCATTCTGGCGTGTCGTTTCGGAATATGGCGTGCGGGTGCTCTTCACGGCACCGACGGCATTCCGCGCCATCCGGCGGGAGGACGGCGACGGGGAACTGCTACTGAGATATCCGATGCCGGATCTGCGGGCGCTGTTTCTCGCCGGCGAAAGGGCGGATCCGGAGACGCTGAAATGGGCGGAGCGCATGCTCGCCATACCCGTCATCGATCACTGGTGGCAGACGGAGACCGGCTGGCCAATCGCCGCCAATCCGCTCGGCCTCGGCGCCCTTTCCGTCAAGCACGGTTCGCCGGCGCTGCCGATGCCCGGCTATGATATCGCCGTGCTCGACGATGCCGGCCATCCGATCGAGGCGGGAACGCTCGGCAATATCGTCATCAAGCTTCCCTTGCCGCCCGGTTGCCTGCCGACCCTCTGGAATGCGGATGAACGTTTCCGGTCGGCCTATCTCGACGAGTTTCCCGGCACCTACAAAACCGCCGACGCCGGCTTTGTCGATGAGGACGGTTATCTGTTCATCATGTCGCGCACCGACGACATCATCAATTGCGCCGGTCACCGCCTCTCCACCGGGGCGATGGAGGAAGTCTGCGCGCGTCATCCCGATGTCGCCGAATGCGCGGTGATCGGCGTGATCGACAGATTGAAGGGTCAGGTGCCGTGTGGATTCCTGGTGCTGAAACGGAATGTTTCGCGGGAGGTGACGGCGATCGAATCAGAGGTGGTGGCGATGATTCGCGATCAGATCGGGCCTGTCGCCGCCTTCAAGATGGCCATTCCCGTTAACCGATTGCCGAAGACACGCTCCGGCAAGATCCTGCGCGGCACGATGCAGAAAATCGCCGACGGCATACCCTGGAAAATGCCTGCAACCATTGATGATCCAACGATTTTGGAGGAAATCGCCGAGGCGCTGCGCCGGCGCGGTTTGGGCTCTCTGCCGATGTGAAATTAAACATTCCGTAAGCCTAATTGAGGAATTGTTAACCATGTGATGCAAGGGTTTGTTAACGGCAATGGCTTGCATAGCAGGCTTTGCATGATGCGCTCGCCGTTACCGGCCTACTGCATAATTCCTTAAATCGGAATCGATTTAAGGGCAAAATTATGCAGCAGTTGAAGTGCTACAGCGTCCTTTGCGCGTCTGAAAGACGCGCGGCGCTGTAGTCCGGATTGCCCCTTTCTCAACGATTGTGGAACGGATCATGACAAGCATCCTTACCAACAATGCTGCCATGGCAGCGCTGCAGACTTTGCGCGGCGTAAACGACAGCCTCAAGGACACCCAGGGTCGCGTCTCCTCGGGTTATCGTGTCGAAAAGGCGGCCGACAATGCCGCCTACTGGTCGATTGCTACGACCATGCGTTCTGACAACAAGGCGCTTTCGGCCGTCTCCGATGCGTTGGGCCTCGGCGCGGCCAAGGTCGATACCGCCTATTCGGCCATGGACAGCGCGCTCGACGTCGTCAGCGACATCAAGGCCAAGATCGTCGCCGCCACGGAAAAAGGCGTCGACAAGACCAAGATCCAGCAGGAGCTGGACCAGCTGCAGGAGCAGCTGCTCAGCATTGCCCAATCGGCGTCTTTCTCCGGTGAAAACTGGGTCGCCGGCGCTGATGGCACGAAGAGCGTGGTTTCCTCCTTCGTCCGCGACGGCAGCAACGCCGTTTCGGTGAAAATGACGGACTACGTGCTCGATTCGGGCTCGCTCGGAAACGTGCTCTTCGGCATGACGAGCACCGGTGCGATCGAGACGAGCAGCGGTATCATCGGCACGGCCTTCAATGGAACCTATGGCGGCACCTTCATCGTCATGGCGTCGATCTATGATCTCGATATTACCGGTTTCACTCAGGGCCAGCTCGACGCAGCCTTAACCGGCGTCGAATTGGTCCTCGGCGCCATGACTGCCGCGGGTTCGGCGCTCGGCTCGATCTCGACCCGGATCCAGCTGCAGGAAAATTTCGTCAACGGGCTTCACGATTCGATCGACTCCGGCGTCGGCCGCCTGGTCGATGCCGATATGGAAGAGGAATCGAGCAAGCTCTCGGCCTTGCAGACGCAGCAGCAGCTCGCCGTCCAGTCGCTATCGATTGCCAACAGCTCGGCGCAGAACATCCTCACCCTGTTCCGCAGCTAAACCGACCGGCAATCCGCAACAAAAAACCCCGCCGATCAGCTCATATCGGCGGGGTTTTTCATGAGATCGTCGATCTCTCAGTACTGATCGTCGTCGTCCTCGTCCTTCGGCGCCGAGCGCAGCGAACTCAGCTTGCGGAAGACGGCGTCGGCGTCGATTTCCTTTTCTTTTTCTTCCTCGCGCTCGTAGCTCGGGCTCAGGCGCTCGGTTTCCTGCGCCGATTGTAGCGTCGCGCCAAGCTCGGCGGCAGTCGGCAGCGGACGGCCCTTCGAAGCCTTTTCCACTTCCATGTCGAGATCGATCTGGCTGCAGAGGCCGAGCGTTACCGGATCCATCGGCGCCAGGTTGGCGGAGTTCCAGTGGGTGCGCTCGCGGATCTGCTCGATGGTGGATTTCGTCGTGCCGACGAGGCGGGAAATCTGTGCGTCCTTCAGCTCCGGATGGTTGCGAACGAGCCAGAGAATGGCGTTCGGGCGGTCCTGACGCTTGGAAACCGGCGTATAACGCGGGCCGCGGCGCTTGGATTCCGGCACCCGCACCTTCGGCTCGGAAAGCTTCAGCTTGTGGTTCGGATTGGCTTCGGCGCGGGCGATCTCGTCGCGGGAGAGCTGTCCGGTTGAGATCGGATCGAGGCCCTTGATGCCCTGCGCCGCTTCACCGTCGGCGATCGCCTTGACCTCGAGCGGATGCAGTTTGCAGAACTGCGCGATCTGATCGAAAGACAGTGCCGTGTTGTCGACGAGCCAGATGGCGGTCGCCTTCGGCATGAGCAGTGTTTGAGCCATGGATATAGTCCTTCTATCGTCCGCGCCGGTCGCGGTCCGTGGATTGTCACCACAATGTCCGGGAAATATGCCGCTATATAACCGCACTGTCGCAGAATTGCAATTCTTCCGAAATGAAATGACCTTCGTCTAATTGCCGCCGCGATGCGAGCTGCTATGAATTGCCGTGATTTGAAATCCGGGCCCTAAACCCACGCGGCCCGTCGCATGTCCCATGAGGAGGAGTTGCATGTCGGAGAAGATCTATCCGGTCACGAAACCGGTGAAGGCGCGCGCCCTGATCGATAAGGAAAAGTACCTGAAATGGTATGAGGAAAGCGTCGAGAACCCGGACAAGTTCTGGGGCAAGCACGGCAAGCGGATCGACTGGTTCAAGCCCTATACCAAGGTCAAGAATACGTCCTTTACCGGCAGGGTCTCGATCAAGTGGTTCGAGGACGGGCAGACCAACGTTTCCTACAACTGTATCGACCGCCATCTGAAGACGAACGGCGACCAGGTAGCGATCATCTGGGAGGGCGACAATCCCTATATCGACAAGAAGGTCACCTATAACGAGCTCTACGAACATGTCTGCCGGATGGCGAACGTGTTGAAGAAGCATGGCGTCAAGAAGGGCGATCGCGTTACCATCTATATGCCGATGATCCCGGAAGCGGCTTACGCGATGCTCGCCTGCGCCCGCATCGGCGCGGTGCATTCGGTGGTCTTCGGCGGCTTCTCGCCGGAGGCGCTCGCCGGGCGTATCGTCGACTGCGAATCCACCTTCGTCATCACCTGCGACGAAGGCCTGCGCGGCGGCAAGCCGGTGCCGCTGAAGGACAATACCGATACGGCGATCCACATCGCCGCCCGCCAGCACGTGCATGTCAGCAAGGTGCTGGTGGTGCGCCGCACCGGCGGCAAGACCGGCTGGGCGCCGGGCCGCGATCTCTGGCATCACCAGGAGATCGCCACGGTGAAGCCGGAATGCCCGCCGGTGAAGATGAAGGCGGAAGATCCGCTATTCATTCTCTATACGTCAGGTTCAACAGGCAAGCCGAAGGGCGTGCTGCACACGACCGGCGGTTATCTCGTCTATGCGGCGATGACGCATGAATATGTCTTCGATTATCATGACGGCGACGTCTACTGGTGCACGGCCGATGTCGGCTGGGTCACCGGCCACTCCTATATCGTCTATGGGCCCCTCGCCAACTGCGCGACGACGCTGATGTTCGAGGGCGTGCCGAATTTCCCCGACCAGGGCCGTTTCTGGGAAGTCATCGACAAGCACAAGGTCAATATCTTCTATACCGCACCGACGGCGATCCGCTCGCTGATGGGCGCCGGCGACGAATTCGTCACGCGCTCGTCGCGCTCGTCGCTGCGCCTGCTCGGCACGGTCGGCGAGCCGATCAACCCGGAAGCCTGGGAGTGGTATTACAACGTCGTCGGCGACAAGCGTTGCCCTGTGATCGACACCTGGTGGCAGACGGAGACCGGCGGTCACATGATCACGCCGCTGCCCGGCGCCACCGATCTGAAACCCGGCTCGGCGACGGTGCCGTTCTTCGGCATCAAGCCGCAGCTGGTCGATAATGAAGGCAAGGTGCTGGAAGGGGCCGCCGACGGCAATCTCTGCATCACCGACAGCTGGCCGGGCCAGATGCGCACCGTCTATGGCGATCACGAGCGCTTCATCCAGACCTACTTCTCCACCTATAAGGGCAAGTATTTCACCGGCGACGGCTGCCGGCGCGATGAAGACGGCTATTACTGGATCACCGGCCGTGTCGACGACGTGCTCAACGTCTCCGGCCACCGGCTCGGCACCGCGGAGGTCGAATCCGCGCTCGTCTCGCATAATCTGGTGTCGGAAGCCGCAGTCGTCGGTTATCCGCATCCGATCAAGGGCCAGGGCATCTATTGCTACGTGACGCTGATGGCCGGCCATGAAGGAACGGACACGCTTCGCCAGGAACTGGTGAAACACGTGCGCGCCGAAATCGGCCCGATCGCCGCGCCCGACAAGATCCAGTTCGCGCCCGGCCTGCCGAAGACCCGCTCCGGCAAGATCATGCGCCGTATCCTGCGCAAGATCGCCGAGGACGATTTCGGCGCTCTCGGCGATACCTCGACACTTGCCGATCCCGCCGTCGTCGACGATCTGATCGCCAACCGGCAAAACAAGGCGACAGCTTAAACAACAAGGCCGCTCCCTCTTGCTGGAGCGGCCTCAGTTTGTTGACAAAGTCTCCTCCGTCATGCTCGGCCTTGTGCCGAGCATCTGATCACTGCAATTGTTTGACGGGAAAGCATTTATTTTCAGATACTTAATTAGACGTGGGTAGGTCCTCGGCACAAGGCCGAGGATGACGTCGCGGGTTTTGCAGGGGTTTGTCAGCAGCCTGAAGCCGCTCCTTTGTTGGAGCGGTCTTATTTTTCCGCGCGGGAAATGCCGTTGCTTTTGAGCGGCGCTCTGGCTCCCGGCGCCGAATCAAAAATCGATCGCCCGCCCATTGATCTCGTAATCGCCGAAGCGGGCTGGCTCGGCGCCGCCGCGGCCGCCGGTTTCCGGCGGCAGCTCCAGCGGCTTCTGGTTTTTTCGCCGCTCCTCGGCTTCGGCAAGCGCGCGTTTGGCAGCCGGGGACAGCATCTTGCGCGGCGGCTCCAATCCCTCGGCCGTCGGCGTTTCGCTATTGTCGTTATCGGCGTCCTGCATGGCATCTCCTGCCGGAAAATATTGAAAATGGCTGGTGAATAACCAAATCATAATGCGCCGGTGCCGGGATTGAAAGCTTGTCACGGCGAAATCGGAGATGGAGATCCGCAATGAACCTCGTCCGCACTGCCATGTTGCTTGCCTTCATGACGGCGCTTTTCATGTTTGTCGGCTTTCTGATCGGCGGTCGCGCCGGCATGATGATCGCCTTCGTCATCGCCGCCGGCATGAATTTCTTCTCCTATTGGAATTCCGACCGCATGGTGCTTTCGGCCTATCGCGCCCAGCAGGTCGATGAGCGCAATGCGCCGGAGTTCTTTGCGATCGTGCGCGATCTCGCCCGCAATGCCGGCCTGCCGATGCCGAAGGTCTATCTCTACGACAGCCCGCAGCCGAATGCCTTCGCCACCGGCCGCAACCCTGAAAATGCAGCCATCGCCGCTTCCACCGGCTTGCTCCAGGCATTGTCTCCGGAGGAGGTTGCCGGCGTGATGGCGCATGAGCTCGCCCATATTCAGAACCGCGACACGCTGACGATGACGATCACGGCAACGCTTGCCGGGGCGATCTCGATGCTCGGCAACTTCGCCTTCTTCTTCGGCGGCAACCGTGAAAACAACAACAATCCCCTCGGCTTCGTCGGCGTCCTCGTCGCGATGATCGTGGCGCCGCTTGCCGCCATGCTCGTGCAGATGGCGATCAGCCGGACGCGCGAATATTCGGCCGACCGCCGCGGCGCCGAGATCTGCGGCAATCCGCTCTGGCTGGCTTCCGCGCTCGGCAAGATCGCGCGGGGTGCTGCCCATGTGCCGAACCAGGATGCCGAGCGCAACCCGGCAACCGCGCATATGTTCATCATCAATCCGCTCTCCGGCGAGCGCATGGACAATCTGTTTTCCACGCATCCGAACACCGAAAACCGCATCGCTGCGCTGCAGGACATGGCGCAGGGCGGCATGAACGTCTCGACGCCGCCGGTTCGGGCTGCTAATCCGTCGCGCAAATCGCGCTCTGTTCCGGATACGGGTCTTGGTCGCGGTGGTTCGCAACCGCCAAAAGGTCCATGGTCTTGAATTCAGACGGCACGAAGAAACCATTCCGCAAACATAGGCCCTCCATCGAGCGATCCGCGCCTCTAAAGCCGGGCATGCAGGCCCGGGCGGCTGCGGCAAAAATCCTTGCTGCCGTCGTCGATCGCAAACTGCCGCTCGATGGCGCCCTCGATCACGAACACGGCAATCCGGCCTACCGGGCGCTTGGCGAAAGCGACCGGGCGCTCGTCCGCGCCATCCTGAACACGACGCTGCGCCATCTGCCGCGTATCGATGCCGCCATCGCCTCGCTGCTGGAATCGCCGCTGCCGGAAGGGGCACGGGCGCTGCACCATGTGCTGGCAATCGGGGCGGCGCAGATCCTCTATCTCGACGTGCCGGATCATTCGGCCGTCGATCTTGCCGTCGAGCAGGCCAATCAGGATCCGCGCAACCGGCGTTTCGCCAAGCTGGTCAACGCCGTTCTTCGCCGGCTCGGCCGCGAGAAGGATGAGGTGCTCGCCGAGATCGGCAAGGTCGCGCCGATGCCGGCCTGGTTCATCGCCAGGCTTGAGAAAGCCTATGGCCGGGAGGCGGCGCTGGCGATTTCGGAATCCCAGCTCCAACCGGCCGCAATCGATCTGACCGTCAAGTCGGACGCCGAAGGCTGGGCAAAGCGGCTGAACGGCATTGTCCTTCCCACAGGCGGCGTGCGGCTCGCCGCCTTCGATGGCGGCATTCCGTCGCTCGAAGGTTTCGACGAGGGCGCGTGGTGGGTGCAGGATGCGGCTGCGAGTATCCCGGCCAAGCTTTTCGGCGATCTCTCGGGCAAGCGCGCTGCCGATCTCTGCGCCGCACCGGGCGGCAAGACGGCACAGCTCATTCTTGCCGGCGGCGCGGTCACCGCACTCGACCAGTCGCAAAGCCGGCTCAGACGGCTGCGGTCGAATCTCGACCGGCTCGATCTTGAGGCTGAAACGATCGCGGCGGATCTGACGACATTCGAGCCGGCCGAGCGTTTCGATGCGATCCTGCTCGATGCCCCCTGCTCTTCCACCGGTACGACACGTCGGCACCCCGACGTGTTGTGGACCAAGGGGTCGGAGGATATCGGCAGGCTGGCGGCGCTGCAGGAGCGGCTGCTGCGTCATGCGCTGACATTGCTGAAGCCTGATGGAACGCTGGTTTTTTCGAATTGTTCGCTGGATCCCGCCGAAGGCGAAGAGGTCGTCGCCCGCGTTCTTGCCGATACGGATGGGATCGAGCGCGTTCGGATCGATGCCGGCGACTGGCCTGGCCTGGAAGCGGCCATCACGCCGCTCGGCGAATTCCGCACGCTTCCCACCATGCTGAAAATGCCCGATGGCATCGCCTCCGGCCTCGACGGCTTTTATGCCGCCGTGCTGCGGCGCGTGGCCTGATTGCGGTCTCCCGCAGGTCGCGGCAGATCCGCCCATGCAAGAGGCTTCGCATCCGCGCATGACCTCGGATGAAACACGTTCATTTGCGTATATTCGAACATTGTTACGAATTAATTCATTGCGGGCGATGAAATCGGCCGCTTTTCACCTATTCTTAACCACGAGGGTCAATAGACAATAGAATATGCAGTCCGGTCGGCGTTTTGCGAGCATGTATGTTCGGGAGGCTTGGCGGCGCGCCTTGCGCCGCGTCGCGTTGCTGCGCCTAAAACTCTTCCGCCATTCGATCAACGTGCCCGAGCGGCTGATCGTCGCGCCGACCGATCTCCGCAGCATCGATTCGCATGTGGCCGACGAGATCCTCAACGGACGGTTTCTCCTGGCCGGCCGCATGCTGGAAACGAGCGGAAAGTCACCCTTCACCTTCACTCTGCCGTCGCGCCCCTTCGCCATCCGCCTTCACAGCTTCGGCTGGCTGCGGCATATGCGGGCGAACAAGACCGAGCGCGGTTCGGCCGCCGCCCGCGCGATCGTCGACAGCTGGCTTTCCGTCCATGCCGGCCGCATGGAAGGGATTGCCTGGGAGGTCGACGTCACCGCCCAGCGTGTCATTGCCTGGCTCTCGCATTCGCCGGTGGTGCTGCAGAATGCCGACCGTGGCTTCTATCGCCGCTTCATGAAGTCGCTGGCGTTCCAGGTGAGGTTCCTGCACCGCATGGCGCCCTATACGCTTGGCGGTCTGGAGCTGTTTCGGCTGCGTATCGCGCTCGCCATGGCCTCCGTCGCCATGCCTGTCCGTGCATCGACGCTCAGAAGGGCGGCGCAAGCGCTCGACCGGGAATTCGATAGCCAGATTCTGCCAGATGGCGGCCATGTCTCGCGCAATCCGCGCGTCGGACTGGAATTGCTGCTCGATCTGCTGCCGCTGCGGCAGACCTATGTCAATCTCGGCCATGACCTGCCGCAGAAGCTGATCTCCGGCATCGACCGCATATATCCGGCATTGCGGTTCTTTCGCCATCAGGACGGGGATCTGGCGCTGTTCAACGGGGCGACCTCGACGCTGGCAAACGAGCTGATCTCCGTGCTCAGATATGACGAGACCGCCGGCCAGCCGTTCAAGGCCTTGCCGCAGTCGCGCTATCAGCGGCTTTCCGGAGGAAGGACCGTCATCATCGCCGATGCCGGCACGCCGCCTTCGGGAGGCGGGCTGCGGACCGTGCATGCCGGCAGCCTCTCCTTCGAAATGTCGTCCGGCCGCCACCGCTTCATCGTCAACTCCGGCTCGCCGAAATTTGCCGGACACCGCTATGTCCAGATGGCGCGCACGACGGCGGCGCATTCGACGGTTATTTTGAACGACACTTCGTCCAGCCGCTTTTCGCCCTCGCCCTTCCTCAATCACGCGATCACCGAACCTGTCAGGACCGTCACCGTCGAGCGTGCCGAAACGGAAGACGGACGCGACGGCATCAAGCTCAGCCATGACGGTTATCTCAGGGCGTTCGGGGTGCTGCACGAACGAGAGCTGACACTCAACGCCGCAGGCTCGATCGTGACCGGCCACGACCGGCTCGTCATCCGGGAAGGATATGGGCATGACGAGCCGCTGAAGGCCGTCGCCCGGTTTCATATCCATCCTTCCATCGTCCTGCATCAAAGCGACGGGGAGTCCGTGCTGCTGACGGCGCCGGACGGCGAAAGCTGGCTGTTTTCCGCGCCCGGCAATGAAGTGCTGATCACCGAGGACATCTTCTTTGCCGACAGCTCCGGCATTTGCGGATCGGACCAGATCGAAATCGACTTCGATCTTGCCGAGAAGACGGAAATCCGTTGGTTTTTGTCCCGCAAGGGATAGCACCTGTTTGCGCGGCGGCGAAGCTGTGCTAACGCGGCCTCAGAAGGCGAGCGTCCTGGAGCAGGATGGTCTTAGGCCCGAGCCGGCCTGAAATGCGAATCCTGCTCCAAACCAAGCGGATGTCTCCCGAAGACCGAACGGAGAAGGTTCCATGGCCGTCATTTCCAAGAAGATCCCCGCCCCCGACAAGGTCGAAATCAAGACCGCCCTCCTCTCCGTCTTCGACAAGACCGGGATCGTCGAGCTCGCCCAGACACTGTCTGAAAGAGGCGTGCGGTTGCTGTCGACCGGCGGTACTTATAAAGCCATCGCTGCTGCCGGCCTTGCCGTCACCGATGTCTCCGAGATCACCGGTTTTCCCGAGATCATGGACGGGCGGGTCAAGACGCTGCATCCGACGGTGCATGGCGGCCTGCTGGCGATCCGTGACGACAGCGAGCACCGGGAGGCGATGAAACAGCATGGCATCGAGGCCATCGACCTCGCCGTCATCAACCTCTATCCGTTCGAAGAAGTGCGCGCCGCCGGCGGCGATTATCCCACGACCGTCGAGAATATCGACATCGGCGGCCCGGCGATGATCCGCGCATCGGCCAAGAACCATGCCTATGTGACGATCCTGACCGATCCCGACGATTATGCCGAGTTCACGGAGCAGCTTTCCGCAGATGAGGGCAAGACGGCCTATGCCTTCCGCCAGCGCATGGCCGCCAAGGCCTATGCCCGCACCGCGGCCTATGACGCCGTGATTTCCAACTGGTTCGCCGAAGCGCTGTCGATCGACACGCCGCGCCACCGCGTTATCGGCGGTGCCTTGAAGGAAGAGATGCGTTACGGCGAAAACCCGCATCAGAAGGCCGCCTTCTATGTGACCGGCGAAAAGCGTCCGGGTGTTTCGACCGCAACTCTCCTGCAGGGCAAGCAGCTCTCCTATAACAACATCAACGATACCGATGCCGCCTACGAACTGGTGGCCGAGTTCCTGCCCGAGAAGGCGCCGGCCTGCGCCATCATCAAGCATGCCAATCCCTGTGGCGTCGCCACCGGGTCGAGCCTGGTCGAGGCCTATCAGCGGGCGCTCGCCTGCGATAGCGTTTCCGCCTTCGGCGGCATCATCGCACTCAACCGGACGCTGGATGCCGAAACGGCCGAGGAGATCGTCAAGCTCTTCACCGAAGTGATCATCGCCCCCGATGTGACCGAGGAAGCGAAGGCGATCGTCGCCCGCAAGCCGAACCTGCGGCTGCTCTCTGCCGGCGGCCTGCCCGATCCGCGTGCCGCGGGGCTGACGGCGAAGACCGTTTCCGGCGGCCTGCTGGTCCAGAGCCGCGACAACGGCATGGTCGAGGATCTGGAGCTCAAGGTCGTCACCAAGCGTGCGCCGACGGCGCAGGAGCTCGAGGACATGAAGTTCGCCTTCAAGATCGGCAAACACGTGAAATCGAACGCGGTGGTCTATGCCAAGGACGGCCAGACGGCCGGCATCGGCGCCGGACAGATGAGCCGCGTCGATTCCGCCCGCATCGCGGCGCTGAAAGCCGAAGAGGCTGCCAAGGCGCTTGGCCTTGCGACCCCGATGACGCATGGTTCGGCGGTCGCCTCAGAAGCCTTCCTGCCGTTTGCCGACGGTCTTCTGTCGATGATCGCCGCAGGAGCGACGGCGGTGATCCAGCCGGGCGGCTCGATGCGCGACCAGGAGGTCATCGATGCCGCCGACGAACATGGCATCGCCATGGTCTTCACCGGCATGCGCCACTTCCGGCACTAGTTGGGCGTCTATGCCCGATCGGCCGGATAGGGCGTGCGGACGAGCAGCACCAGGCCGCCGGCGAGAAACAGGATCAGCGTTGCCATTCCAAGCCGCGGTGATCCGCTCAGATAGGTCGTCAGCGAGAAGAGCAGCGTCGCCATGAAACTCGTGGCGCGCCCCGAAAGCGCGTAAATGCCGAAGTAGCGGCCGGCTTCTTCGGGGCTGACGCTGCGGGCGAGATAGGAGCGCGACGAGGCCTGCACCGGCCCGAAGGCGAAGCCGATCAACAGGCCGTAAAGGATATAGGCTTTTTCCGCGGCGGTGCCGAAGAGGCCGCCGGAATCCGCCGTCGGCAGCGGCAGCAGGCCAAACAGCGTGTAGCCCGGTCCGGTCGAAATGATGCCGATGGTGGCGAGAAGCAGCATGGTAAGGCTGATGACGACGGTCACCTTCGAACCGACACCCTTGTCGATGCGGCCGGCGATCAGGCAGCCGAAGATCGCGACGACGTTGAGGATGATGCCGTAAATGCCGATCTCTATCGTCGCCCAGCCGAACATGCCGGCGGCGAAAATACCGCCGAGGATTAGCAGGCCGTTGACGCCGTCCTGATAGATCATCCGGGCGATGAGGAATTTCAGGATGCCGCGGCGCTCCTTGAGTTCGCCAAGCGTGTTTTTCACTTCCCGCAGGCCGGCACGGACGGCGGTGCCGAAGGGAAGCCCCCTGCCGACATCCGGCGTGAAGAAAAACATCGGCAGGATGAAGATCAGATACCAGACAGCCGAGATCGGCCCGGTGATGCGGGCATCCTCTCCGGTATGAGGATCGAGACCGAATAGCGGATCGAGGCCGAGGATGGTCTTGCCGCTCTCCGGGCTCGCCGCCAAAAGTGTCACGACGGCGATGAGCACGATGATGCCGCCGAGATAACCGAGCCCCCAGGCGGTGTTGGAGAGCTTGCCGACCTCGTGCTTGGCGACCAGGCGCGGCATCATCGAATCGTTGAAGACGATCGAAAACTCGGCCGAGATCGAGGCGAGGATCATGAAAATGACCGGATAAACAACGGGCGAGCCGGGGGCTGCGAACCACAGGCCGAAAAGGCTGACGATCTTGACGATCGCGAAAAAGCCGATCCAGGGTTTGCGCGCGCCCGACTGGTCGGCGATCGAGCCAAGGATGGGCGAGAGCAGGGCGATGATCACCGAGGAGATCGTCGCCATGTTGCTCCACGTCGTCTGCGCGGAAACCGGGTCATCGGTCAGACGGGATACGAAATAGGGTCCGAAGATGAAGGTGGTGACCACGGTAAAAAAGGGCTGGGCTGCCCAATCGAAAAACATCCACCCCCAGATGCCCTTCTCCGTGGCCTTCGGCGGCCGCGTTCCTGTCCAGTCGATGCGATTCAACATCCGCTCCTTTTTCGCGGACTGTCTCACCTCACCCGGTCGCGCGCAAGATCGGTCAGGATACCTGCGGCAACGGTAATACGCGCAAGGTTGGGATCGCCGCCGTCGCTGAGGCTCGAAAGCTCTTCGACGATCCGGTTGATGCGGATGCGATCCTGGGCATGCCAGGCCTGAACAGGGAGCTTCTCCTTGCCGTGATCGGACAGCGCCGAGATGACGATGTCGCGTCTTGCGCTGGCGATCTGATCAATGCTGCGGGCAAGCGCCAAGTTCTCGTAATGGTCTGAGGTGAGGATCCGCCCGCCCGCCGCCAGCAGCCTGGCAATCCGGAAAGTCTGCGACACCGCGAAGTAGTTTTCAGCGGCACGCACCAGGGGCTCTCCGGTACGCTCGGCAATCTGCATGATCTCAGGCACCAGCGCGAAACTCTGGAGGTTGGCGATCTCGGCCGCGAGCTTTTCCGGCACGCCCGCTTGGGTAAATTCGGCCTGGCGCGCCGCGGCATCGCCGGCCGATTGTTCGGCAAAGGCGGGCCGCAGTTTTTTCAGCGCGGCCTGCAGCCGGCTAATCACCTCGGCCATATCGGCCTTGGTCATCCCGGTCTTCAGGAGCAGCCGCGTCAATACGGTAAAGCTATGGCTGATTTCCTCATAGATGCGGTTCTGCATCTCGCCCGATATCCGGCCGTCGAGGCCATCCGTTTCGGCCCAGAGCCGGGTCAGGTCGAAACCGTCGCGGGCGACGATCGCCGCGCGCACCACTTCCGGTGCCGAAGCCGCCGTCGCGTCCATCATCGCAACGGTGAAGCTTGGCCCGCCGCGGTTGATCGCTTCGTTGGCAAGCACGGTTGCGACAATTTCGCGCTTCAGGCGGTGACCTGATATATCGCCGGCGTTCGACTTCTGCATCTTGACGGGGAAATAATTCAAAAGCGTCGCGGTAAAATAGGGATCATCCGGCAGATCGCTGGCGGCCAGCGCATCGAAGAGCACGATCTTGGCATAGGATACCAGCACGCCGATTTCCGGCCGCGTCAGCGGCTTGCCGGCGGTATAGCGTTCGGCCAGCGTCTGTTCGTCCGGCAAAGTCTCGACCTTGCGGTTCAACTGGCCGGCGCCTTCGAGCACGCTCATGAAACGGCCAAGCTCCAGACCGTTGGCGGTGCCCTTGCGGGATGTCAGCGAGATCGCCAGCGACTGCAGATAGTTGTTGCGCAGCACCAGGCTCGCCACTTCTCCGGTCATCGAAGACAGAAGCTGGTCGCGTTTTGCCCGCGTCAGGCGCCCGTCATGCATGGCAGCCGCCAGGGCGATCTTGATGTTGACCTCGACGTCCGAGGTGTTGACGCCGGCCGAGTTGTCGATGGCGTCGGAGTTGCAGCGCCCACCGTTCAGACCGTAGGCGATGCGGCCCTTCTGGGTGACGCCGAGGTTTGCGCCCTCGCCGATCACCTTGGCGCGCACTTCCGCAGCCGTCACGCGGATCGGGTCGTTGGCGCGGTCGCCGACTTCGGCGTCGGTTTCGGACGGCGCTTTCACATAGGTGCCGATGCCGCCGAACCAGAGCAGGTCGACCGGGCTCTTCAGGATCGCCGTGATGATCTCGAAGGGCGTGGCGACTGATTTGTCAATGCCGATCGCGGCAACCGCTTCCGGTGTCAGCGTGACCGATTTCATCGCACGGGAAATGATCATCGCGCCCTTGGAGAGCACGCTTTTGTCGAAATCCTGCCAGCTCGAGCGCGGCAGGTCGAAGAGCCGCTGGCGCTCGGCCAGCGTCTTTTCCATATCGGGATCGGGATCGATGACGATATCGCGGTGATCGAAGGCTGCTATCAGCCGGATCTTTGGAGAGAGCAGCATGCCGTTGCCGAAGACGTCGCCCGACATGTCGCCGACGCCGGCAACGGTGAAGGGCGTCGTCTGGATGTCGATGTCCATTTCACGGAAATGGCGTTTGACGGTTTCCCAGGCGCCGCGGGCGGTGATGCCCATCTTCTTGTGGTCGTAACCGGCCGAGCCGCCGGAGGCGAAGGCGTCGTCCAGCCAGAAACCGGCTTCCTGCGCCAGCGCATTGGCGGTGTCGGAGAAGGTTGCCGTACCCTTGTCGGCGGCGACGACGAAATAGGGATCGTCACCGTCGAGCCGGACCGTATCCTTCGGCGGCACGATCTCGGCGCCCGATATATTGTCTGTGATCGACAGCAGCGTGCGGATATAGGTCTTGTAGGCCTCGCGGCCGGCATTGAAGATCTCGTCGCGGCTGCCGCCGACGGGGAGCTTCTTCGGATAGAAACCGCCCTTGGCGCCGACCGGCACGATGACGGCATTCTTCACCTGCTGGGCCTTGACGAGGCCGAGCACCTCGGTGCGGTAATCCTCGGCGCGATCCGACCAGCGCAGTCCTCCGCGCGCCACCTTGCCGAAGCGCAGGTGCACGCCTTCGACTTCGACGCCATAGACGAACATCTCGCGGAAGGGTTTGGGCTGCGGCAGTCCGTCGACCAGGTGCGGATCGAGCTTGAAAGCCAGCATCGGCTTCGGTGAGCCATCCGGGTTCCTCTGGAAATAATTGGTGCGCAGCGTCGCATCGACGATATTGACGTAGCGGCGCAGGATGCGGTCATCGTCGAGGCTCGGCACCTCGGCAAGCTCGGTCTCGATCGCCTGGTGCAGCTCGGCAAGCTTCTTGACACGGACTTTTTCGGAAAGCCTGGTATCGAGCGTGTCGTGGAACAGCCGGAAGATGGCGGCGGCGACACCGGGATATTTGTCGAGCGTGGTGGCGATATAATCCTGCGAATAGGCGATGCCGGCCTGGCGGAGATAACGGGCATAGGCGCGTAGCACGTTCGTCTCGCGCGCCGAGAGCCCGGCCGAGAGGATCAGCCGGTTGAAGCTGTCATTGTCGATCGTGCCGGCGAAGGCGGCGACGAAGGCTTCCTCGAGGGCGGCGCCGTAACGCTGCAGATCGATGTCGCCGCCGTTGCGGGCCTCGAGCTCCATATCGTGCAGCACGACGAGTTTCGTTTCTCCGTCCGCGGCCGGTACGTCGATGTCGAAGGTGCGTTCGCTGACGACATTGAAGCCGAGATTCTCAAGCAGCGGCACGCGGCGCGACAGCGCCAGCTGACCGCCGGCGTGGAAGATCTTCAGCGAGAGGGTCCGGCCCTCATCTTCCTGGCGATGGTAGAACTGGATGCGAAGCGGCTCGCCGGCGGCGCAGGCGACGATATCGGCGAGGTCGGCCACGGTTTCTTCAGGCGTGAAGGAATCCTGGAAGGCCTGGTCGACCGAGATTTTCGGCGCCTTGGGTCCGGCCAGCGCCTCGAAACGATCGTCCCAACGGGCGGTGATCTCGCGGATCACCTGTTCGAGCTTTGCCTGCGGAATGCGCGGCGTCTTGCCGCCGGAGCGGCCGATGATGAAATGCACGCGCGCCACGCCGCCTTCCGGGAAGGCCGGGTAATAGGCGGAGACACGACCGTCGTAGACAGTCTTCAGATAGGTGCCGATCCGTTCGCGGACGATCGAGTCGTATTCCTCGCGCGGCACGTAGACGATCACCGAGACGAAGCGGTCGAAATGGTCGATGCGCGGCAGGACGCGCACGCGCGGACGGTCGGCGAGGTCATTGATCTGCTCGGCGAAACTCGCAAGCAGCGTGGTGTCGATCTGGAAAAGGTCGTCGCGCGGATAGGATTCCAGCGTGTTGTCGAGCATGCGGCCGGAATGGCTCATCGGGTCGAAGCCGAAATGCTCCTTCACCTTCTCGATCTTGGAACGCAGCAGCGGGATTTCAGAGGCGAGCGACGTATAGGCCGTCGAGGTGAAAAGCCCGACGATGCGCAGCTCGCCGGTGACATTGCCCTCGGCGTCGAAACGCTTGACGCCGACATAGTCCATATAGGCGCGGCGATGGACGATCGATTTCACGTTCGCCTTGGTGACGATCAGGAAGTCGGGGCCGTCGAGGAAGGCAAGAATTTCAGGCGTCGTCGTCACGGCGTCCTTGCCGGTGCGCAGCACCAGAACATCAGGGTTGGAGAGCATGCCGAGACCCGCACCCTTGTCTCGCTCAACCTTGGCGTCGGCGCCCTTGCCGGAATAGACATATTCACGCATCCCGAGGAAGGTGAAATTCTCGTCCCGCAGCCATGTCAGGAAGGCGACGGCTTCATCGCGATCGGCCTTCTTCCGGCTGGCGCCATTGGCTGAAAGCTCGGCGATCACGCCGTCGATCTTGGAAAGCATCGGCTTCCAGTCGGAGACCGACAGACGGACCTGTTCGAGCACGGTTTCGAGGCGTTTGACGAGATCTGCGGCCTGGGCGGAATTGAGCGGTGCGATATGGAGCTGGATATGGCTGACGCGGCTGGCCGGGTCGCTCGGGTGATCGGCGGAATAGAGTGCAGGCGCCTTGCCCTTCTCCATGACCAGGATGGGATGCACGGCCATGAACAGGTCGCGATAGGTGCTCGTCACTTCACCCATGACCGACTCAAACAGGAAAGGCATGTTCCGGTCGGTGACCGAAAGCACCGAAACGGCAATGCCGTCAGGGGTCACATCGGCAATGGTGTCGATGCTGACGCGCGGCGCCTTGCCGTTCCAGGCGGCGAGTTCCTTTGCCGAATGCACGGCGGAGAGCGCCAGCATCTCCGGCGTATAGAGTTCGAGATCGTCATTGCTGGCCCGTCCGAAGAGAATTTCCGGATCGAGATGCGCCTCGCCCGTCGCCTTGGCGACCTTGCGCGCGCTTTCGATCTGTTTTTCCCGTTTCGGATTGTTTCTGGCAGCCATGAATCGCCTCCCCAATGGACTGGTTTTCTGCAAGCTAGCAGAAGATTTCGCGAAAAAATCTCTAAAATGCGGCCTTGAGGGATCGTTTTGATGCTTTTTTGACCCAGAAAATGGGAAATGGTCAGAGATTTTTCCGCTTTCGTGGCTAAAACGAACGGAAAGGCCTCTTTTCGATTTTTCGTTTCACACACATTTCCATGCTCAGATGAAGAATGGTTGACAGCGTGGCGTCAAAAAGATCATCAAACGCCATCGTCATTCGGACCTTGATATCATGTCGGAAAATGCAGCGGGCGCAGTTATCGTCATCTCCAGTCATGTGGTGCGCGGCTCGGTCGGCAATCGGGCGGCCGTGTTTGCACTGGAGACGCTCGGTCATCCGGTCTGGGCGCTGCCGACCATCGTGCTGCCCTGGCATCCCGGCCACGGCCGCTCGACGCGGCTGACGTTTGCGGAAGCGGATTTCGACGCGGCGATCGACGATCTGATCCGGGCGCCCTGGATCGGTGAGGTCAAGGCGGTGCTGTCGGGCTATTTCGGCAATGCTGCCCAAGCGCGCTCCCTCGCCCGGCTGATCGCGGCGCTCAGGCAGGATAATCCGGAGCTGCTCTATGTCTGCGATCCCGTGATGGGCGATCTCGGCGGGCTCTACGTGCCGGAAGCGACCGCCGAGGCCATTCGCGATCATCTCATCCCGCTCGCCTCGCTCGCGACGCCGAACCGCTATGAACTTGCATGGCTTTCCGGGGCGGCGCTCGAAGACAACAGCGCGATCATGGAGGCGGCGCTGGCGCTCGGGCCGTCGCGCATGCTCGTCACCTCTGCCGTGCCGATGATGGCGGGCGGTACCGGCAATCTCTATCTTTCCGGCCGCCACGCGCTTCTTGCCGAACACCGCGTCGTCGAAAACCCGCCGAATGGTCTCGGCGACCTGCTGGCGGCCGTCTTCCTGTCGCGCCTGCTTTCCGGCCTCGAGGACGAAAAGGCGCTGCAGCTTGCCACGGCGAGCGTTTTCGAAGTGCTGGCGCGTGCCGTCAAGCGCGGCAGCAACGAGCTGATGCTGGCGAGCGATGCTTCCAGCCTTTCGACGCCGATGGCGATGGTGCAGATGCGCCGGCTCGTGCACCCGGCGCAGCGGCGGAAAAAATGACGCATCCGCCAATGCATTCATTTTGCAGTGCAGCAGTTGATCTTGTCTTCTGCGCGCGCTAATCCAGAAACATGCAGCGTTTTCCAAATTCCCTTCTGGACGGTTATCGCAACTTCATGAACGGGCGTTATGCCGACGCCCGCGACAGGTATCGGCTGCTTGCCGAGAACGGTCAGAGTCCCAACACGCTTGTCATTGCCTGTTCGGACTCCCGTGCGGCGCCGGAGCTGATCTTCGATGCCGGCCCGGGTGAGCTCTTCGTCATCCGCAACGTCGCCAACATGGTGCCGCCCTACGAGCCGGACGGTCATTTTCATTCGACATCGGCCGCGCTCGAATTTGCGGTGCAGGCGCTGAAGGTCTCGGATATCGTCGTGATGGGCCATGGCCGCTGCGGCGGCATCCGCGCAGCGCTCGATCCGAATGCCGAGCCGCTGTCGCCGGGCGATTTCATCGGCCGCTGGATGTCGCTGGTCAAGCCCGCCGCCGAGCAGATCCAGAGCAATGACGTGATGACGGCGGCCGAGCGGCAGACGGCGCTGGAGCGTGTGTCGATCCGCAATTCGATCGACAATCTCAGAAGTTTTCCCGACATCAAGGCGCTCGAGGAAGCGGGAAAAATGCATCTTCATGGCGCCTGGTTCGATATTTCGACCGGCGAGCTCTGGGTGATGGATGCCGAGACACGCGACTTCATTCGTCCCGAAATCTAGGGATCTACCGCTTTATCAGTTTATTAAGAATTGCTGCTAAGATTGCGGTCAATTGGTCGCGCACGACCGACGTTTTGATCACCGTGGCGATTGGCGATGAAGTTCGAGACCATCAAAAGGGTTATCCTGGCCGCCATCATGCTGCCCTTCGTCTTCATGCTCATTGAAGGGGTCGTCGTCATACGGGCTTCGGTCAAGCAGTACAGGGATCTCGAGAAAGACCGGCAGTTCGCCGATGTGCTCGCCCGCGGCGGCTCCATCGCCGCAACGGAGATCCTGAGTGAGATCGGCGCCACGCGCCTCTATCTCGCGCGTCCCAGCAGCAAGACGGCCGCCGACATGCAGCGAAGCCGGGCAACGCTCGATGACGAGCGCCTTGCCTTCTATGCCAGCCTGCCCTCCCGCGATACGCTCGACGAAGGGCTTGCAGAAGAATTGTCGATTCTCAGCCTTGCCTACAGCCGGATCGTCGCCGCGCGCAGCGCCGTTGACCAGGGCCGCTATCTCGGCAGCGATCCCGGGTCGATCTACTGGTATGCAGCTCTCAAGCAGCTTGCCGTCGTCGATGCGCTGTCACCCCTGATCAGCGATCCGGTGCTGCTCGAAAAATCCAATCAACTGATGGGCATCATGCTGGCCTATTACGGCGAAAGGCTGATTACCGGTGTCGGCACCCGATATCTCGATCATGGCGCTTCCGCCAGATTTCCGGTGGAGCTGTTCATCCAGGGCAAGGTCATGCTCGGCGAGGGCATGGATCACATGGTCTTTCATTCGGCGGCGCCGATCGTGCGCGATATCGTCGCCTATCTCGCTCGCCGCGACCAGGTGAAGGCGAATGCGATCACCGATGCCATCCTCGCCGGATCGCGGCCGAAGGGCGTGGTGCGCGAGGCCTGGGCGGCTGCGCAGAGCGAACGCATGGCTTTCCTGCAGCAGAAGATGATCGAGGCGGCGAGCGATATTCACGAGACCGGCGAAAATTTTTCGACGCGCTCGCATTTGCATTTGACGCGGATCCTGGCGCTGTGCGCCGGGCTGCTCATTCTCGCGACATTGGTGATGCTGCTGGCGGCAAGGGGCCTGCGCCTGATCGACCGGCTGGCGCGGGACCGGGAGACGCTGGTCGGCGAGTTGCGCAACGCGGCCCAGACCGATCTCCTGACCGGTCTTTACAACAGGCGCGGCTTCGAGTTCGCCGCTTCGGCCCTTCTCACCCAGGCCGAGCACGGATCACGCTGGATTTCCGTCGTGCTCTTCGATCTCGATCATTTCAAGAGGATCAACGATGTCAACGGCCATGATGCCGGCGATGCGGTGCTCCGGCATGTCGCGGGGGTCGCGCGTGCGAATTTCCGTTCCTTCGATCTCTTGGTGCGCCATGGCGGCGAGGAGTTCCTGGCGCTGTTGCCGGATTCGACCCCCGACGATGCGGCAATCGTTGCCGAGCGCGTGCGGCTGGCGATCGAGGCGGCGGAAATCCCCTTGGAGAGCGGCGATATCCTCAAGGTGACGGCGAGTTTCGGATGCGCCGGCCGGGCAAATGACGCGGCCAACCGGAACTTCGAAGATCTGGTCAAACGCGCCGATCTGGCGCTCTACGCTGCCAAGGCCTCCGGCCGCAACTGCGTCGTTTCGGGGCCGATCGTGCCGGCGCAGGAGGAGCGCCGCAAGACAGCGTCCGGCGGCGGTTTCGATTCCCGCATATGAAAAACGCCGCATGTCGCAGCGGCGTTTTCGGGTATCGCTGTCGATGAAGGCCTATTTGCCGTCGATCTGCTGGCCGATATAGGCAATCGCCTGCTGATAGACGCTGGCGGCGTTCCAGCCCTGGATAGCGACGAAGTTCGGCTCTCCCGGCTGATAGCCGGCGCCGGCGCGCCAGCCATGGCCCTTGAGGAAATTCGCGGTCGAGGCCAGCGCATCGGCGCGGGAACCGACCATGTCGACGCGGCCGTCGCCGTCGCCGTCGGCGCCGAAGCGCACGACATTGCGCGGCAGAAACTGCGTCTGGCCGATTTCACCATGGGCGGCACCCTTGGCCTGCGGGCTCAGATACCCCTCGGAGACGAGCTGGAGCGCGGCATAAAGCTGGTCAGTGAAATAGTCCGAACGTCGGCAGTCATAGGCGAGCGTCGAAACGGCCGACAGCGTATGCTGGTTGCCCATATAGCTGCCAAAACCGGTCTCCATGCCCCAGATGGCGATCAGCGGGCCGGCCGGAACGCCGAAACGGCGCTCGATCGAGGCAAACAGCGCCTGGTTGGCGGCCTTCATGCTGCGGCCGCGGGAGATGACGGTGGCGCCGCCGCGCTTCTGCATGAACGCGTCGAAGGAGAGTTTGAAGCTCTTCTGGCCGCGGTCGGCGGCGATCGTCGGTTTGTTGTAATTGACGTTGGCGAAGGCGCGGCTGAGCACCGACTGGCTGACGCCGTTGGCTGCTGCCGTCTGTTTGAAATCGGCGACCCAGGCGTCGAAACCGGCGCTGGTGTTGCCACATTGCGGTCCTTGCGCGAACGCCGGTACCGCATGGAGAACGCCCATTGCCGCAGCGGCCGCCAGAAATAACTTTGTCATGCGCATTGAGAAACCCCACTCTCGATCTGCATAGCTTTGAGGCGGGCAAAAGAATGCCAGCCACTCGCGATTTTGTCACGATCACCTTTTAGCGAGCGCTTATACAGTTGTATTCGCCCGGAAAAGCCCCGCTCAACGAGCAGGGCTTTAGCATATCATGGTTTACAAATGGTATCAGGCGGCCTGCTTGCGCGGCTTGACAAGGCCGCGATTGACGAGCAGCTCGGCGATCTGAATGGCGTTCAATGCCGCGCCCTTGCGCAGATTGTCGGAGACCACCCAGATGTTGAGGCCGTTTTCGACCGTCGCATCTTCCCGGATGCGCGAGATGTAGGTCGCGTCCTCGCCGGCGGATTCATACGGCGTGATGTAGCCGCCGTTCTCACGCTTGTCGATGACGAGGCAGCCCGGTGCATCGCGCAGGATGTCGCGGGCCTGGTCGGCGGTGATCTCGTTTTCGAACTCGATGTTGACCGATTCCGAATGACCGATGAATACAGGCACGCGCACCGCCGTGCAGGTCACCTTGATCTTCGGGTCGAGCATCTTCTTCGTCTCGGCCAGCACCTTCCACTCTTCCTTGGTGTAGCCGTCTTCCATGAAGACGTCGATGTGCGGGATGACGTTGAAGGCGATACGCTTGGTGAACTTCTTGTTCTCGATCGGATCGGCGACGAAGACGGCGCGCGTCTGATTGAAGAGCTCGTCCATGCCGTCCTTGCCGGCGCCGGAGACCGACTGATAGGTCGAGATGACGACACGCTTGATCTTGGCGAAGTCGTGCAGCGGCTTCAGCGCCACCACCAGCTGGGCGGTCGAGCAATTCGGATTGGCGATGATGTTGCGCTTGGTGAACTGGCTGATGGCATCCGGGTTCACTTCCGGCACGATCAGCGGCACGTCGGCGTCGTAACGCCAGGCCGACGAATTGTCGATGACGATGCAGCCCTGCTGGCCGATCTTCGGCGAGAACTTCTTGGAGATCTCGCCGCCGGCCGACATCAGGCAGATATCGGTGTCGGAGAAATCGTAATTCTCCAGGTTGGAGACCTTCAGCGTCCGGTCACCATAGGAAACCTCGGTGCCCTGCGAACGCGCGGAGGCGAGCGCCACGACCTCATCGGCGGGGAAGCCGCGTTCGGAGAGGATGTTGAGCATCTCCCGGCCAACATTTCCGGTCGCTCCCGCAATTGCTACTTTGAAACCCATTTCTCAAGCTCTCTTTCTCTTCTCTCCTCTTGTCCGGTGAGGGGAAAGGCGCGACGGATCGCGTCTTCCTGTCCCCAGCCGAGCCGGGGAGAGAGCGGCAGGCCAGAGACGTCAGACGGTTTTCGTCGTCGTTTTGGCCTTGGTTTTGGCAGAAACCGGAACGGCAATGTCCACCCCGGCAACCCGTGCCCGGTCATTGCGGTCAGCAATGGCGTGTTCGTCGCGAACCATGGAGATTCCTTTTCCGCTGTTGCTCTTAGAAGGTTTTCCACAGGAGTCAAGGTTTTTGCGCTTGAAGCAGGACGCGAAAGCGGCGGCTCGATGCTGCGACGTTTTGTCATGCCGCTGTCATCCTCGGGAGGTATCCCGGCCACGTTATCAATGTCTGCAACGAAAACGGGGGTTTTCCATGCGTACGCTTCTTGCCGCCTTTGCGGCCACCACCATCCTTGCGGGCGCCGCTCAGGCGACGACGGTCTATCCGCTCGATCGCGCGACGATTCTTGCCGGTTCGCCGTTCGATTTCAAGGTCGAACTCAACAAGCAGGTCAAGCCCGAAGACGTGAAGATCACCGTCAACGGCCAGGACTACAAGACCGTCCTCGGCGGCGAGGCGCGGTTCGTCGAGCTGGAAAAGGGCAAGGATGACAAGGCTCTCGGCTCCGCTCTGCTGCTGCGCGGCCTGAAGATTTCCACTCCGGGCGATTACAAGATCGAAGTCGCTGCCGGCGACGAAACGAAGTCCGTCACCTGGAACGTTTACGAAACCGCGGCTCAGCCGAAGGCCAAGAACATCATCTTCCTGCTCGGCGACGGCCTTTCCGTCGCCCATCGCACCGCTGCCCGCATCATGTCGAAGGGCATGAGCGAAGGTAAGGCGAACGGCCGCCTGAACATGGACGATCTCGATCGCTTGGCTTTCATCGGCACCTCGTCGACGAATGCCGTTGCCACGGACTCGGCCAACACCATGTCGGCCTACATGACCGGCCACAAGACCGCCGTCAACGCGCTCGGCGTCTACGCGGACCGCACCCCGGCCTCGCTTGATGACCCGCGCGTCGAAACCATTGCAGAAGCCGTTCGCCGCACGACCAAGAAGTCGATCGGCATCGTCGCGACGGCTGAAGTCGAGGACGCGACGCCGGCTGCCGTCGTTTCCCATACCCGCAACCGCAACGACAAGGCCGACATTGTCGGCATGCTGCTCGAGGTCAAGCCGGAAGTCCTGCTCGGCGGCGGCTCGGCCTATTTCCTCGGCAAGGAAGTCGCCGGTTCCAAGCGCAAGGACAACCAGGATTACATCAAGCTGTTCCAGGATGCCGGCTACAAGCTTGCGACCGACAAGAACGAGCTCGCCGCCAATGCATCGGCCGAAGGCAATCTCCTCGGTCTCTTCCACACCGGCAATATGGATGTCACGCTCGATCGCGAGTTCCTGAAGAAGGGCACCGTCGACAAGTTCCCGAACCAGCCGGGTCTCGTCGCCATGACCAAGGTCGCACTCGACCGGCTCTCGAAGAATCCTGATGGTTTCTTCCTGATGGTCGAAGGTTCCTCGATCGACAAGATGTCGCATCCGCTCGATTGGGATCGCGCCGTCTTCGAAACCATCGAATTCGACCAGGCAATCGGCGTTGCGCGCGAATTCCAGAAGGCCCATCCCGACACGCTGATCGTCGTCACCGGCGACCACACCCACGGCGTTTCGATCATCGGCACCGTCGATGACGAGAAGCCGGGCACGGAAATGCGCGAAAAGGTCGGCACCTATGCGGAAGCCGGCTTCCCGAACTACAAGGACGAAAACGGCGACGGTTATCCCGACAAGGTCGACGTCAGCCGCCGCCTGTTCCTCAGCGCCAATAACGGCCCCGACCACTACGAGACCTTCCGTCCGAAGCTCGACGGCCCGTTCGTTCCGGCTGTCCAGAACGAAAAGAAGGAATATGTCGCCAACGAGCAGTACAAGGATGTTCCGGGCGCCGTCTTCGTTCAGGGCAATCTTCCGAAGAGCAGCGAGAGCGGCGTCCATGCGGTCGACGACGTCGTCCTGCAGTCGGCTGGTCCGGGTTCGGAAGAATTCCATGGCTACATGGAACAGAGCGACGTCTATCGCGTGCTCGCCGACACCTTCGCGCTCGGCGCCAAGCAGACGAACTGATCTCTCGACGCGGATGATTTTAGGCCGGATCGGCCTAAAATCTGAATCCGCATCGCGATCAAAGAAATAGAGCATGATGCCGAAAACCGCTCACACTTTTCGGCATCATGCTCTGGCCGATCCCGCAAGGCCGCTTGCCGGCCTTGCCTCTTTCGTTGATCATGGTCCCGGCCGTTCAGCGGCCGGGATTTGTTTCCTGGAGGTCGCCATGGACATATTCTCTTCGCTGCATCTCAGCCGCCGCGGGCTGATCGGCGCCGCCGTTGCGCTTCCCTTTACCGCTTCCACCGTTCGCGCCGGCGATGCTTCGCTCTCCTTTGACGAGCTCTACGGCAAGTTCGGCGTGCTCGGCCTCGAATTCTCCGACAAGGTGAAGCAGCTCGCGGGCCAGGACATCAGCATGAAGGGCTTCATGGCGCCGCCGCTGAAGGCCGAGGCGCAGTTCTTCGTGCTCACCGAGGTGCCGATGTCGCTCTGCCCCTTCTGCTCCTCGGATGCGGACTGGCCTGACAATATCGTCGTCGTCTATCTCTCGGAGAAACAGACCTTCGTGCAGCCGCGCCAGACGATCGAAGTGCGCGGCATGCTGGAATATGGTTCCTGGACGGACCCGGATACCGGCTTCGTCAGCCTGCTGCGTATCCGCCAGGCCGAATATTCCGCGGCCTGAACCGATATGCTCGCTCTTCATATCGAAAACCTTGACGTCACCTTCCTCGGCCTGTCCTCGCCGGCGCTGGCAATCACTAGCCTGTCGATCGATGCCGGCAGCAGGGTCGCCATTACAGGCGCGTCCGGCTCCGGCAAGAGCACCTTCGTTAATATCGTCGCCGGGCTGGAACGGACGCGGCAGGGCCGCATCCGTTGGAACGGCGAGGATATTGCGGGCTTTTCGGAAAGCCGCCGCGACCGGTTCCGTGCCGCCAATATCGGCCTGGTCATGCAGGAATTTCATCTCTTCCCCGGCCTATCGGCGCTGGAGAACGTGCTTCTGCCGGCGCGGCTTGCGGGTGCGGCCACGGCTGATGTCATCGAGCGGGCGCATGCGCTTTTGAGCACAGTCGGTCTTTCCCGCCCCGGCCAGAAGATCGAAACCATGTCGCGCGGCGAGATGCAGCGCGTGGCGATCGGCCGGGCGCTGCTGCGCAAGCCCGGCGTCATCATCGCCGACGAGCCGACGGCGAGCCTCGATGCCGAAAGCGGTGAGGCCGTCGGCGATCTTATCCTCGATCTCGCCATTGCCGAAGGCAGCACGCTGATCGTCGTTTCACACGACCAACGCCTGGCCGGCCGCCTCGATCGGCGCATTACCTTCGGCTCCGGCCGGATCAGCGGCGATTCCGCGGCAGCGGCGGGAGAGGCTGCATGATCCGCTTCATCCTTGCCGATCTTCGCCGCCTCTGGGCGGGGTCGCTGGTGGTCGTGCTGCTGGTGGCGCTGGCGACCGCGCTCGGCGTTTGCGTTGTGCTGCAGGAGCGGGCGCTTCGTCTCGGCAGCGCGCGCGCCGCCGACAAGTTCGATCTCGTCATCGGCGCCGGCGGCAGCGAGACGCAGCTCGTGCTGTCCTCCGTCTTCCTGCAGCCTTCGCCTTTGCCGCTGATGCCGGGTGAGGTCTTGGGCAGGCTTGCCGCCGATCGACGTGTCGACTGGGCAGCCCCGATCGGCTTCGGCGATTCCTTCTCCGGCTATCCGATCGTCGGGACGACGGTGACGCTGGTGGAGAACCTGTCCGGCGGCTTTGCCGAGGGCAAGGTTTTCGCCCGCGAGGGAGAGGCGGTGATCGGCTCCGCGGTCAAGCTGCCGCTCGGGGCCGAGATCAAGCCGATGCATGGCCAAGCGGAAGAAGGCGGCGAGACTCATACCGAACTCGTCTATCACGTCGCCGGCCGCCTGCGGCCGACGGGGACTGCCTGGGATCGGGCCATTCTCGTTCCGATCCAGGCTGTCTGGCATATCCATGGCCTGGGGGCAGACGCGCATGAAAGTGCCGAGGAGGCAGGACACGATCACGCGCATGAAGGCGCCGGTCATGATGCGCACGAGCATCATGGAGAAATCGACCCGGATGCCGCCCTCGACGAAAACTGGGCTGCGGATGCGCCCGGGCTTCCCGCCATCCTCGTCAAGCCGAAGACGATCGCCGACGCCTACAAGCTGCGGCAGGACTATCGCAGCGGCAATACCGTCGCCGTCTTTCCCGGCGAGGTGCTGACCGATCTTTACGCCACGCTCGGCGACGCCAAGCAGATCCTCGTTGCGGTCGCCGCCGGCGCGCAAGTGCTCGTCGCCGCCTCGCTGGTCCTGGTCACGGTCATCCATATCGGCCAACGCCGCCGCCAGATCGGCGCGCTCCGGGCTTTCGGCGCCCCGCGCGGCGCGATTTTCGGCATTGTCTGGCTGGAATTCTTCTTCCTGGTGGCCGCCGGCATCGGGCTCGGATTCACCTTCGGCTATGCTGCGGCGCTGACCTTATCCGGCATGTTCTCTCAGACGAGCGGGATCGCCATGCCGGTTGGCTTCGCCCGTGAAGACGCCGGGCTTGCGGTGGTGCTGCTCGCCTTTGCCGCCGTCCTGGCCGCATTGCCGGCGGTGCTCGCCTACCGGCAATCGCCGGCGCAGGCGCTGAGAGCTTAGCCACGGCCGGCCGACTCCGCTGCCTGCAAAGCACGTTGCCATTAGACTAAAGTCATAATCCCAAAGCATCTCTCTTTTTGACTTGGCGTTTCTGGCACACTCTCGTCAGGCGTGTCGCGGCCAGGGGTCTGCTTTGAGGAGAGTAGGTCGCGCGCGTTGCTCATCACTCTGTGGAGGACAGACAATGGCAAATGTCGCAAGCATCGACGGCGCGAAGGCCGGTCCGATGACCGGCGAAGAGAAGAAGGTGATCTTCGCCTCTTCGCTCGGCACCGTTTTCGAATGGTATGATTTCTATCTCTACGGTTCGCTCGCCACCTATATCGGCGCGACCTATTTCACCCAATATCCCGAGGCGACGCGCAACATCTTCACGCTGCTCGCCTTTGCCGCCGGCTTCCTGGTGCGCCCCTTCGGCGCCTTGGTGTTCGGCCGTCTCGGCGATCTCGTTGGCCGCAAATACACCTTCCTGATAACGATCCTGATCATGGGTTTCTCGACCTTCCTGGTCGGTATCCTGCCGGGTGCCGCCACCATCGGCATCGCCGCGCCGATCATCCTGATCGCGCTGCGCCTGCTCCAGGGCCTAGCGCTCGGCGGTGAATATGGCGGTGCGGCAACCTATGTCGCCGAACATGCGCCGAACGGGCGCCGCGGCTATTTCACCTCATGGATCCAGACGACGGCGACGCTCGGCCTGTTCCTGTCGCTGATCGTCATCATCGTGGTTCAGTCTCTCATGGGTCCGGTTCAATTCGCCGCCTGGGGCTGGCGCATTCCGTTCCTGGTCTCGGTCGTCCTGCTCGGTATTTCCGTCTGGATCCGTCTGAAGATGAACGAATCGCCTGCATTCCAGCGCATGAAGGCGGAAGGCAAGGGCTCCAAGGCGCCGCTGACCGAAGCCTTCGGGCAATGGAAGAACGCCAAGATCGCGCTCATCGCGCTTCTCGGCGCCACCATGGGCCAGGCGGTCGTCTGGTACGGCGGCCAGTTCTATGCGCTGTTCTTCCTGCAGAACGTGCTGAAGGTCGATCTTTTCTCGGCCAATGTCATGGTCGCTATCGCGCTCTTCCTCGGCACGCCATTCTTCGTCATCTTCGGTGGTCTTTCCGACAAGATCGGCCGCAAGCCGATCATCATGGCGGGCCTTCTCATCGCGGCGGTAACCTATAATCCGCTGTTCAAGGCGATGACATGGACAGCGAACCCGGCGCTCGCCGAAGCTCAGGCCTCGATCCGCGCGACGGTGACGGCCGATCCGGCGGATTGCAAATTCCAGTTCAATCCGACCGGCACGTCGAAGTTCACCAGCTCCTGCGACGTGGCGACGGCGTTCCTGACGAAGAACTCGGTGCCCTATGATGTCGTGCCCGGTCCCGCCGGTCAGCCGGCAACGGTGAAGGTCGGCAACGAGACGATCCCGAGCTTCGACGTCGTTGCCGCCGGCGACAAGGCTAAGGGCATGACCGCCGCCTTCGAAAAGGGCGTCAACATCGCGCTCCACGATGCCGGCTATCCGCTGAAGCGCGGCGCCGCCAAGGTGCCGGATTCCAAGCTCGATGCTTTCATCGCAGCCAATCCGGAACTGGCACTCAATGCCGATACCGTGCGTGCCGGCGAGAAGGAAACCGTGCCGGCGGCCAAGCTGGTCGAGACCAAGCTGCTGACGACGGATGAGGCCAATGGCGTCACCGATATGGCGGTTTACAACATCGCCAATGGCGGCAGCTTCGCCATGGTGGCCGATCCCGCTCGTGTCAACTGGGTCGGCACGATCGCCATCCTGTTCGTCCTCGTCCTCTATGTGACGATGGTCTATGGCCCGATCGCCGCACTTCTGGTCGAGCTCTTCCCGACCCGCATCCGCTATACCGGCATGTCGCTGCCCTATCACATCGGCAACGGCTGGTTCGGCGGCCTGCTGCCGGCCACGGCCTTCGCGATGAGCGCCGCCGCCGGCGATATCTATTACGGTCTCTGGTATCCGATCGTCTTTGCGGCGATCACGCTGGTGATCGGCCTGATCTTCCTGCCGGAAACGAAGAACAGAGATATCAACGCAATGGATTGATTACACGGTCGAACGTGAGAAGCTTGAGAAAACGGCCCGGCGCTTACAAGGCGCCGGGCTTTTCCATGTCCGGAAACAGGCGCTTGGCGAGCGGCCAGCCGTCCGGCGCCAGTTTGAAGAGCAGGCCGCAGCGGGCATAGACGATCGCCGTCAGCAGCGAGAACCAGGCGCCGAAGGCAAGGCCGGCGATGACATCGCTCGGATAGTGGGCGCCGACCATGACACGCGTCATGCCGAGCCAGATGGCACAGGCAATGAAGGCAACGCGATAGCGCGGGAAGAGAAGCGCAAAGGCGGCGAAGAAGGCGCCGACCGTGGTGGAATGGCCCGACGGAAAGCTTTCGAAAGCGGCGTGGCCCGAAAAGGGTGTGAAGGAAAAGATGCCGTAATCCTGGAAGTGATCAGGGCGCGCCCTGCCGATCGCCCGCTTCAGCAGATTGGCGAGAAGCCCGGAGAAGACCACCGTGGTGAAGAGGTAAGCGCCGATCCAGCTGACATAGAGCGCCTGCGCCTTGGAGCGCGCCGTCTTCAACAGTCTGTAGCCTGCCCTGCCCTGAAAGAAGAGCAGGATGCTGGTGTAGATCAGCCAAGCGGAATCGCCGAAACCGGTCAGCATTTCGCCGAGCTGCTTCACCGGCGCGGAAGGCTCGCTGGCGCCGATCGGCGCATCGAAGAGCAGCATGGAAAGGATGACGGCATTGAGCGTGATGAAGAGGCTGGCCTGCCAGCGCAAAGGTGGCATGCCGACACCGCTCCGGCGCCAGCGCCTGTCCAGGGAAGCCCAAAATGCCCGCATTCCGTCGTCCGTTCGAATTTGCCAGTTTAGAATTCGGCGCAAAAATACACGAGATTGTGGCTGAGAATAGTCCGTTTCGGAGAATTCGACCGACCACCGTTCAGGCATCTCCGCTTTCACGAAAAAGCCCTCCGCATGCGTGATGCGAAGGGCTGAACTGTTTCACGTGAAATATATCAGGCGGAAAGCGCCTTGAACTCGGTGAGGATCGCATCGCCCATCTCGACGGTGCCGACCTGCTTGCAGCCATCGGCCATGATGTCGCCGGTGCGGATGCCCTTGTCGAGCACGTTGGCAATCGCCTTTTCCAGGTCGTCGGCTTCCTTCACCAGATTGAAGGAGTAACGCAGGCACATGGCGAAGGAGGCGATCATGGCGATCGGATTGGCGATGCCCTTGCCGGCAATATCGGGGGCCGAGCCGTGCACCGGTTCGTAGAGCGCCTTGCGCTTGCCGGTCTTGCCATCAGGCGCGCCGAGCGAGGCCGACGGCAGCATGCCGAGCGAGCCGGTCAGCATGGCGGCGACGTCGGAGAGCATATCGCCGAAGAGATTGTCGGTGACGATGACGTCGAACTGCTTGGGCTGGCGCACCAGCTGCATACCGCCGGCGTCAGCCAGCATATGTTCGAGCTGGACGTCGGAATATTTCGCCTTGTGCGTCTCGGTCACCACCTGGTTCCAGAGCACGCCCGACTTCATGACGTTGCGTTTCTCCATGGAGCAGACGCGGTTCTGGCGCGTACGGGCCATTTCGAAGGCGACGCCGGCGATGCGTTCGATCTCGTAGGTATCGTAGACCTGGGTGTCGATGCCGCGCTTCTGGCCGTTGCCGAGATCGATGATCTCCTTCGGCTCGCCGAAATAGACGCCACCCGTCAGTTCGCGAATGATCAGAATGTCGAGGCCTTCGACCAGTTCCGGCTTCAGCGACGAGGCCGAGGCAAGGGCCGGATAGCAGATGGCGGGACGCAGGTTCGCAAACAGCTGCAGATCCTTGCGCAGCCGTAGCAGGCCGGCTTCCGGGCGGACTTCGTAAGGCACGCTATCCCATTTCGGGCCGCCGACGGCACCGAACAGAACGGCATCGGCGGCAAGCGCCTTCTGCATGTCGGCTTCCGAGATTGCCGCGCCATGGGCATCATAGGCGGAGCCGCCGACAAGGCCTTCGTCGGTGACGAAACCGGCATTCATCGCCTCGTTCATATAGGCGATGATCTTGCGGACCTCGCCCATGGCCTCGGGACCGATGCCGTCGCCCGGCAGCAGGAAAAGATTGCGCACAGTCATGAAACCCTCCTGGGAAAAACAGTTGCGGTTTCTTAGACCCCGGAAATGGGCATTTCAAGCGAGAGAAGCGGTGAATCGGTACGCTTCGCTCTTCGCCGCAATGGTTGCTCCTGCGCCCGCAAACGGATTAGAACAGCAGCCTAGCTTTATGTCCCCGGATGTTTCCCATGCCTTCAGCGCCACTCCATCTCGATACGCCCTTGGTTCAGACAGCATCTGGCTACAGCGCCAGCGGCAAACCGCTGTGGCTGAAGCTCGATGCGCTGCAGCCTTCCGGCAGCTTCAAGCTGCGCGGCGTCGGCCGGCTTTGCCAGCACGCGGTGGACAATGGCGCGCGCGAGATCTTCTGCGCATCCGGCGGCAATGCCGGCATTGCCGCGGCCTATGCCGGCCGGGCGCTCGGTGTGCCGGTCACCATCGTCGTGCCGGAGACGACGGCGGCCGATGTGCGCCAGACGATTGCCGCAACGGGCGCGAAAGTCCTCGTTCATGGTTCGGTTTTCGACGAGGCCAATGCCCATGCGGTCGAACTCGCAGAGAGTCGCAAGGCGAGTTATGTGCATCCCTTCGACCATCCGCTGCTGTGGGATGGTCATGCGACGCTGATCGACGAGGTGGTGGCCAAGGGTGCGAAATTCGACTGCGTCGTCACCAGCGTCGGCGGCGGCGGCCTGCTTGCCGGCATTGTCGAGGGGCTGCAGCGCAACGGGCTTGCCGATGTGCCTGTGATCGCCGTCGAAACGGAAGGCGCGGCCTCGCTCAACGCCAGCCTCAAGGCGAATGAGCGCATCACCCTGCCCGCCATCACCTCGATTGCCACGTCGCTCGGCGCGCGGCAGGTGGCGCAGCATGTCTTCGATCTGCCGAAACGGCATCCGATCGAAAGCATTGTCGTCAGCGATGCCGATGCCGTTGCCGCCTGCCTGAAATTTGCCGATGCGCAGCGCATTCTGGTCGAGCCTGCCTGCGGTGCGGCCCTTGCCGTTGCCGATGTGCACGCCGGGTTGCTTGCCCGCTTCGACAATCCGCTCATCGAAGTCTGCGGCGGCATCGGCGTATCGCTCGAAAAGCTGAGGCTCTGGAAAGAAAAGTTTCTCTGATCTGAGATCAAAGAAAAAGCCGGGCAAAGCCCGGCTCGATCGAGAATTTATTGGAGAGCGCTTAAGCCGCCCAGGGGTGCGAAGCGGCGTTCTTCTTTTCGAAGCTGTCGATCGCCTTGCCCTTCTCCAGCGTCAGGCCGATGTCGTCGAGACCGTTCAGCAGGCAGTGGCGCTTGAACTCGTCGAGATCGAACTTGATCGAGCCGCCATCGGGGCCGGTGATTTCGAGGTTCTCAAGGTCGACGGTGAGGATGGCGTTGGAGCCGCGCGAGGCGTCGTCCATCAGCTTGTCGAGATTTTCCTGGCTGACCTTGATCGGCAGGATGCCGTTCTTGAAACAGTTGTTGTAGAAAATATCGGCGAAGCTGGTGGAGATCACGCAGCGGATGCCGAAATCGAGCAGCGCCCATGGCGCGTGCTCGCGCGAGGAGCCGCAGCCGAAATTGTCGCCGGCAACCAGAATCTTGGCATCGCGGTAGGCCGGCTTGTTCAGCACGAAATCCGGATTTTCGGAGCCGTCTTCGTTATAACGGGCTTCGGCGAAAAGGCCGGTGCCGAGGCCGGTGCGCTTGATGGTCTTCAGATAATCCTTCGGAATGATCATGTCGGTGTCGATATTCACGACCGGCAGGGGCGCTGCAACGCCCGTGAGCTTCACGAATTTATCCATGACGCATGCTCCATTTCAGCAAATCTACTTTCCTGAATTTGCATCTAGTCCAGTTTTTCGCCGAAATGAAGGAGAATCTTTGAAAAATGGGGGCCACGCGATGTTTCGCGCGGCCTGCCCGTTAAATATGCCGGGTTATTTGGTCGGTGCGTTCAGGCCCCAGAGCACGCCGAACGGGTCGCGAAGCTGGCCGTAACGGTCGCCCCAGAACATCAGTTCGACCGGCATGACGACTTCGGCGCCGGCAGCGACGGCGCGATCCCACCAGAAATCGATATCGTCGATAACCAGCTGGATGGCGAAGCCTTCATGGCCTTTGAAGGGGTGGCCGTATTCCGGATAGGCATCCGACAGCATGAGGGAGCTGCCGTTGATGTAGAGATGCACATGCATCGTCCGGCCGCTCTCGTCGACCGGCACAATATAGGCTTCTTCGGCGCCGAAAGCTTTCTTGTAGAATTCTGCGGCTTTCACAGCGCCGCCGACCGTCAGATAGGGCAGCAGGCCATTCTTGACCGGCGGCATCTTGACAGGATTGTTTTCCGTCGCATTCATGCTCGTCCTCCATCGTTTTCAAGCGCCGGCTGGATGCCTGGCTGCTTCAAGGACGTAGCATGGAAGCATGATCCGACAATGTCGGTCGGTTTTTTCGCGTAAGCGGCTTAGAGATCGATGATCGTGCCGCGGCCGTCGTTCCAGATCCGCATTTCGCGTTGGCCATTGTTTGCCTTGGCGCGCACCGGAGCGGGCTTCATCTTCATCTTCAGCGACAGTGCGCGGCCGACCATCAGCACGGTCAGAATGCCGCCGACGGCAAGCGTCACCGAGAAGGTGAGAAGCAGCATGGCCACGAAAACGGTGGCGCCGGCAAGCATGAGGAAGATGGAGCGAATGTTCTGCATGGGTTTGGTACCTTTCTACAGAAAGGAATGTGGTCCTTCTTTTTCTTCTCTGCAAGGCAAGCATGGCTTTTTGTTGTCTTGCCGGGCTTGGCGAAGCTTGGCACTAATGATCGATGAGCCAAACACCCCCTCGCCGTTCCTTAAATCTGCGCCGCTCGGTGCTGAGCGTGCCCGCCATCAATCTCCGGGCGCTCGAAAAAAGCCATTCGCTTGATTGCGATGCGGTTATTTTCGATCTGGAGGATTCCGTCTCGCCCGAGAAGAAGGGGCAAGCGCGGGAAAATCTGCGCGCCTTTTTTGCGGGTCCGCCGCTTGCAGGCAAGGAAAGGATCATCCGCATCAATTCTTTGTCATCCGAATTCGGGCCGGCGGACCTGGATCTGGTCAAGGCGCTTTTGCCCGACGCCGTTCTCCTGCCCAAGGTGGACGGACCTCGGGATATCACCGACATCGGCGATCTGCTCGCCGATGCGGATGCGCCGGAGGAACTGCGCATCTGGGCGATGATCGAGACGCCGCGCGGCGTGCTGAATGCCGGGGCGATCGCCGAAGCCGGCCGCACGCCGGGCTCGCGGCTCGATTGCCTCGTCGTCGGCCTCAACGATCTGCGCAAGGAAACGGGCGTCTTGCCGCAGCCGGGACGAACCTATCTCGTGCCGTGGCTGATGCAGGTCGTCCTGGCGGTCAGTGCCTACGGGCTCGATGCGATCGACAGCGTCTTCAACGATTTCAGGGACGAGCAGGGTTTCGATGCCGAATGCCTGCAGGGCCGGGCAATGGGCTTTGCCGGCAAGATGCTGATCCATCCCACGCAGATCGAACCCGCCAACCGGCATTTCGGCCCGGACCCGGCAGCGATTGCGGAAGCGGAGGCGATCATATCCGCTTTTGCCGATCCGGCTTCCGATGGCTTGAACGTCATCAATTCAGGCGGGCGGATGATCGAGCGGCTGCATCTTGTCCAAGCCGAAAGCCTGGTTCATAAAGCTCGCCTGATTTCTGCAAGAAAGCCCGCCTGATGAAACTTTACCGCTTCCTGACCGGTCCCGACGACGCTTCCTTCTGCCACAAGGTCACCGCCGCCCTCAACAAGGGCTGGTCGCTGGAGGGATCGCCGACCTATGCCTTCAATGCGGCAACCGGCGCGATGCAGTGCGGCCAGGCCGTCGTCAAGACTGTCGAAGGCAAGGATTACCATCCCGAGATAAAGCTCTCCGAGCAATAACGCGTCCTGCCCGAGACGCGGTGTTTCAGCGCTCGGCGGCTTCCTCGGCGCTTGCCTCGATCCGCTCCATATCGTCGTCGCTCAGCCCGAAATGGTGGCCGATCTCGTGGATCAGGACGTGGGTGATGATGTCGCCGAGCGTCTCGTCATTCTCGGCCCAGTAATCGAGGATAGGGCGCCGGTAGAGGCGGATGCGGTTGGGCATCTCGCCGGTTTCCACCGTGAAACGTTCGGAAATGCCCCTGCCCTCGAAAAGGCCGAGCAGATCGAAAGGGGTTTCCAGCGCCATGTCCTCGAAAACATCGTCATCGGGGAAATCTTCGATCTCGATCGTGAGGTTGGTCGTCAGCTTGCGAAATTCATCCGGCAGATGGCTATAGGCCTCCATGGCCAGCGACTCGAAGGTGCTGATCGTCGGCGCATGGCGGTCCCGCCAATCATCGCTCTGGTCTATGCGGGCCATGAATATTCCTTCCTTTGCGGGCCCATATAGAACCTTTATCGCCGGTTTTCGAGTGCGGAATCAAAGGCAGGAATAAATTCATAGAAAATGGCCGTTGACTCTTCATTAGCACTCTGGAATCTATAAGAACATAACAGGAACAAGACGGATTGGAGAACGCCATGGCGCAGCACGCCCTGGCGCGCGAGCGGCTTTTTGCGCTCCGCGAAACCATCGCCAGATTGGAGGGGAAGCCCGCGCCGGCGCTTGCGGCAGCGGAGCGGGAAGCCCTGGCGGACGGAGGCAAGGCACCGCGGAGACCCAGTCTGCCGCCCCTGGCGTTCGGGGTGGAATGTCTTGACGAGGCGCTGGAAGGCGGCCTGCCGCTCGATGCGATCACCGAATTCCGCTCCGCTCTGTCGCGTGATGCCGGTGCGGCAAGTGGGCTGGCGCTGGCTGTCGCCGCGCGGCTGCAGAGCCAGGAGGCGGATGCCGGCAGGCTTTCCCCGTTGCTCTGGATCGGCGATGCTGTCGGCACGCTGGAAGCCGGCCGTCCCTATGTCCCCGGGCTGCGGGATTTCGGGCTGAGCCCGGAGCGGTTTTTCCATGCGGCGCCGCGCAAGCTGGACGAGGCGCTCTGGCTGGTGGAGACCGCGGTGGAAAGCGCGGCCTTCTCGGCCGTCATTTTCGAAGTGCGAGGCAATCCCGCCCATTTCGGCCTGACCGAAAGCCGCAGGCTCAGTCTCAGGGCGCGTGCTGCCCGCCGTCCACTCTTTCTTGTCCGCCAGGCCGGGGAAGAAGAGGCAAGCAGTGCGGCCTTCCGTCTGCATGTCGAACCGGCTCCATCCGGTCTGCGGCCGTTGCCGGACGGGTCGAAGCTTTCCGGCAGCATCGGCAATCCGATTTTCCGTCTCACGCTGGAGAAGGGCCGCAATCCGGCCCCGCTCTGCTTTTTTCTGGAGTGGAACCCCCATGAACGCGAATTTCTCCCTGTCGCCGAGCCAAACCTCGTTCGTCCTCCAGGCGAGCAGTCAGCGCATTCTGGCGCTCAGCTTTCCGCATCTGCCAACGGACCGCATCGCCCGCAGGCGATGGGGGCTCTCCTGGCGTTCGAAAGGGCGTCCTGAGTCGCCGCCTATCGTCTGTTCCGGCAAGCTCAACAATGCCATGCGGCTGACGGCGCTGGACGAATTGGCCGAGAGGCTGGGGCTGAAAAAGGAGCAGGGCGTTGCCGAAGCGCGTGCCATGTACCCAACGCTCGAGGTCGCGGAAGAGGATCCGGCGGCCGACCGCCGGTTGCTGGAGGCCATTGCCGACTGGTGCGACCGTTATACGCCGCTGGTGGCGTTCGACGGCAAGGAGGGGCTGTTTCTCGACATTAGCGGCTGCGCCCATCTCTTCGGCGGGGAAAAGGCGCTTCTCAAGGATGTGCTGTCGCGGCTTTTTCATATGGGGATCGATGCACGCGGCGCCATCTCATCCTCACCGGGCCTTTCCTGGGCCGCGTCGCGCTTCGGGCAGGGCGGGGTGATAGAGGACGAGGAGACGGAGCATGTGCTGATGTCCTTGCCGGTGGCAGCCTTGCGGCTGGAAGGACAAACCGTCGATGCGCTGAAGAAACTCGGCCTGAAATATGTCGGCGACGTCATCGATGCACCGCGCGCGCCGCTGACCCGCCGGTTCGGCCCGGGACTGCTTCTGCGTCTCGACCAGGCGCTGGGACGCGAGGAGGAGCCGGTCTCGCCGCGGCGTCCGGTCGCCAGCCTCTCGGCCGAAAGCCGCCTGATCGAGCCCATCGGGACGGAAGAACAGATCCTTGCCGTCACCCGGCAGGTCGCCATGTCGCTGCAGCCGTCGCTGGAGGCGCGGGGGATCGGTGGAAGGGTGTTCGAACTGGTGCTGTTCCGCGTCGACGGCAGGGTCTTTCGTATCTCCGTCGGCGCTTCGCAGCCGCTTCGCGAACCAAAATTCATTACCAGGCTTTTTTCCGAGCGATTGCAGGCGGTCCATGACGATCTCGATGCCGGCTATGGTTTCGAAATCCTGCGGTTGAATGTGTTGCGGCACGATCCTTTCAATGAGGCCCAGGCGGATTTCGAGGGCGACCGCCAGGGAGAGATCTCGCTTTCGGCCTTCGTCGACCGGGTCTCGGCCCGGCTGGGCGCGGATTGCCTGCACAGCTTCCAGCTCCGCGAGAGCCATGTGCCGGAACGCGCCGTCATCAGCGTTCCTGTGATGGATGGTCTTCCCAGGCGGAAAGCGGCGCAGGACATCCAGCTTCCTTTCCGCCAAGAGCGCCCGCTACGGCTCTTCGCCACGCCGGAGCCGGTCGAGATCATGCTTGCCGAAGTGCCCGATGGTCCGCCGCAGATTTTCCGCTGGCGGCGCATGCAGCATCAGGTGGCAAGAAGCGAAGGGCCGGAACGGATCGCCATGGAATGGTGGATCGATGGGGATGACGCCGAGGCGCGCGACTATTTCCGCATCGAGGACGAGAGCGGACATCGCTTCTGGATCTATCGTCGCGGTTTTTACGGCCGGGAACTCGATCCTCGCTGGTTCATGCACGGTGTGTTTGCATGACGAGCGGGTCGGCATTTTTCGAGATCGGCGTGAGAACGAATTTTTCGTTTCTCGAAGGCGCCTCCAGTCCTGAGGAAATGGTCGTGCAGGCCGCTCATCTCCGGCTCGGCGGTCTCGGCATTGCGGACCGGAATTCGGTTGCCGGCGTGGTCAGGGCGCATGCGCAGGCGCTGCAGCTCGAGGAGAGATACAGGAACAGAGATGTGATCATCGCTCAGGCGGAGAAGGAAGGGAAACGGGAAGAGATTTTCGATCCCATCCGGGTTCAGCCGGGCGCCCGTCTGGTCTTTTCAGAT
Organism: Rhizobium sp. BT03; assembly: GCF_030053155.1. NCBI lineage: Bacteria > Pseudomonadati > Pseudomonadota > Alphaproteobacteria > Hyphomicrobiales > Rhizobiaceae > Rhizobium > Rhizobium sp. BT03. The sequence continues at coordinate 2,737,529 of NZ_CP125640.1, forward strand.
GATACGCCGGATATCCTTGCCTACCCCCGCAATCGGCGGGGCTGGGCAAATCTCTGCCGGCTTCTCAGCGCCGGCAATCTGAAGGAAGAAGCGGTCAAGGGAAGCTGCCTCCTGACGGAAGCGGAGCTGATGGAATGGGGAGACGAGATGATGCTCGCGCTCGTTCCCGATCGCACCCTTGTCGATCATCAGGGGGGCCAGTCGGCGCTGGAAGATTATCTGGAACGGTTTCGCAGACGATTCCGCAAGGATTTTTTTATAGCGCTGGCGCCAGCCTATGACGGCCGCGACCGGCAGGTCTTTGCGGTGCTTGCCATGCTTGCGGCGCGAAACCGCGTGCCGCTGATTGCGACCAACCAGCCGCTTTATCATCATCCCGAACGCCGGCCGCTTTCGGATGTGGTGATCGCGATCCGGGAGCATGTGGAGATCGCGCAAGCCGGATTCCTGCTGGCGCCGAATGCCGAGCGCTACCTCAAGGATTCACGTGAAATGGTCCGGATCTTCCGGGACTATCCTGGTGCGATCGACAATAGTCAGGCCTTCTTCGATAAGCTGACCTTTTCGCTGAAGGAGTTGGAGCATAATTATCCGCCTGAAAACGATCCCGGCGAAACGCCGCAGCAGACGCTCGAGAGGTTGACGAGGGCGGGAGCGGCAAGGCGCTATCCCGCGGGCGTGCCGCTCAAGGTGTCAAACCAGATCGAATATGAACTGAAGCTCATAGGCGACAAGAACTATGCTTCCTACTTTCTGACGGTTTACAGGATCATCCAGCACGCCCGTTACGAGCTCAAGGTCTTGTGTCAGGGACGCGGCTCGGCGGCAAATTCGGTCATCTGCTATTGCCTCGAAATTACGGAAGTCGATCCTCAAAAGAGCACGCTGCTGTTCGACCGTTTCATTTCGATGGACCGCGACGAGCCACCGGATATCGATGTCGACTTCGAGCATGATCGGCGCGAAGAAGTCATCCAGTTCATCTACAGAACCTACAAAAGAGAACATGCCGGGCTGACGGCAGGGGTGACCACCTACCGGACCCGTTCGGCCGGCCGCGAGGTCGCCAAGGCCTTCGGACTGTCGGAGGATGTCCAGTCGGCGATCAGCAGCCTCGTCTGGGGCTGGTCGGAGGACAATCTCTCCGAGCGGGATGCCAAGGCGGCCGGCCTCGACATCAAGGATCCGGTCACCAGGAACGTGCTGAAATATGCCTCCGAGCTTCTCGGCTTCCCGCGCCACCTCACCCAGCATGTCGGCGGCTTCGTCATCACGCGGGACCGGCTCGACGAGGTCGTGCCGATCATGAAGACGGCGATGCCGGATCGCTACATGATCGAATGGGACAAGGACGACCTCGACAACGTCAAGATCCTCAAGGTGGATGTGCTGGCGCTCGGCATGCTGACCTGCCTGCGGAAGGCGTTTTCGCTGCTTGAACTGCATTATGATGTCAAGAAGACGCTCGCAGATCTCGGCAACAGGGAGCATGGGGACGAAGGCAGGCCGGTTTACGAGATGATGGGCCGGGCCGATACGCTTGGCGTTTTCCAGATCGAGAGCCGGGCGCAGATGAGCATGCTGCCGCGCCTCAAGCCGAAGCTATTCTACGACCTCGTCATCGAGGTGGCGATCGTCCGGCCGGGACCGATCCAGGGCGATATGGTGCATCCCTATCTGAAGCGCCGGGAGCAGCGGGCCAGGAACATTCCGATCGAATATCCGAGCGAGGAGCTGAAAGCGGTTCTGGAAAGAACCCTCGGCGTGCCGCTGTTTCAGGAACAGGCGATGCAGATTGCCATCACCGCTGCAGGCTTTGCGCCTGCGGAAGCCGACAAGCTTCGCAGGGCGATGGCGACATTCAAGCGAACCGGCACGATCGGCAATTTCGAGACGCGGTTCATCGAGGGAATGGCCTCAAAGGGGTATGCCCGGGAATTCGCGCAGCAATGTTTCAACCAGATCAAAGGCTTCGGGGAATATGGCTTTCCTGAAAGCCATGCCGCCTCCTTTGCGCTGCTCGTCTATGCCTCCTCATGGCTCAAGGCCTATTATCCCGACGTCTTCTGCGCGGCGATGCTGAATTCCCAGCCCATGGGGTTTTATGCGCCGGCGCAGCTGGTGCGGGATGCACGCGAGCACGGAGTAAAAATCCTACCGGTCGACATCAACGAATCCGACTGGGATTGCGATCTGGAAGAGGCCGGTTTCGATCCGAATGCCGTCGATTTCCGCCACCGTGAGATGCGCGGGATCATCAGGGCTCGGCACGCGGTGCGGCTCGGCTTCCGGCAGATCAAGGGTGTCTCGGATAAGGAGATGGAGCTGCTCGTCAAACATCGAGGCAGAGGCTACGGTTCCGTTCGGGATCTCTGGCTGCGGTCCGGCCTGCAGAAATCCGTCATCGAGCGGCTGGCGGATGCGGATGCGTTCCAATCCCTGAGGCTCTCACGACGCGACGCGCTCTGGGCGGTGCGGGCCTTGGATGTGAAGAGCGCGGCCGAGGAGCTGCCGCTTTTCGAGCAGGCCCGTCATGTCGATCTCCAGGCCGAGCCGGCAACGAAGCTGCCGGAAATGCTGCCGGGAGAGCAGGTCATCGAGGACTATCGTTATCTCTCGCTGTCGCTGAAGGCGCATCCGGTCTCCTTCCTGCGTGAGGAATTGCGGCATGCGGGTGTGACGCGCAATGTCGATCTGTTGACGGTTGCAAACGGGCGTAGGGTGACGATCGCCGGCCTTGTGCTGGTGCGCCAGCGGCCGGGGTCGGCCAAAGGTGTGATCTTCATGACGCTGGAGGATGAGACCGGCGTCGCCAATGCGATCGTCTGGCCGAAAATCTTCGACACATACCGCTCGGTCGTGATGGGCGCCCGGCTGGTGAAAATCCGCGGCAGGCTGCAAAGCCAGAGCGGCGTGATCCATACCGTCGTCGAGCATATCGAGGATATGACGCCGGCGCTCGGCATCCTCCAACGCGAGGCCCGGCGTTTCGGCGTCTGCGAGCGGGCAGACGAGGTGCTGAGTCCAGGTGCCGATCAGAGGCAGAAAAAGCTTGCCCATGCGCAGGAGAAAGCGGAGCTGGAAAAACGGATGGCGGCCATAGGCCGCAATTCCGGCGCCGCGGAAACCGCCGAGGTGATGCCGCGCGGACGCAACTTCCATTAAAATGCGCCGCAGCGATCGGGATCGTCCAGCCCCTTTGCGTTGCCTCATGGCGTCATCATCCTGGAAGCACTGCATAATCTCGGACGATATGCATCGGCTTGCCATTCGGACACCGCGTCCGATGAAGCGGGGCTCGAATTTTTTCTTGACAGCCACCATCTTCTTTAGCAGAAAACACGATAGTCAGTGTCATGTTTGGAATGAAGACGTGCTTGTCTGCAGCTGCAATTATATAACCGACAAGGAAATCCGGGAGGTTATCACCAACCTTCTCGATGAGGACTGTTGGCAGCTTATCGTGCCGGCGAAGGTCTACCACGCTATGGAAAAACGCGGCCGCTGCTGCGGCTGTTTCCCCAACGTCGTCGACATCATTATCCAGACGACCGAGGAATATCACGCCCGTCGCCACTCGACGGAGACCGAAATATTTGATTTCATGTCCCGCTTGAAACAGTTCCATGAGGAAAACAGGAGAGCGGACATTGAAAGGCGACAAAAAAGTCATCGAGCGGCTTAACGAGGCGTTGTTCCTCGAGCTCGGGGCGGTCAATCAATACTGGGTTCATTATCGTCTTCTTGAGGACTGGGGTTACACCAAGCTCGCCAAGAAGGAGCGCGCCGAATCGATCGAAGAGATGCACCATGCCGACCGGCTTGTTGCACGCATCATTTTCCTTGAAGGCCATCCCAATCTGCAGACCCTTGCGCCTTTGCGCATCGGCCAGAACGTCAAGGAAGTGCTGGAAGCCGATCTTGCCGGCGAATACGACGCCCGCGCGGCCTATAAGAAGTCGCGCGATATCTGTTACGAAGCCGGCGATTACGTTTCCATGAAGCTCTTCGAAGAGCTGCTGATGGACGAGGAAGGCCATATCGACTTCCTCGAAACGCAGCTCGAGCTGCTCGGGAAGATCGGCGAGAGCAAATACGGCCAGCTCAACGCCGACTCCGCCGACGAAGCCGAATAAGATTCGAACGAAGATCGGCTGCTTAGGCGGCCGGTCTTCCCACCCTATATTATTTCAGGCAATACCAATCCGATCATCCCGTATCGGTCAGTCTTCCGATTGCAGTGCCGCCAGATGCTGGAACTCGGCCACCACCTGGTCGTAGACGCTGCGCTTGAACGGGACGATCAGGCCCGGCAGCTCCTGCATCGGCTTCCATTCCCAGGAATCGAATTCCGGCTCGTGGCCGCCGGGCGGCGGGTTGATGGCGATCTCGCTGTCGCTGCCCTCGAAGCGGAAAGCGAACCAGCGCTGCGTCTGGCCGCGGAATTTTCCCTTCAATCCGATGCCGATCAGCGCCGGCGGCAGATCATAGTTGATCCAGTCTCTGGCTTCGGCAAGCAGGGTCACCGTCTTGATGCCGGTCTCCTCGTAGAGCTCGCGATAGGCGGCGTCCAACGGATCCTCGCCCTTGTCGATGCCGCCCTGCGGCATCTGCCAGAGCTGCGGCGAGCCGTCATATTCCGAATTGCCGTCGGGAATGCGCCGCCCGGCCCAGACGAGGCCATCGCGGTTCAGGATCATCACGCCGACGCAGGGGCGGTAGGGCAGGTCCTCGGCTTTTACGGTCGCCTGGCTCATCTTCTTCTCCGTTCAGGGATCTCTCCGAGACCGCTCTCAAGGGTTCCGGGGGTCGTTGGAAAGGGCGGCGACGCCGACGATCTCGATACCGCGCATCGCAGCCTCCTCGCTCCATTTGGCGATGGCGTCGACGCTTTCGTCGAAAGCCGAGGCGACGCCGATCGCCTGGCCGTTCTTGCGGGCGATGCGCTCAAGCTCGTCGAGCTTCTTCAGAACGGCGTTGATATCGAGCTGGCCATCGAGCTGCAGATCGGCGAAGGCGTAGGGCAGCTCGGTGCCCTTGGCGACATCAGCCGTCTTCGACTGCGCCGAGGTGCCGTCGTCGAGGAACAGCAGGCCGCGTTTGCCGATATCGCGCATGACAGGTTCCATGGCGGTGGAATCGGAGAGGAAACGGCCGCCGAGATAGTTCATGATGCCGGTATAATTGGTGATTTCGCCCATCGCCTTGTGCAGGTTCTCGATGTTGCGGGCGACCGGTTTCGAGGTCAGCAGCGTCTCGGGACCCGGATCGTTCGCCGGGTAATCAAACGGCTCGAGCGGCACCTGCAGCAGGATCTCATGGCCGCCGCGGCGGGCCTCCTGCATCCAGCGCTGCAGGCTGTTGCCGCTTGCGGCAAAGGCAAAGGTGATTTCTTCAGGCAATTCGGCAATGGCGCGCTGCGTCCCGGTCTGGCTGAGGCCGAGACCGCTGACGACGATGGCGATGCGGACGCCGCGCGCGCCGGATGCGGGGCGGGCATATTGATCCATCGGGCGTCGGCCGTCGGGACCGACGATCGGCAGCCTGCCGAAAGGCGTTTCCTCAAGCAGCGCTTCATTCGGCTGGGCCGCCATGCGCGGATCCTGGCCGATCTGCATGGCATCGACCAGCACCGGCCCGCCGCCGTCGCGCGGGCGGGGGCTGTATTTGGTGACGACGGAGCCGTCGCCGGTGACCATCTGCTCGACGTTGGCGCCCGAGCGCGGTTCGGCGCGCGACATGCCGTCCGCCGCCTGGTTGGCGCTCGCCGGTGGCTGAGGGGTATTGGCAGATGGCGTTGCGGCCTGTTCGGCAGCTGGCTTGGTGCGTTCGAGCCCATCGCCGCGAAACGCCGTATAGAGAGAAAAGCCGCCTATGGCGAAAAGACAAAGACTGGCAGCGATACGGCCGAGGCGCAGAACACCCGGGCGCCGGCTGCCGGTTTTGCGGTTGCGGCCCAAAGGCGCATGCAGGTCCGTTCCCAATTTTTCACCCGCTCCAAAACCGGGAAACAGCAGAAAGGGTCAAGGCCGGGCGAGGTGCCCGGCCTTGGGTTGATCAATTACTTGGCAACGACGGCTTTATCCGGGTTCGGCGGGAAGGCCGGGTCGGTTTTCTTGCCGCGCAGCAGATCGAGCGCGTAGTTCAACTGAACGTCGTCCTTCGGATCCGGCGGCACATAGGCTACCGAGCCCGAACCTTCGTCGGTCTCGCTCTGGCCCTTGATGTGGCCGCGCAGGCTGGATTCGCCTTCGGTTACCATCTTGCCCTGCAGTTCCTCCGGCAGCGGCTCCTCGACCTTGATGTCGGGGGTGATGCCGGTACCCTGGATCGAGCGGCCCGACGGCGTATAGTAGAGCGCCGTGGTCAGGCGCAGCGCGCCGTTTTCGCCGAGCGGGATGATCGTCTGGACGGAGCCCTTGCCGAAGGAGCGGGTGCCGAGAACGGTGGCGCGGCGCAGATCCTGAAGAGCGCCGGCGACGATTTCCGATGCGGAGGCCGAACCGCCATTGATCAGCACGATTACCGGCTTGCCATCCGTCAGGTCGCCCGGGCCGGCATTGAAGCGGCGGGTTTCATCGGGATTGCGGCCGCGGGTCGACACGACTTCGCCGCGCTGCAACAGCGCATCGGAGACGTTGATCGCCTGGTCGAGCAGACCGCCCGGATTGAGGCGCAGGTCGAGGACATAACCCTTCAGCTTGTCGGCCGGAACGGTGTCCTTGATCTTCTTGATCGCCTTTTCCATGTCGGGATAGGTCTTCTCTGTGAAGGAGATGATGCGGAGATAACCGACATCGTCCTCGACGCGCGACTTGACGGCCTGGACGGCGACGACGTCACGGACGATCGTCAGCTCGATCGGCTTGTCGGCGCCCTTGCGGATCAGCGTCAGCTTGATTGGCGTGTTGACGGCGCCGCGCATCTTCTCGACGGCATCCTCAAGCTTCAGGCCGCGCACGGACTGGCCGTCGATCTCGGAGATATAATCGCCGGCGAGAACACCGGCCTTGGCGGCGGGCGTATCGTCGATCGGGGTGATGACCTTGACGAGCTCGTCTTCCATGGTGACTTCGATGCCGAGGCCGCCGAACTCACCCTTGGTCTGGGTGCGCATGTCCTCGGCGTCCTTCGCATTCATATAGCTCGAATGCGGATCCAGCGAGGAAAGCATGCCGTTGATGGCGTTTTCGATCAGCTTGTCTTCGGCCGGCGGCGTCACATATTGGGCGCGCACACGCTCGAAGACGTCGCCGAACACCGAGAGTTCCTTGTAGGTGGACGATCCGGCCGCTTCTGCCGGCACGCCCGCCGAGTAAATGACGCTCATGGCGGTCGCACCCATCAATGCGCCGACCAGAACAAGAGAAGCCCTACGAATCATTGCGTGCCTTTCCAGTGTCTTTGGCGGTCCACCACGGTCGGGAATCGACCGGTTTACCGTCCTTTCGAAATTCAATGTAAAGCGTTGGCCGGTCCGTTTCCAGCGCCAATGCAGTCGCGCTTGCCACTCTTTTCGCCCCCATCACGGCGAGCGGCTCGCCGGAGAAAACGAATTTTCCCTGACGGGTATTGATCGTATCCATTCCCGAGAGAACCAAGTGGTAGCCATCGCCGGTGTCGAGGATGATCATCTGGCCGTAACTGCGGAAAGCGCCGGCGAAAACCACCAGGCCATCGGCAGGCGCCGTCACCACCGTCTCCGGATTGGTGGCGACCGTCATTCCCATCGCCTCGTGCCCGGTGCCGTCGGCATCGCCGAACTGGCGCAGGATATCGCCCGCAACGGGCACCTCCAATTTCGCCTTCAATTCTCCGAAGGGATATGCGGGCGCAATGCGGTTTTTATCGGGCACACCGCTGTCGGCCAGGGCCTTGGCCTGGGCGCGCTGCTCGTCGGTCATCAGCCTGCGGTTCTCCTCCGCCTGCCGGGCGGCGGCGGCCGCGTCACGCACCGAAGCGATCTCGGATTCCATCGAGGCGACGAGGCCTTCGAGGCTGGTCGCCTTGCCCGCCAGTTCCTCGGAACGTTTCCTTTCGGCCTGCAGTTCGGCGGCGTTGCTGCGGCTGAGCTTGTCGTTTTCGGCAAGCAGCAGGTCCATGCGCCGCTCTTCCTCGATACCGTTGGTCATCGTCGCGGTCAGGCCGGCCTTCTCGGCGGCACTTGCGGCCTGCAAGGCGGCGAGGCTTGCCAGGTCTCCGGCCAGCTTGTCGGTTTCCTTGCGGATGCCCGGAACAACGGCGCCGAGCAGGATGGCGCTGCGCACCGAGGCGAGCGCGTCGTCAGGTGTGACGAGCAAAGCGGGCGGCGGGTTGCGGCCCATGCGCTGCAGCGCCGCCAGCACTTCGGCCAGAAGGCCGCGGCGCTCGTGCAGGGACCGGCGGATGCCATCCTCCTTGACGCCGAGATCGGCAAGCTTCTTCTCGCTTTCGAGGATCTGCTTGTCGAGCCCCTTGCGGCGGGCGGCAGACTCGATCAGCGCCTGGCGGATGCTTTGTGTGCTCTTGTCCAGATCGGCGATGCTCTGCTGAAGCGCGCTCACCTTGTCGCTGGACAGGCTGATCGTTTTCGACAGGGTTTCGAGCTCGGCGCGGGTCTTATCCCGTTTGGCGGCCAGTTCGGCGGCCGGATCGGGCGGCGGCGGCTCGGCTGCCGGCTGCTGGGCAGACGGTGCCGCTTCAGGCGCGGCATCCTGCGCCCGGACGATGAAGGGATCTGCCGTCACGGCAATCACCGCCACACCGATACCGGCCGCGATAGCCGGCAGGATCATGCGGTGTCGCCTGGTGGATGCTCTCGTCATGCGTGTTGGGGCACTTTCTTAAATCGCGCGGAGACTAAGCTGATTTGGCGCGCTTTGCCAGAAAGTTTGAAGCACAACGGCCGGCCGAGCAAACACGGCTGCGTGACAATGTGGCGCATCGGGCCGATGCTGCATCAGACGCGGTGATAGGGGTGGCCGGACAGGATGGTCACGGCGCGATAGAGCTGTTCGGCAATCAGCGTGCGCACGAGCTGATGCGGCCAGGTCATCTTACCCAGGCAAAGCGTGGCGTCGGCACGGTCGTAGAGGGAGGGATCGAGGCCGTCGGCGCCGCCGATGGCGATGGTCAGCTCGCGTTTGCCCTGGTCACGATAGGCGCCAAGCAGGCCCGCGAAGGCTTCGCTGTCGAGCGCCTTGCCGCGTTCGTCGAGAAGAATGAGGACGCTGCCATCGGCAAGCGATTTCACGAGCTGCGCCGCTTCCTCGCGCTTGCGGGTTTCCGCATGGGAGGCGCGGCTTTCGGCCACTTCGGCAACACGGGCAAGTTCGAGGCCGACGGCAGGGCCGGCCTTGGCGAAACGGTCGAAATAACGGGCCGCAAGATCCTTTTCGGGGCCGGATTTCAGCCGTCCCACCGCAAAAAGACCAACTCGCATTCATCCGCTCCTGCTGATGCGGCACATCGGGCGCACGAGGCGCCACCGGCCGGTTTTCCTATTGCCCGGCCAGCCAATGCCACGTTCAGGCGCCGGACAGAATGCCGGCCTGCCTGTCAGTGCCGCGTTTCTTCATCCATATCCGGAGCCGCCCACATCTTTTCGATGTTGTAGAACTCGCGGATTTCGGGACGGAACACATGCACGATAATATCACCGGTGTCGATCAGCACCCAATCGCCGCCTTCCTGGCCTTCGACGCGGGCCGTGCCGAGGCCGTCGTCCTTCAGGTCGGTGAGCAGGTGATCCGAGATCGCCATGACATGCCTGTTCGAGCGGCCGGAGACGACGATCATGTAGTCTCCCAGCGCCGATTTTCCGGCAATGTCGATGGTGACGATATCTTCAGCTTTGGAGTCCTCGAGGCTGGCGAGGACGGTTTCTAGGGCGCGGGCGGCGGCATCGGCGCCACGTTCCGCACTCTTCGGGATAACGGCGAACGTTTTTCCCTTGGCGTGTACTGTTGTCAGTGCTTTCCCTTTCCTGGAATGACAAACCATGCACAACACAAGATCCGATCGGGATCGGATCATGGTTAAGATAGGCATCAAACCATTAATGTTTCAAGACGTGCTAAGATACAGAACGGTCGAAAATCCGATCTGGCGTCCGAATTGAAGAATATTGCCGCGAGGGCTGCTGGTGCGGGCGGTGTACAGTTTCCGTACCGCCGCGTAAAGTGCGGCAAATTTCACGATTTCACGATTCGATGACCGATCCAGCCGCAAAAACACTCGTGCCCGTCCTGCGAATCAGCTTCCCGGACGAGGATCGTCTCGGTCACGGCAAGATGGAGCTCTTGGAGCATATCCGCGCCACCGGATCGATCTCGGCGGCGGGGCGGGCGATGGACATGTCCTATCGCCGCGCGTGGCTGCTGGTCAGCGAAATGAACCGGATGTTCCGCGAACAGGTGGTGGAGCCGCAGCGCGGCGGCCAGAAGGGCGGCGGCGCGGCGCTGACGCCGTTCGGCGAAGAATTGCTCGAGCGTTTCCGCCGGATGGAAAAGACGATACGCGAAAGCCTCGCCGAGGATCTCGCCTGGCTCGAAGGCAAGCGCAGGCTGTAAGGGGGCGCAGCCTTTGGGGAGGCGCTGTTCAGGCCTCCAGAGCAACCGTCTTGATGACGGCAAAGACGGTCTTGCCGGGCTGAAGATCGAGGCGCTCGCAGGACAGCACTGTGATGCGAGAGAGAATGGTGTCGCCGCCGCAATCGAGCCGGATTTCCACCGTTCCGTCCTCGTCCGGCGATATCGCCGCGATCCTGCCTTCGAGAATGTTCAGTGCGCTGAGGCCCTCGGGCCTGGCGGTCGCCAGCATGACGTCTCGCGACGGAATGCGGATGCGCACCGGCCTGCCTGGCGCAAGCGCTGCACCGGGGATGTGCAACTGGCCAGATTTCAGCGCGACAGTCGACAGGTGGTGGCGTGGATCGAAGCTTTCGACCGTGCCTTCGAGAAGCGCGCCCGCCTCTCTCCGATCAGCCGCCGCAGACGGACGGCTCAATATGTCGACGGCCGGGCCGATCGCTTCCACCTTGCCGTCGCTGAGGACGACCACCTGGTTTGCCAGCCGCGCCACCTCGGCGATCGAATGGCTGACATAGATGATCGGAATTTCGGTCTGGTCCCGCAATCGCTCTAGATAGGGCAGGATCTCGGCCTTGCGCGCCTCGTCGAGGGCCGCCAGCGGTTCGTCCATCAGCAGCAGGCGGGGCGCGGCGAGAAGGGCGCGGCCGATGGCGACGCGCTGCTTTTCGCCGCCGGAAAGTTTTGCCGGGCTGCGCTCCAGCAGCGGCCCGATGCCGAGCAGGTCGACGATGTGTTCGAAGCTCTCGCCGCCTGCGGTTTTCGCCGTAAACCAGCGGCCGTAGGAGAGATTGGCGCGGACGCTGAGATGCGGGAAGAGCCGGGCCTCCTGGAAGACATAACCGAAGCGGCGGCGATGTTTGGGGACGAAGGTGTCGGTTGCGGTTTCGGTCAGGGCCTCGCCGTCGAGGACGACGCGGCCTTCGTCCGGGCGGGCGAGGCCGGCGATGATGCGGATCAGCGAGGTCTTGCCGGAGCCGGAGCGGCCGAACAGCGCGGTGACGCCACGCTCGGAGGTGAAGGCGGCGTCGAGCGAAAAGCCGCCGAGCCTTTGTTTTGCCGCGACGATCAGCGTCATTCCGGATCGATCCTTTGGCAGGCGAGGCGGGCGAGGAATTCGGAGGCGAGCAGCGCGGCCATGGAAATGATAATAGCGACGAACGTCAGGCGCAGCGCGCCGGCGTCGCCTCCCGGCACCTGGGTGAAGGTGTAGATCGCTGATGACAGCGTCTGGGTTTCGCCCGGGATGTTGGAGACGAAGGTGATCGTCGCGCCGAATTCGCCCATCGCTTTGGCGAAGGACAGGATCATGCCGGTGATGATGCCGGGCAGGGTCAGCGGCAGGGTGATCGTCAAAAACACCCAGGCGGGACCGGCGCCGAGGGTTCCGGCCGCCTCCTCCAGCTTGCGGTCGACCGCCTCGATCGACAGGCGGATGCTGCGCACCATCAGCGGAAAGGCCATGACGGCGCAGGCGAGTGCTGCACCCGTCCAGCGGAAGGAAAGAACGATGCCGAAATACTGGTCGAGCAGGCTGCCGACCGGACCGCGGCGGCCGAACAGGATGAGAAGAAGGAAGCCGGTGACGACGGGGGGCAGGATCAGCGGCAGGTGCACGATGCCGTTCAGCAGCGACTTGCCCCAGAAGCGGCCGCGGGCAAGCAGCAGGGCGACGAAGATGCCGAAGGGCAGGCTCGCCAGCATGGCGACAAAAGAGACGCGCAGGCTGAGCAGGATCGCCGTCCATTCCTCATTGCTCAGGCCGAAGATGTCCAAATGCGATTGTCTCCAACATCAAAGGCTCGCTGAGGCGAGCCTCAGTTTGGCGACAAGTCTCTCTCCCTCTCCGACGTCATCCTCGGCCTTGTGCCGAGGATCTGCTGCCCTATCGACCGGGGGCAGATGCTCGGGACAAGCCCGAGCATGACGAAAGAGGAGTTGGCCGACTTTGTCAGCAGCCTGAGCCTCAGTGAGCCCTTACGCTAGGCTGTCGCTATTGATTCCGCAATCATGCCAACCGCTCAATCACTTGAGGACAGTAAAACCCTGCGCCGTGAAAAAGGCGGCGGCCTTGTCGGATTTCAGGAAATCGAGATAGGCCGCCGCATCCGGGTTTTTGCTCTCGGCAAGAATGGCGATCGGGTAGATGATCGGCGGATGGGAATCGGCCGGGAAGGTGCCGACGACGGCGACACCCTTATCGGCGGCGGCATCCGTCTGGTAGACAATGCCGTAGGGCGCTTCGCCGCGGGAGACGAGGGCAAGGGCGGCGCGCACGCTCTCGGCGCCGGCGACCTTGCTTTCCACGGATTTCCAGACGCCGAGTTTGTCGAGGGCGGCCATGGCGTATTTGCCGGCCGGGACCGATTTCGGCTCACCCATGGCGAGCTTGCCATCACTCAAAAGCGCTGCGAGATCGAAGCCCGGCTTGATCTCGACCGGCTTTGCCTTGGCCTTTTCAGCAACGAGCACGATCCGGTTGCCCAGTAGGTTCGAACGGCTGCCGGCCTTGATGAGGTTCTTCTCGGCGAGGTAGTCCATCCAGGCAAGGTCGGCCGAGATGAAGACATCGGCGGGTGCCGCGTTCTCGATCTGCTTGGCGAGCGCCCCGCTTGCCGCATAGGAGGCGACGGCTTGCCTGCCGCTCTCCTTGGCCCAGGCGGCATTGGCGGCATCGAGCGCATCCTTCAGGCTTGCCGCCGCAAAGACGGTGAGCTTTTCGGCCGCGGCGGCAGGTGTCGGCAGCGCTGCCGCCCCAAGCCACAGGGCCGCGATTGCGGCGGTTGCCAGTTTCATCCATTGGCGGCGGTTCTGCATGATGACTCCCGAAGTTCGAAATATTGCAACGAATATAACGGTGCGCATTCTTTGGCTAGTGGATGTATTCAACAAAATATAACGGCATCGGTTGACCGTTCCGGCACTCACCTATTCGTGGAGCGCATGGCTTTGTGAGAAACGGAAATCCGCGAACGCGCAACGTTCCTAATGAGCGCCAATCCAACCGATAAGGCTCACCTTTCCAAAGGCTATCTCGCTGGGTTGCTACTAAAAGCGGCTGTGCTCTGCGGGCTCTCCGCGACAGGATTGCAGCGCCCGCATTGCTGCATTGCACAAATTGATATTCATCTTCTGGCGGAATATGGTACAACATACTCATCGAAACGGCCTTCTCCTCCTCCCATAGCCGTTCGATAGGGTCGACAACATTCCTCCTCCCAGTTGTCGATCGAGTTTATAAGCCCGACGGATCCTCCCCCGTCGGGCTTTCTCGTTTCCGGGGTTTCCTTAAAAATCAGCCTATTCGGAACTGCCCGGCAGCGCGCCGTTGCGGATTGCCGTCGAACTCAGGCCGGAGCGCGGGCCGTGGATGAAGGTCCAGGCCGGCGCGGGTTTCTTCCAGAGAATGCGCGCGTCGTCCTCGTCGACACGGGCGAAATCGAAGGTCCTCGTCATCTTCGAGGAGAGGTAGGAGAGTGTCGCGCCCGGCCGGTCGATCACGGCGATCGGGAAGGTGCGGACGATTTCCTGCCATTTCTGCCATTTGTCGAAGGTCTGCAGGCCGTCGGCGCCCATGATCCAGATGAAATGCACATGCGGATTGCGGGCCTTGACCCGGGCGAGCGTATTGGCGGTGTAGCTGACGCCGAGCGCCTGTTCGAAGGCGGTGACCTTGACGCGCGGATCGGCGGCGACACGCTCGCTTTCGGCAATGCGCTCGGCAAGCGGCGCCAGTTGGTTGCGGCTCTTCAGCGGATTGCCCGGGGTGACCATCCACCAGAGCTGGTCGAGGCCGAGCCGCTTGATGGCGATCTCGGCGACCAGCGCATGGCCCTGGTGCGGCGGATTGAACGAACCGCCGAACAGGCCGACGACCATGCCGCGCTCGCTGTGCGGCATGCGCAGATAATGCCGGTCCACAGTCTCCGCTGTCACGTCAGGGCCGCGTCTGTCCGGCGCCGTGCACCCGATATTTGAACGAGGTCAGCTGTTCGACGCCGACCGGGCCGCGGGCATGCATCTTGCCGGTGGCAATGCCGATTTCCGCGCCCATGCCGAACTCGCCGCCATCGGCAAACTGCGTCGAGGCATTGTGCAGCAGGATCGCCGAATCGACTTCGGTGAAGAACCGCGCGACGACATCGGGGTCCTCGGCGATCACGGCCTCGGTGTGGTTCGAGGAATATTTCTGAATATGGGCGATCGCGCCCGATATGCCGTCGACGACGGCGACGGAAATGATCGCGTCGAGATATTCGGTCGACCAGTCCTCCTCGGTCGCGGGCTTCAGGCCGGCGGCGACTTTCAGCACCGTCGGCGAAGCGCGGACCTCGCAGCCGGCCGCGGTGAGGACCTCGAGCAGCGGCGTCAGATGCGTGCCGATCGCGGCGCCATCGACGAGCAGGGTTTCGGCGGCGCCGCAGATGCCGGTGCGGCGCATCTTGGCATTGACGACGATCTGCTTGGCCATCTCGATATCGGCCGAACCATCGACATAGATATGGCAGAGGCCCTCAAGATGGGCGAAAACCGGCACGCGGGCCTCGCTCTGCACGCGGGCGACAAGGCTCTTGCCGCCGCGCGGCACGATGACGTCGATCGCTCCGTCCAGGCCGCGCAGCATGGCGCCGACGGCGGCGCGGTCGGTGACCGGCACGAGCTGGATAGCATGCTCTGGAAGTCCGGCCGCCTTCAGGCCTTCGACCAGGCAGGCATGGATCGCCTGCGATGAACGGCGCGAATCCGAACCGCAGCGCAGGATGACGGAGTTGCCGGCCTTGAGGCAGAGGGCGCCGGCATCGGCGGTGACGTTCGGCCGGCTTTCGAAGATGACGCCGATGACGCCGAGCGGCGTGCGGACGCGCTCGATCTTCAACCCGTTCGGCCGGTCCCAGGCGGCGATGACTTCACCGACCGGATCGGCAAGGGCGGCGATGGCGCGGATTCCCTCGGCCATCTCGGCGACGCGTTTGTCGTTCAGCGTCAGCCGGTCGACGAAGGAGGCGAGCATGTCGCTGCCTTGGGTGTCTTTCAGATCCTTGGCGTTTTCGGCCAGGATCGCAGCCTTGTTGGCCAGGATCGCATCGGCCATGGCGTTCAGCGCCCTGTTCTTGACCTCGGTGGACGCAAAGCTCAGCGGTCGCGCGGCAGCCTTTGCCTTGCGGCCGATGTCATTCATCAGCGCGTCAATATCGGGGCTTGCCGCAACGGTCTCAAGCATGGGCCGCGTCCTTCTTCTGCCTTTCCGATTTCTGTCTGATCTGCGCGGTCATCACCATATCGTCGCGATGGACCATGGCGGCGCGGCCGGGATAACCGAGAATGGCCTCGATCTCGGCCGACTTGCGGCCGGCAATCCGCCGGGCGTCGTCAGCATCGTAGCTGACCAGTCCGCGGGCGATCTCGCGCCCTTCAGGGCCGACGATCGCCACCGTATCGCCGCGGCTGAACAGGCCGGAAACACCGCGCACGCCGGCGGGAAGCAGGCTCTTGCCGGCCCCGAGGGCGGTGACGGCGCCGTCATCGACACGCAGTTCGCCGGCCGGCTGCAGCTGCCCGGCGATCCAGGTCTTGCGGGCGGTGACCGGTGTGCCCGACGGCGCGAACCAGGAGGAACGCGCGCCGTTTTCGATCGCCGACAGCGGGCTTTCAGTCTTGCCCGAGGCGATGATCATCGCGCAGCCCGATGTCGTGGCGATCTTGCCGGCATCGATCTTGGTGCGCATGCCGCCGCGCGAGAGCTCGGAAGCCGCACCCCCGGCCATCGCCTCGATCTCCGGGGTGATTTCGGAAATCGTCTCCAGGAACGTCGCCTCCGGGTCGAGATGCGGCGGCGCGGTGTAGAGGCCGTCGATATCGGAGAGAAGGACGAGCAGGTCGGCGCCGGTCATCGTCGCGACGCGGGCGGCCAGGCGATCATTGTCGCCATAGCGGATTTCGCTGGTGGCGACCGTGTCGTTCTCGTTGATGATCGGCACGGCGCCGATTTTCAAAAGCTGATTGATGGTGGCGCGCGCATTGAGATAGCGCCGGCGCTCCTCGGTGTCGCCGAGCGTCAGCAGGATCTGGCCGGCGACGATCTCGTCCCGCGACAGGCTTTCCGACCAGGCGCGGGCAAGCGTGATCTGGCCGACGGCGGCCGCTGCCTGGCTTTCCTCCAGTTTCAGCGCGCCCGACGGCAGATCGAGCACCGAGCGGCCGAGCGCGATTGCGCCGGAGGATACGACGAGCACGTCGATGCCTTTGGCCTTCAAGCTGGAAATGTCGGCGCACATGGCGTCGAGCCAGGCCTTCTTCAGCCCGGCCTTACGGTCGACCAGCAGGGCCGAGCCGATCTTGATGACGATGCGGCGGTAGCGGCCGAGCGGCTTACGGCTGGTCATCGGCCCCATCCTCGCCAAGGTCCTCAGCCTCATCGGCGACAACAATGTCGCGATGGCGCAGCTTCGGCACCTTGGCCGGCTTTTCCTCGGCATTTTCCTCGACGATGATATCTCGCAGCGCGCGCAGAACCTCGGTCATGCCCTTGCCGGTGACGGCCGAAATCTGGAACGGGGTCTTGCCGCAGGCCTTGGCCAGTTCCTTCGTCTTCTTCTTCAGCTCGGCCTCGTCGAGCACGTCGATCTGCGACAGCGCCACGATCTCCGGCTTATCAGTCAGCTCGTTGCCATAGGCTTCGAGCTCGTGCTTCACCGTCTTATAGGCTTTGCCGACCTTTTCCTCCTGGGCGGAGACGAGGTGCAGCAGCACGCGGGTGCGCTCGACATGGCCGAGGAACCGGTCGCCGATGCCGACACCCTCATGGGCGCCTTCGATCAGGCCGGGAATATCGGCCAGAATGAATTCCCGTTCGTCGATGGTGGCGACGCCGAGATTGGGATGCAGCGTGGTGAAGGGGTAGTTGGCGATCTTCGGCCGGGCGCGGGTGACGGAAGCCAGGAAGGTCGACTTGCCGGCATTGGGCAGGCCGACGAGGCCGGCATCGGCAATCAGCTTCAGCCGCAGCCAGAGGGTCTTTTCCTCGCCGGGCAGGCCGGGATTGGCCCAATCCGGCGCCTGGTTGGTCGAGGTCTTGAAATGGGCGTTGCCGAAGCCGCCATTGCCGCCATGGGCGAGGCAATAGCGCTGGCCTTCGACGGTGAGATCGCAGATCAGCGTTTCCCGGTCTTCCTCGAAAATCTGGGTGCCCACCGGCACTTTCAGCGTCACATCGCTGCCGTTGGCGCCGGTGCGGTTCCTGCCCATGCCGTGGGTGCCGATCGTCGCCTTGAAATGCTGCTGATAGCGAAAATCGATCAGCGTGTTGAGGCCGTTGACGGTCTCGACCCAGACATCGCCGCCGCGTCCGCCATCGCCGCCGTCGGGGCCGCCGAACTCGATGAATTTCTCGCGCCGGAAGGAAACGCTGCCCCCGCCGCCGTCTCCGGACTTGATATAGACCTTTGCTTCGTCGAGAAATTTCATTTTACTTCCAGTATCCGGTGGCAGTTGGACGGCCCGTCTTGGCCCATTCGATATAGGCGGTTCCGACGGAGGTCAAAGATTATCGTGAATTTTGCGAGCTATAACATACAGTACGGCTTCGGTCTCGACGGCAGATACGATCTTAAGCGCATTGCCCGGAGCCTCGAGGGCGCCGATATCATCGCGCTGCAGGAGGTGACCCGCGGCTTCGCGCGCAACGGTTTTGCCGATATGGCGGCCGACCTTGCTGCCCTCTTTCCCGACCATTTCTGGGTGTATGGGCCGGCCTGCGACATGCATGTCGAGGCTGCCGGAAGCGAGCGTCCGCCGATGCGGGGAACCCGCTTTCAGTTCGGCAATATGGTGCTGTCGCGCTGGCCGATCCTTTCGACCCGGACGCTGCTTCTGCCGCGCAGCCGCACGATCGGCAAGATCAATCTGCAGCGCGGTGCGACCGAGGCGGTGATCGCGGCACCCGGGGGCGCGATCCGGGTCTATTCCGTCCATCTCGACCATGTCTCTCCGGACGAGCGCATCCGCCAGCTGCAATTCTTGAACGCGCATATCAACGCTTTCGTCCACGAGGGCGGGTCGCTGACCGGGGGTAGCGAACTCGATCTGCCGGAGCCGCCGCTGCCGGAGGATTACGTTATCCTGGGCGATTTCAACATGGAGCCGGAATCGCCGGAATATTGCGCGCTTGCCGGTGCCGGCGGCGGATATTACGGCCGTATCACCAGGATCGGCACGCCGGTCGACGCCTTTGAGGCGCTCGAAGCTTACCGCCCGGAGAGCTACACCTGGATGAATCCCGAAGATCGGGGCGAACGCATGCATCTCGATTATTGCTTCGTCAGTTGCGGCCTCAAGGACCGGTTGCAATCCGCCCGGATCGATACGCAATCCGTCGGCTCCGATCATTTCCCGCTCTGGGTCGAGATCGGGAATTGACGGAGACGCCGCCGGTCGGGCGGCGTCCCCCTTTCTTCGATTAGGCAACCTTCCGCGGCTGCAGCATGCCCGGCTGCAGCACGGTTTCGATGTGCGAGACCATGGTGTTGCGGGCGAAACAATAGATTTCGCCGCAGCCCACCATGCGGAAACCGAGCTTCTCCTGCAATCTGAGCGAAGCCGGGTTGTCGGCGAAGACGCCGGAATGGATCGGCGTCTCCGGCATGCGGCGCGAAAAGCGCTCGATAATTCCAGCCACCGCCTCGCTCATATAGCCGCGCCGCCAGTAGTAGCGGTTCAGCCAATAGCCGAGGTGCCAGCGGCCGTGCCGCAGTTCGATCGAGACGTTGCCGATATGGACATCGTCCTTGCCGGTGATCGCCAGCGGCCAGTCCGGCAAGGCGCCCGAGGTGACCGGGACCAGCCAGTCCAGCGCATCCTGCCGGTCGAACGGCGAGGGGACGCGGGACAGCATGCGCGTGACGGCGAAATCGGAAAGCGATTCCGCAATCGCTGGCGCATCGCTCAGCCTGTGAGGGCGGAGCGTCAGCCGTGATGTCGAGATGACAGGCGCCGGGCCTGGCATCGTCGGCCTCAACTCCGGCCTTTGCAGCGCGGTCGTGCTCATGCGATGTTCCCCCAGCTTCTGAGCGACATCCAGGTCTTGCGGTCGAGCCGGTACCATTCCACCGGCACGTTGCTGCCGAGCGCCAGCGAGGCGGCAAGCCCCGATCCCTGGAACTGGAAGCCGCACTTCTGGATGACGCGGCGCGAGGCGACGTTCATCACCCGGCAGCGGGCGTCGATCTGATCGACGTTTTCGCGGGTTCTGAACACCATATCGACGAGGGCATGGCAGGCCTCTGTCGTATAACCCTGGTTCCAATAGGGCTCGCCCAGCCAATAGCCGATCTCGACGGTCCTGCCGTCGGCATGCGGCTCGACACCGCAGCAGCCGATAAAGGCGCCGTTTTCGGCCTTGGTGATCGCATAGACGCATTTGCCAATCTCGCCATTTCGCGTACGCCAAACAAAGTCGGCGGCATCATCGGCGGTATAGGGGTGCGGCATACGCGATACCATGGTGGCGACTTTGGCGTTGTTGGCGAGATGGGCAAGGGCGTCGATGTCTTCTTCGTGGGGCGCGCGCATGACGAGCCTTTCCGATAACAAGACAGGGCAATCGGTCCTTAACCGTTCCGGCCTCAGCCGTTCCATGGGAGACCGTTGGTCTTCCCGGGGAGACCGTGATTGGTCTGCCCTTAACAATTCGCCTTGCATGTTCAGTCCTCCTGTTTGGACAAAGAAAAAGGGGAGATGGCGCCCCATCTCCCCTGTTTTCTGGACTGAACCTGGTACGGCCAGCCGGGTCGATGAGACGCCGGCTGTTTTAGAGCGCTACCGGCTTATTCCGCTGCTTCCGCTTTCGGCATGACAGACACGTAGACGCGACCGTTGGCCTTGGTTCGGTAGTTCACATTGCCGGCGGTAAGCGCAAAAATCGTGTGATCCTTGCCGAGGCCGACATTGGAACCCGGATGCCACTGCGTCCCGCGCTGACGCACGAGGATGTTGCCTGCGATGACGGCTTCGCCGCCGAACTTCTTCACGCCAAGGCGCTTGGATTCGGAATCGCGACCGTTGCGCGAGGAACCGCCAGCTTTTTTGTGTGCCATTGGAGTTCTCCTTTAAACCTTGTCCCGTTGATCTTACTTGGCAGCCACGATGTCCGTGATACGGACGACCGTGTGATGCTGACGATGGCCGCGCGAACGCTTCGAATTCTGACGGCGGCGCTTCTTGAAGGCGATGACCTTCTTGCCGCGGTTCTGTTCGACGACTTCTGCCTTGACAGAGGCGCCGGTAACGAAGGGCGCACCGATCGCAGCGTCGGCGCCTTCGCCGATCACGAGCACTTCGGTGAATTCAATGGAGTCGCCAGCGGTGGCTTCCAGCTTTTCGATGGTCAGCACGTCGTTGGCTGCCACACGGTACTGTTTACCGCCGGTCTTGATGACTGCGAACATTTTTTATCCTTTCATGTTCGTTCCAGCTCTCCCCGCTGATCAGCAGGGTGGCCGTCTTTTTATCAGTCTAGGTTAAGCAGGGATTTCAGAGGCTAATCCTCGAATTCGTCCTGCCGGTGAAGCCCCGCGCGAGCGCGGGACGGCTAAGGCACGGATTACTCCGAACCTATTGCGCAGCCGAGATACGCGAGTGACAAAAAAGTGTCAAGGCAAAAGGATGGAATGCTTCGACTTTTCGGCTTGCCAACCCGCCATAGGCCCGTTATGAGAACGCCCGCGCCGAACAAGCGCCGACCTGACCGCGGAGAGGTGGCAGAGTGGTCGAATGCACCGCACTCGAAATGCGGCATACCTGCAAGGGTATCGTGGGTTCAAATCCCACCCTCTCCGCCATAAGTCTTCCGACGCGTCAGCGTTTGCGATTTTAGCCCGTCGGCATAGCCGGCGTCAGTGGCCCAACACCTTCTTCACCCAGGTTCCAACCTCATCGCCGCTGCTCATATCCGCCTGCACCAGCCCATCGATCACGAAGGTCGGTGACACGTGGATGCCGTTTTGCCGGGCATATTTGCAGTGCCATTTGATCTCCCGGTCGAGATCCGGGATTGCGAAGACGTCCTTCAGCTTCACGCCGCTATAGCCTTCCAGGCGCTCGATGATCTGGTTCGGTGTCACGTCCATGTTCGGCCCGCCGGCGTGGTGGTCGAACTCGAATTCCTCGCGATGCGCCGCGATGGCGGCCATCACCTTTCTGGCGGTTTCCTTGCCGCCTTCCAGCGTCGAGGCCGCGATGATGCAGCGGACGAGGACGCCGGAATACATGTGCCAGGGCTGTGACTGCAGACGGATTTTGACGGTGATCTTGTCTTCGCCGGCCTGGCTGAGCAGCGCATCGAGCTTGTTGAAGGCTCTGACCGAATAGGGGCAGGTCGGCTCCAGAAAGATTTCGAAGCTACGGGGTCCGGTTCCCCAGGTGAGCGGGTCGGCGTGCCATTGGGCGTCTGTCATGAAAATCCTCTCTTGAGGTAAGGGATCGAAGCAATTTAGAGCAGCAGGCTCCAGAAGCCATGCCTCTTTCTATGTTGGCGCTTCAGCTCGGCAACATAGGCGTCGTGAGGCCGGGCGCTGCCGAAATCGTCGATGTGAGGCGCGAGCGAGGCGCATTCCGCCAGATGGCGCGCGGCATGCCGGTAACGGCTGGATCGGCCGTTATCGAGAGTGAAGCCGATCATTGAGCGTAACAGCACGGTCGCTGCGAGCGGGTGTTTCTCCCCCAGCATTTCGGCGCCCGACGTCATCAGCTCGTAACGGTCGCCGTCCAGTTCCGCCTGGCGCCTGAAGATGAGTTTCGCGGCTTCGGCCGGCAAGGGCCAGGCAAGGAAAAAGGCAAGGGCTCGATGAACATCCGGAAAGCCGTGCGCGAAGGCGAACGCCTTCTCCTCGGCCTCGATGTCGTCGAAGTCGGCGAGCTTTCGCAGGAAAGCGCGAAGGTGCTCGCCGTTCAGCGACTGCTCGAAGCATTGCCATCGATAGGCCTGCGCTTCGTCCCCCCGTCCGAGCGCTTCGAGCGTTTCGACGCGGGCTTCCTGCCATTCAAAAGGCATTTCGAACCATCCCCGGTGATCGACGCCGTCCAAAATCCTCAATGCTTCCTCGGCGCGCCCAGCCAGGAGCAAGCGGTCGGAAATCGCGATCGCGACCATCGGCATCCTTAAGGTCTCTTCCGGCTGCTGGGCGATGAAGGCATCGACATCATTCTCAGCATCGGCAATGTCCTGCAGAGCGATGCGCGCCCTCTGTTGCCGATGCCTGGCATAGATCTCGTCCAGATAGGTCGGTCCGCTGCCCCAGCCGAAAGTTTCCCGGTCGGCATCGGCAGGCTTCTCCTCCTCTTCCTTCAACCATTGCACCAGGAGGCCCTTCAAACGTTCCAGGCCGTCCTTACCCAGCACCGGAACTATTTCGGTGATCAGCGGGTCATATTGGCCGTGGTCGTTATCCTGCAAGGCAGCGAAAACCTTGTCGGCAAGGACATCGATACCGATCCCCGCGGCCCTGGCGATGACGCCGGCATCGGCGCATGCCTGATGGAAGGTCTCGGTGAAGGCGATGTCGTTGCTGTTGGATCGGTGGAATATCGAATCGGCAACGGCAAGGAATTGCCAGATGAGATCGAACGCTTCCTTCGGATCGTCGGCGGCCACGACGGTAACGATCGCGGATCGCTGTGTTTCGAGGTCCGCGTTGACGGCTTTTACCTTATGCCATTCGATGACGCTCTGCGCTCGTGCGATGCTGCCGAGGCGCTTGCGGATCTCACGGGCGACCTCGGTGCTGCCCTGATTGCCGGCCAGTTCCATGCGCAGACGTCGCTTATGGGCGGCGCTGCCGGTGCTGATTTCGATCAGCAGTTCGGCGAGACGCTGCGCGCCGAGCGCTTCCAGGTTTTTTGCGTTGAGAGTCGTCTTTGCTGCCATGGGTCACCGCTGTCGTTTCAGGCGGACAGTATCTTAGCGTTGAAGTCGGTCCAAGGTGTCGGGTGGGGCGGCGCCGGGATAATTCCGGGTGCGGCCATACCGCGAATTCGTATGACTTTATCGGCGCTTAGTCTCACCGAATCGTGGCCGTTAGCTAAAAAATAACGCTGCCTCGTAACGACTCCTAAAGCCGGTTTTGGCACCTTGTTACCTGTTTAACATTGCCTTCCAAATTTTCCGCTGGGGTTTGTCATGAGTCATAATAAAGACGCCTGGGTCAGCCAGCGCGCTTATTCACTGTGGGAATCGGAAGGCAGGCCGGATGGGCGCGGGGAAAGCCATTGGGCTCAGGCGCTGAGGGAGTTCGAGCAGCTGGAGCTGACCAAAGCCTCGCCCGATGGAAACGATCTCATCGAGAAGCTGAAGGCAGCCGGGCGGCTGATGCGGGTCTATGACGAGGCGGCCCCTGCCGTCGAGAACGACCTGCAGCTGAAAGCGGCTCGTTAGGCCTTCTTGCCACCTCTCGAATATTCAGCGGCATTCCAGGCGGACGATCGGTCTTGCCGGCAGGTGTCGCCACGTCAATGACCTCAGCGTCGGGGAATATCGAAAGCGTTCTCGGATAGAGTTCAGCCGCCCTCGAGCGGTGCCCGATGCAGCATCCCAAATCTACTGGCGGGCGGCCCAGCTCAGGCCGCGGCGCAGGATGAGAGGCATATAGGGATGGTCGAATTCGGCGGCGACATGGCCGAGCGCGGAATAGAAGATGCGGCCGGCACCGAAATGGCGCTTGAAGACAACAGGCATCACGACATTGCGGGCGGCAGGATCATAGGCGCCGGTGAAGGTGGTGGTCGCCAGGATTTCGACTGTCGGATCATAATGCAGATAATATTGCTCCGACCGATAGTCGAAGTCGGGAATGCCCTCCATCACAGGATCGTCCTGGCGGGTGACGGCGACGCGAAAGTCGATGATGTTGCCGGGATGGGCGACCCAGGTGACGCCGGAGACATAGCGGAAAGCGGCGCTTTCCTTGAAGGAGGTGGCGAGCGCGCCGTGATGGCCGGCAAGCCCCAGCCCGCCGCGCACGGCTTCGACCAAGGCAGCCGCATGGGGTTTTTC
Source organism: Rhizobium sp. BT03 (assembly GCF_030053155.1). Taxonomy (NCBI): domain Bacteria; kingdom Pseudomonadati; phylum Pseudomonadota; class Alphaproteobacteria; order Hyphomicrobiales; family Rhizobiaceae; genus Rhizobium; species Rhizobium sp. BT03. The sequence continues at coordinate 2,762,141 of NZ_CP125640.1, forward strand.
CAGCGTTTCGCCGGTGATGATCGGTGCCAGCAGGTCGGCTTTGGCGAGCGCCGGTGACCCGAATATGCCGAGATCGCCAGTGACCTCGACCGCAAAATCGTCCTCGCGCAGCAGGTCGGCGACGATATGAGCGCATTGCTCCGGCTCATGGCCCTGCCAGCCGCCCCAAACGACCAATGCCTTCCTCATTCGCGCGCTCCCTGGCTGATTGCTGCGGACCATGTTGTGAATGCCCCTTAAAACGGGCGGTTATGCAAATCACGCGAATAATTCCGACTGCCGCCGGGGCGGTTCGGCATTTGACCTATTGTCCGTTCACGCCTATCGCAATTCCTTCTTTTTATTGACGTGTATCTCGTCTAGGTTTCTTTCATCTCTCGCTAATAATAAGGGTGGTGCATGGCAGGTGAAACGGTTCTTGTCGTCGGCGGCGCCGGCTATATCGGCTCGCATACGTGTCTCGACCTGGCGAACAAGGGCTACAAGCCTGTCGTCTTCGATAATTTTTCCAACGGCCACCGGGAGTTCGTCAAATGGGGGCCGGCGGAGGAAGGCGATATTCGCGATCGCGCCCGGCTGGACGAGGTGCTCGCCAAGCACAAGCCGGCGGCGATCCTGCATTTTGCCGCGCTGATCGAGGTCGGCGAATCGGTCAAAGATCCGGTTTCCTTCTATGAGAACAATGTCATCGGCACGCTGACGCTGCTTTCGGCGGCGCAGGCGGCCGGCATCAATGCTTTCGTCTTCTCCTCCACCTGCGCGACCTACGGCCTGCCGCAGAGCGTGCCGCTCGACGAGACGCACCGGCAGGTGCCGATCAATCCCTACGGGCGGACGAAATATATCGTCGAACAGGCGCTTGCCGATTACGACCAGTACCGGAGCCTGCGCTCGGTGGTGCTGCGTTATTTCAATGCGGCCGGCGCCGATTTCGAAGGCCGGATCGGCGAATGGCACCAGCCGGAGACGCATGCGATCCCGCTGGCGATCGACGCCGCCCTCGGCCGCCGCCAGGGCTTCAAGGTGTTCGGCAGCGATTACGAGACGCGCGACGGTACCTGCGTGCGCGACTATATCCATGTGCTGGATCTTGCCGATGCGCATGTGCGCGCCGTCGAATATCTGCTGAAGGGCGGGGATTCCGTCGCGCTCAACCTCGGCACCGGCACCGGCACGACGGTGAAGGAGTTGCTCGGCGCGATCGAGGATGTGTCGAACCGGCCTTTCCCGGTCGAATATATCGGCCGGCGCGAAGGCGATTCGCATACGCTGGTCGCCAATAACGACAAGGCGCGCGACGTGCTCGGCTGGGTGCCGCAGTATGATCTCAGCCAGATCATCCGCTCCGCCTGGAACTGGCATGCAAGATCCAACCAGCATTGAGCCAGCCGGAATTGAGAGCGACCGCCGGCCGAATATCCTGCTGATCACCGCGGATCAATGGCGCGGCGATTGCCTGTCGGCCATCGGCCATTCTTGCGTGAAAACGCCCAATGTCGATGCGCTGTCGCGGGAGGGCACCCTCTTCCGGCGGCATTATGCCGGCGCGGCACCCTGCTCGCCGGCGCGGGCGACGCTCTATACCGGCCTCTACCAGATGAACCACCGCGTCTGCCGCAATGGTTCGCCGCTCGATGCGCGCTTCGACAATCTGGCGCTGGCCGCCCGGCGGGCGGGCTATGACCCGACGCTGTTCGGCTATACCGACACGGCGCCCGATCCGCGCGGTATGGATGCCAATGACCCGCATCTGACGACCTATGAAGGCGTGCTGCCGGGCTTTACCGCACGCCAGCTGCTGCCGGAGCATGAAAGGCAGTGGCTCTCCTGGCTCAGGTCCCGTGGTCATCGGGACGCCGTCAGCCGCGACATTCATATTCCCGTCGGCGCGCGCGCCGGCGACATTTCCGATGCGGCGCCGGCCTATTCCAGCGACGAGACCCAGACGGCGTTCCTCGCCGGCGAGTTCATCCGCTGGCTGGGCGAACAGGACGGGCCATGGTTTGCGCATGTCTCCTTCTTGCGGCCGCATCCGCCCTTTTCCGTGCCGGAGCCGTTCAACCGAATGTTCCGGGCCGGTGATGGGCCGGCTTTTGCGCGCGCGGCCAACGCCCAAACGGAAGAGGCAAGTCATCCCTATCTCGCCTATGCCATGCCGCGCACCGGCAAGAGCAGTTTCATCCACGGCGCGACGGGACCGCTCAGCGACTGGGATGGCGAGGATTTCGCGGCGATCCGAGCGATCTATTACGGCATGATCGCAGAGGTCGATGCGCAGCTCGGCCGGATCTGGCAGGCCCTGAAGGATGCGGGCGCCTGGGACGATACGCTTATTGTCTTCACCTCGGATCACGCCGAGATGGCAGGCGATCACTGGACGCTGGGGAAGGGCGGCTTCTTCGACGGCAGCTACCACATTCCGCTTGTCATTCGCGATCCCGTAAGCAGCGTCGCTGGCGGGGTCGTCGACGATTTCACCAGTGCCGCGGACATTTTTCCCACAGTTTGCCAAAGGCTCGGCATCGAGGCGAAGAACGGGCTCGACGGCCGGTCACTGATGCCCTTTGTCAACGGCGCAAGCGGACCGGGTTGGCGGGACGCGGCATTCTGGGAGTTCGATTTCCGCGATATCGCCGGGGGCGAGACGGAGCGGTATTTCGGGCTCAGGTCGAACGAGTGCAATCTTGCGGTGATCCGCGACGCGCGGTTCAAATACGTGCATTTTGCCGCCTTGCCGCCGCTGCTCTTCAATCTCCACGACGATCCGATGGAGCTCGACAATCTCGCGGCCGATCCGGCCTATGCGGCGACCCGGCTTGACTATGCCGAAAAGCTGCTGTCGCTGCGGGCACGGCATCTCGATCAGACGCTCGCCTATACCGAGCTGACGGAAAAAGGGCCGGCGACGCGCCGGCCCTGACTCTCTTTAGCCGAGATAATCGCGCTTGCCGATCGGCGCACCCTGGTTGCGCAGGATGGCGTGGGCGGTCGCAACGTGGAAATAGAAGTTCGGCAGGGCGAAGATGGTGACATATTCGCTGCCCGGAAGCACGATGCCGCTGTTGCCCGGCAAAGTGATTTCACGCGTTTCCGCGCCCTCCAGCGCGTCCGGGGAGAAGCCGGCGAGATAGGCTTCGGTCTTGGCCAGCCGCTCGCGCAGCTCGTCGAACGTCTTCTCATTGTCCTCGAACTTCGGGGCGTCGGTGGCGGTCAGCCTGGAGAGGGTGAATTTGGCGCTGTCGCTGGCGCGCTGATACTGGCCGGAGAGCGGCAGCATGTCGGGCGCAAGGCGGGCGGCAACCAGGATGGCGGGATCGATATTCTTCTCCTTCGCATAGGCTTCGGCCTTGTCGAGATAGGCCTTCAGGCTGGCGAGGCCGCGCTGGAACATCGGAACGGTGAGGCGATAGATCGAAATGGACATTTGCCCTGTCTCCAAAATCCTTAAATGACCGGCCGCGTCGAGAGATCGAAGACGCCTGCGGCCGCGGCCTTGTCTTCGAGCCTCCCATAGATGGAGGCGGCTTTCGCCTTTCACAACAGAGGCAATGCAGGCGTCGATCGTAAAGTGCGCGGCCTTGCGCCTTCTTCCCGATCTCGTCGCCGCTAAAGAGGCTTGACGCCGTTCCCAGAAAATGGAATGAATATTCCGAAGAGAAAATTTTACGGTTTGTTTGTTCCGTTTTAAGCGGAGCGCCGCAGGAGAGGCGGCGAGAAAATTCCGGCTCCAGGGCAAATGCCTGGGGCTCCGGCGTGAGGAGGGTGCAGCCGGGCACCATTTGTGGAGGAAGTGAAAATGAAAAAGTTTATCCTGGGCACTGCGATGGCGCTCGTCATGTCGACGGCCGCTCACGCAGAAACCGTCGGCGTTTCGATGGCGAAATTCGACGACAACTTTCTGACCGTTCTGCGCAACGGCATGACCGATTATGCCAAGACGCTTTCCGGCGTGACGCTGCAGGTCGAAGACGCGCAGAACGACGTTTCCAAGCAGCAGAGCCAGATCCAGAATTTCATCGCCTCCAAGGTCGATGCCATCATCGTCAACCCTGTCGATACCGACGCGACGACGGCAATGTCGAAGCTTGCCGCCGATGCCGGCATTCCGCTGGTTTACGTCAACCGCCAGCCGGTCAATGTCGACACGCTGCCGGAGAAGCAGGCTTTCGTCGCATCCAACGAGCAGGAATCCGGCACGCTGGAAACCAAGGAAGTTTGCCGCATTCTCGGCGGCAAGGGCAAGGCCGTCGTCATCATGGGCGAGCTTTCCAACCAGGCTGCGCGCATGCGCACCCAGGACGTCCATGACGTCATCAAGACCGATGAATGCAAGGGTCTTGAGATCGTCGAAGAGCAGACGGCCAACTGGGACCGCACCCAGGGCGCCGACCTGATGACCAACTGGCTCTCCAGCGGCATCGAATTCGACGCGGTGATCTCCAACAACGACGAAATGGCGATCGGCGCCATCCAGGCGCTGAAGGCAGCCGGCAAGGATATGACCAAGGTCGTCGTCGGCGGCGTCGACGCCACGCAGGACGCGCTTGCCGCCATGCAGGCAGGCGATCTCGACGTCACCGTGTTCCAGGACGCTGCCGGCCAGGGCAAGGGTGCGCTCGACACCGCGCTGAAGATCGCCAAGGGCGAAAAGACCGAGAAGAAGGTCTATATTCCCTTCCAGCTCGTGACGCCTGAAAACGTCAAGGACTTCGTCACCAAGAACTGAGGCGAACGCCAAACGGGATGCGGGCCTTGCCCGCATCCTTTTCGCCTGTCCGTATCCGGAGGAGATGATATGGCCGTCAGCCCGACAACCATGGCCGCCGTGCGTGCGAGCGGTGCAGTCCCGAATGCGGAATATCTGTTGAGCGCCGAGGGCGTTCGCAAGGAATTTCCAGGTGTCGTCGCCCTCGACGACGTACAGTTCCGGCTGAAGCGCGCCTCCGTGCATGCGCTGATGGGTGAAAACGGCGCCGGCAAATCGACGCTGATGAAGATCCTCGCCGGCATCTACATCCCCGACAAAGGCGATATCCGCCTGAAAGGGATCGAAATCCAGCTGAAATCTCCGCTCGACGCGCTGGAGAACGGCATTGCCATGATCCATCAGGAACTGAACCTGATGCCGTTCATGACGGTCGCCGAAAATATCTGGATCCGCCGCGAGCCGAAGAACCGCTTCGGTTTCGTCGATCACGGCGTCATGCATCGCATGACCGAGGAGCTCTTTGCCCGGCTGAATATCGACATCGATCCCGATATCGAGGTCCGGTACCTGTCCGTCGCCAACCGGCAGATGGTCGAGATCGCCAAGGCGGTTTCCTATAATTCCGACGTGCTGATCATGGACGAGCCGACTTCGGCGCTGACGGAGCGCGAGGTCGAGCACCTCTTCCGCATCATCCGCGACCTGAGGGCGCAGGGCATCGGCATCGTCTACATCACCCACAAGATGAACGAGCTGTTCGAGATCGCCGACGAGTTCTCGGTCTTCCGCGACGGCCGATATATCGGCACGCATGCCTCGACCGAGGTGACCCGCGACGACATCATCCGCATGATGGTCGGGCGCGAGATCACCCAGATGTTCCCCAAGGAAGAGGTGCCGATCGGCGAGGTGATGCTCTCGGTCAAGGATCTCTGCCTCAACGGCGTCTTCAAGAACGTCTCCTTCGAGGTAAGGGCGGGCGAGATCCTCGGGGTGGCCGGCCTCGTCGGCTCCGGGCGGTCGAATGTCGCCGAAACATTGTTCGGCGTGACGCCGGCAAGCTCCGGTTCGATCGAGCTCTACGGCAAGCCGGTGACGATTTCTTCGCCGACCGAGGCCATCCGCCACCAGATGGCCTTCCTGACCGAGGACCGCAAGGATACCGGCTGTCTGCTGATCCTCGATATTCTCGAAAACATGCAGATCGCCGTTCTCCAGGACAGATATGTCAAGGGCGGTTTCGTGCAGCAGGGCGCCATCGAGGCGACCTGCGAAGACATGGCAAAAAAGCTGCGGGTGAAGACGCCCAATCTTTACGAGCGGGTGGAAAATCTGTCGGGCGGCAATCAGCAGAAGGTGCTGATCGGGCGCTGGCTGCTCACCAATCCGCGCATCCTCATCCTCGACGAGCCGACGCGCGGCATCGATGTCGGGGCCAAGGCGGAGATCCACCGGCTGGTCACCGACATGGCGCGAAACGGCGTGGCGGTCATCATGATCTCGTCCGAGATGCCCGAGGTTCTCGGGATGAGCGACCGCATCATGGTCATGCATGAGGGCCGCGTGACCGGTTTCCTCAATCGCGATGAAGCAACGCAGATCAAGGTGATGGAGCTGGCTGCGCAGTGATGTGCCGTCCGTCATCGCCCAAGGGAGGTTTGACATGAGTACCAAGGCAGCAGAGGGCGCGGCTCCGCTCGCAACCCGGCAAAGGCGGCGGCGCTTGCCGACCGAGCTCAGCATTTTCCTCGTGCTCGTCGGCATCGCGCTCATCTATGAAGCGCTCGGCTGGATGTTCATCGGCCAGAGCTTCCTGATGAATTCGCAGCGTCTGACGATCATGATCCTGCAGGTCTCCGTCATCGGCATCATCGCCGTCGGCGTCACCCAGGTCATCATCACCGGCGGCATCGATCTTTCCTCGGGCTCGGTCGTCGGCATGACGGCGATGATCGCCACAAGCTTCGCCCAATCGTCGACCTGGGGACGGGCGGTCTTTCCGTCGCTGACCGACCTGCCGGCTTTCGTGCCGATCATGATCGGCCTGCTGATCGGGGCGGCCGCGGGTCTGGCGAACGGCGCGCTCATCGCCTATACGAAAATCCCGCCGTTCATCGCAACGCTCGGCATGTTCGTTTCGGCCCGCGGTGTGGCGAAGTGGTATACGAAGGGACAGCCGGTTTCCGGGATCACCGAGCAGTTTCATTTCATCGGCACCAAGGCCTGGCCGGTCGTCGTCTTCCTCGTCGTTGCGCTGATCTTCCACATTGCGCTGCGCTACACCCGTTATGGCAAGTTCACCTATGCCATCGGCGCCAACCCGCAGGCGGCGCGCGTTTCCGGCATCAACATCGAGGCGCATCTCGTCAAGGTCTATGTGATCGCCGGATTGCTGGCGGGTCTCGCCGGCATCGTCACGGCGGCACGCGCGGAAACCGCGCAGGCCAGCATGGGCGTCGGATATGAACTCGACGCGATCGCCGCGACCGTCATCGGCGGCACCTCGCTCACCGGTGGCGTCGGCCGCATCACCGGCACCGTCATCGGCACCATCATCCTCGGGGTCATGACATCAGGCTTCACCTTCCTCAGGATCGACGCCTACTACCAGGAGATCGTCAAAGGTCTCATCATCGTCGCGGCTGTGGTCATCGACGTCTACCGGCAGAAGAAGCGCCGCAAGCACTGATCCCAGATGGTGCGATCCGATTGTTTTTGCGGGGGCTTCGGCCCCCGTTCCGTTTTTAGGGCGCAGGCGCGGAATTTATAAAAAAGAGGTGGCGAATTCCGCCAGCTTTTCTATTCTGGTCTTCCCGCTCGGGCAGCGCAGGAAGACAGATGCAATTGGTATTTGACGGTCACAACGACGTTCTCCTTCGACTCTGGACACATTCAAAAGACGGCAGCGACCCGATCGCGGAATTCGCAAACGGCACGACGCTCGGCCATATCGATGCGCGCCGGGCGAGAGAGGGCGGGCTTTCGGGCGGTCTCTGCGCCATCTACATTCCCTCGGGCGATCTGGTCTTCGCCGATCCGGATGCAGACGGCCGTTATGTCACGCCGATGGCAGCCCCTCTCGATCCGCTGCCTTCCCTTGCCATTGCCACTGAAATGGCGGCCATCGCGCTGCGGCTCGACCAGGCCGGCGCCTGGCGGCTCTGCCGGACGGTAAAAGATATCCGCGGCGCCATGGCCGACAATATTTTCGCCGCCGTCCTGCATATGGAAGGCTGCGAGGCGATCGGCGCCGACCTTGCGGCGCTCGAAGTCTTCTATGCAGCCGGGCTGCGGTCGCTCGGGCCGGTCTGGAGCCGGCACAATGTCTTCGGTTACGGCGTGCCCTTCGCCTTCCCGATGTCGCCGGACACGGCGCCCGGCCTCACCGATGCCGGCTTCGCGCTGGTCAGGGAATGCAATCGCCTCGGTATCGTGATCGACCTTGCCCATATCACCGAAAAAGGTTTCTGGGACGTGGCGAAGACGACCGACCAGCCGCTGGTCGCCAGCCATTCCAATGCCCATGCATTGACGCCGGTCGCGCGCAACCTGACGGACCGGCAGCTCGATGCGATCCGCGAAAGCCGCGGGCTCGTCGGGATCAATTATGCCACCGCCATGCTGCGTCCCGACGGCCGCTCGGACAGCGACACGCCGCTTGCCGACATGATCCGCCATATCGACTATCTGGTGAACCGCATCGGCATCGACTGCGTCGGCCTCGGATCGGACTTCGACGGGGCCACCATTCCCGAGGAAATCGGCGATGCCAGCGGCAATCAGAAGCTGATTGCCGCTCTCCGGGAGGTTGGTTATGGTGAGACCGATCTCACGAAACTTGCCCGTGAAAATTGGCTTCGCATCCTGGCACAAGCCTGGCGGGAGGACCGCGCCTAAAGCGCTGCGCGCCTCTGGACGCGTCAGGAATGGACAATAGTTTTAATGGGGCATGACCGACAAACGCTTCGTAATCAATCAAGAACAGGGGAACAGACCATGATGATCACCAAGCTCAGCCGCAATTTCCGCCTGCTTTCCGCAGGCGCCGCTCTTTCGCTGCTGATGATGGCGGCACCTTCCGCCTTCGCCGAGACACCCAAGGATACGCTGGTCGAAGGGTTCGCGATCGACGATATCATCACGATGGATCCGGGCGAGGCTTTCGAGCTTTCGACCGCCGAAATCACCAGCAACAGCTACAGCCTGCTCGTCCGTCTCGACATGGACGACACGTCCAAGGTGAAGGGCGATCTGGCCGAGAGCTGGAGCGTTTCCGATGATGGTCTCACCTATACGTTCAAGCTGAAACCGGGCCTGAAATTCGCCTCCGGCAATCCTGTTACCGCCGAAGACGTCGCCTGGTCGTTCGAGCGCGCCGTCAAGCTCGACAAGAGCCCGGCCTTCATCCTCACCCAGTTCGGCCTGACCGGCGACAACGTCACCGAAAAGGCCAAGGCGGCCGATGCCAATACCTTCGTCTTCACCGTCGACAAGGCCTATGCGCCGAGCTTCGTGCTCAACTGCCTGACGGCGACCGTCGCTTCCGTCGTCGACAAGAAGCTGGTGATGGAGCATGTGAAGGCGGTGACGCCGGATGCCGAGCACAAATACGACAATGATTTCGGCAATGAGTGGCTGAAAACAGGCTATGCCGGCTCCGGCGCCTTTAAGCTGCGTGAATGGCGCGCCAATGAAGTCGTCGTTCTCGAACGCAACGACAATTATTACGGCGACAAGGCGAAGCTCAACCGCGTCATCTATCGCTACATGAAGGAAAGTGCCGCCCAGCGGCTGGCGCTCGAAGCCGGCGATATCGATATCGCCCGCAACCTCGAACCTGGCGATATCGACGCCGTTTCCAAGAATGCCGATCTGGCGACGACGAGTGCGCCGAAGGGCACGATCTATTACGTCAGCCTCAACAACAAGAACGAGAACCTGAAGAAGCCCGAGGTGCAGGAAGCCTTCAAATATCTGGTCGACTATGATGCGATCGGCGCGACCTTGATCAAGGGGATCGGCGAAATCCACCAAACCTTCCTGCCGAAGGGCCAGCTCGGTGCGCTCGACGAAAATCCCTACAAGCTCGATGTCGCCAAGGCCAAGGAGCTGCTCGCCAAGGCCGGCGTGCCCGACGGTTTCTCGATCACCATGGATGTGCGCAACAACCAGCCGGTGACCGGTATCGCCGAATCCATGCAGCAGACGCTGGCGCAGGCCGGCGTGAAGATGGAAATCATCCCTGGTGACGGCAAGCAGACGCTGACCAAGTACCGCGCCCGCACCCACGATATGTATATCGGCCAGTGGGGTTCGGACTATTTCGACCCGAATTCCAATGCCGATACCTTTACCGGCAATCCCGACAATTCCGATGCCGGCACGGTGAAGACGCTCGCATGGCGCAATGCCTGGGAAGCGCCGGAACTCGACAAACAGGCGAAGGCCGCACTGCTGGAACGCGATGCCGCCAAGCGCGCCGCCATATATCAGGATATCCAGAAGAAGTATCTTGCCAATAGCCCCTTCGTCTTCATCTTCCAGCAGACCGAAGTGGCCGGTTACCGCAAGAACCTGAAGGACTTCAAGCTGGGCCCGAGCTTCGACACCAATTTCGTCGGTCCGATCGCCAAGGAATAGTCCGGCAGGATCGATCGCTTGAACACCGTCGAAACAACGCCAGAGGCGCGGCCCCGAAAGGGCCGTGCCAGGGCCTTTGCAAAGGCCCTGGGGCGGTTCCTGTTTGCCGCCGTCACCACCTATCTCGGCCTGCTGGCCGTCACCTTCTTCATCGGCCGCGTCGTGCCGATCGATCCCGTGCTCGCCATTCTCGGCGACCGCGCGCCCAACCATGTCGTCGAGCGGGTGCGCCAGGAGATGGGCTTCAACCTGCCGCTCTATCAGCAGTTCTTCATCTATATCAAAGGCATCCTGTCCGGTGATTTCGGCAATTCGGTGCTGACGACCAATCCCGTCATGGTCGATATCCGCCGCGTCCTGCCGGCAACCATCGAGCTTGCGACGCTCGGAACGCTGATCGGCGCTTTCGTCGGCGTGCCGCTCGGCGTACTCGCCGCCGTGCGTCGCGGCAGCATCGCCGACCAGGTGGTGCGCGTCATCGGCCTCGTCGGTTATTCTGTGCCGATCTTCTGGCTGGCGCTGATTTCACTCGTCATCTTCTATGCGCAGCTGCGCTGGGTGGCCTTTCCCGGCCGCATCGACATCGTTTTCGAATATACGTTCACGCCGATCACCGGCCTGTATCTGCTGGACAGTGCCTGGCAGGGGCAATGGGATGTCTTCTCCGACGTCTTCCGCCACATCATTCTGCCTGCATCCCTGCTCGGCTATTTCTCGCTCGCCTATATCAGCCGCATGACGCGCAGCTTCATGCTGAACGAGCTGTCCCAGGAATATATCGTTGCCGCGCGCGCCAAGGGGCTTTCGGAAACGCGGGTGATCTGGGGCCATGCGCTGCGCAATGCCGCCGTGCCGCTGGTCACCGTCATCGCGCTTTCCTATGCCGGCCTCCTCGAAGGCTCGGTGCTGACCGAGACCGTCTTTTCCTGGCCGGGCATCGGGCTCTACATCACCAATTCGCTGCAGAACGCCGATATGAACGCCGTGCTCGGCGGCACCATCGTCATCGGCACTGTTTTCATCGGCATCAACCTTCTGTCCGATCTTCTCTACCGGACGCTCGACCCGAGGACGCGAAACCGATGACCGCTCCCGCCAGCCCATCTCCTGCGATGAGCCGCCGCGAATGGCTGCTGTCCGACCGGCCGCAATCGCGCCTGCAGGCCCGTCTCGGCCGCGCCTATGTCACCTGGCGGCAGTTCACCGCCAACCGGCTCGCCGTCGTCGGCCTGCTGATCATCGTGGCGCTGCTTTTCATCGCCGCCTTCGCCAATCTCATCGCCACGCATGATCCCGTCGTCGGCGATCTGCGCAATGCGCGGCTGCTGCCGCCGGGAACGGCTGAATACCTGCTCGGCACCGACGACCAGGGCCGCGATATCTATTCGCGGCTGATCTACGGATCGCGATTGACGCTGTTCGTCATCGTGCTCGTCGCCGTCATCTCGGCGCCGATCGGGCTGATCGTCGGCACGGTTTCCGGTTATGCCGGAGGCTGGGTCGATGCGACGCTGATGCGCATCACCGATATTTTCCTTGCCTTTCCAAAACTGGTGCTGGCGCTCGCCTTCGTCGCGGCACTCGGTCCCGGCATCCAGAACGCGATTATCGCCATCGCCATCACCTCATGGCCGCCCTATGCCCGCATCGCCCGCGCCGAGACGCTGACGGTCCGGCGGTCCGATTATATCTCAGCGGTGAAGCTGATGGGCGCCTCGCCGTTCCGCATCATCCTGCGCCATGTAATGCCGCTCTGCATCTCCTCGCTGATCGTGCGCGTGACGCTCGATATGGCGGGCATCATCCTGACGGCGGCCGGTCTCGGCTTCCTCGGCCTCGGGGCGCAGCCGCCGCTGCCGGAATGGGGGGCGATGATCGCTTCGGGACGGCGCTTCATCCTCGATCAATGGTGGGTCGCGGCGATGCCCGGCATCGCCATCCTCATCGTCAGCCTCGGTTTCAATCTGCTCGGCGACGGCCTGCGCGACGCGCTCGATCCGAAGGAGGCCGGCCAGTGACGACAATTCTGACGGTCGATAAGCTCAAGGTCAGCTATCCCACCCGCACCGGGGTGATCGAGGCCGTGCGCGGCGTCTCCTTCACGCTCGGCAAGGAAAGGCTCGGCATCGTCGGCGAATCCGGCTCCGGCAAGTCGCAGACCGGCCGGGCGATCATGGGCCTGACGCCGAAACACGGCATCGTCACCGCCGACAGGCTTGAATTCAACGGCATCGACCTCATCAAGGCCTCCGCCGGCGAAAGGCGCAGGCTGCGCGGCAAGCGCATCGCCATGATCCTGCAGGATCCGAAATATTCGCTCGATCCTGTGATGACGATCGGCCGGCAGATCTGCGAAACCCTGCGCACGCATGAGAAGGTCGGCAAGGCGGCGGCGCGCGAGCGGGCGCTCGCCATGCTGGAGGCGGTGCAGATCCGCGATCCGCAACGCGTCTTCGACCTGCATCCGCATGAGGTTTCGGGCGGCATGGGGCAGCGCGCGATGATCGCCATGATGCTGATTGCCGGGCCTGAACTGCTGATTGCCGACGAGCCGACCTCGGCGCTCGACGTGACGGTGCAGCTCGATGTGCTCAGAATCATGGACAGGCTGGTGGCCGAGCGTGGCATGGGGCTTATCTTCGTTTCCCATGATCTCCGACTGGTCTCCTCCTTCTGCGACCGGGTGATCGTCATGTATGCCGGAAAGATCGTCGAGGAGCTCGCGGCCGCCGATCTCAGACATGCGCAGCATCCCTATACGCAAGGCTTGCTGAACTGCATGCCCGAGATCGGCCAGAACCGTCATCCGCTGCCGGTGCTCGACCGGAGGCCGGAGTGGGCGGCATGAGCGCAGCTTTGGAGGCCGACGATCTCAGCGTCGTCTATGATCAATTTCATGCGCTGAAGGATGTCAGCATCGCGGTCGAAGGCGGCGAATCCTTCGGTCTGGTCGGTGAATCCGGCTCGGGAAAATCGACCTTGCTCCGGGCCGTGGCCGGGCTGGCGCCGATCAGCGGCGGCGCGATCCGCATCGATGGCGAAGCGCTGAAGGGTTCGAAGCGCGGCAAAACCTTCTATCGGCGCGTGCAAATGGTCTTCCAGGATCCCTATGGCTCGCTGCATCCGCGCCAGACGATCGACCGGCTGCTGCTCGAACCGCTGGCAATCCACGGCATTGGCGACAGCGAGACGCGCATCGCCCGCGCGCTCGACGAAGTCGGCCTCGGCAACGGCTTCCGTTTCCGCTATCCGCACCAGCTCTCCGGCGGCCAGCGGCAGCGCGTGGCGATCGCCCGGGCGCTGATCGTCGAACCGTCGATCCTGCTGCTCGACGAGCCGACATCGGCGCTCGATGCCTCGGTGCAGGCCGAGGTGCTGAACCTGTTGGAGCAGATCCGGCGCGACCGCAGGCTCACCTTCGTGATGGTCAGCCATGATCTCGGCGTCATCACCCATATGTGCGAAAGGCTGGCGGTGATGCGCAACGGCGCCGTTGTCGAACGCTTGAGTTCGAAAGACCTGGCAAGCGGTGCGGTTCATGAGGACTACACGAGAAATTTGATGATCGCGAGCAAGGGTTTCGTCAAAGCCTGAAGGCCAATCTTTTCAACTCCTTGAAAAGAAAAGACCGGCGGCGGCGTTAAGGATAAGATTCCCCTAAAAGACGACCATTCAACTAGACTATTGACAGCTGCCCCGCTTCTGTCATGATCCTGTTAACGATTGTTAGCTTTCGTGATCAATGGAGGTTGAGGCATGTTCTTTCTCGGTGGGATGACCATGGGCTACCTCGATCCTCCCGTGAAAGCCGATCGCCGGGACCAGGCTTCGGTCTCCATTCCTGCGGAAAAGGATCGTCGGCTGATCGAGATCCCCGCCAGCCCGTCTCAGACCGAGGACGCCGTCGAGCGCTCGTGGATCTGGGCATGGCGCACACTCTGCTAAATGCGGGCTGCTAAAAGCGGGCTGCCAAAAAGACAGGCTGCTAAAAGGGCTGGTTGAATTTTCTCTTTCGTTCGCTCTGGACGGAAATTTATCTCTACCTACTTGATAGAGAAAATAAGAATATCACCGCGAGCCGCACAACCGGCCGCTTAAAAACAACGGAGGCGACATATGGCAGATCTGGGTATTTCGCATGCTCACGTGAACCAGTACGGTTCCGCAGCGACCAAGAAGCCGATCACCACGCGCCATAGGCTTCAAATGGCGGTCCATGGCGCAATCTTCACGGCGGCATTCCTGTTCGTCGTGGCCATGGTTTGCGGGATCGTCGGGTAATCGGCGAGCGATAGACGCGGCAAATGCCGGCGTTGCGGCGGTTTTCGCCCTGATCGAATTCCGGAACATTTAATCTGTCTCGGCATTCGGAGTTCGATCATCATTCTCCTCTATCTGTTTCCGCGGCCATCAGAACCGTGACCTAGCCGATTCATGGGCTCCTTCCCCTTGGTCATCTGTCTCTTCGTCATAGGCGGCATCACGCAATTCCGTTGGCGCAAAGGCATCCCTTTGCCGCGCATCTCTGATTGCGGCAATTTCAATGGTGCCGTTGCGCTCCCGGATAGTGAGAACCAGGGGCGGCATGCTGACCTTCCTCGTCCCTTCCAGGATGCCCTTCTCCGTCCTGTTGGGAAAGGACGACAACAGCGCTCTCTGTCTTTCAAGTCGGTCGATAAGGTGTTTGGCTGCTGCGGGATTGATCTCCGCCAGTTCGGCGACTTTGATCAGAAACCAGCGTTCGGCACTTTTGGATAGACGGACAGGCGGCATCAGCCAACCCGACGATGTCGAAGGTCTGAAGCGTCAACGATCATTCGAGCCTTTTCAAGTACATCACCGAGATCGACGCTTTCCCCGCGGTCGAGTTCGTCGAGACCCTCGGCATCCTGCAGAATCTCACCGCCTTCATTCGCAAGATATTGATCGAGGGCTTTTAACATCACCCAGGTACGGTCGCGGTCAAGAATCCGTGCGATGCGATCGAAGGCTTCAACCGTTCGCGTGGGCAATCTGAGGGAGACCTGAGATTTTTCGTTGTCCGACATGATACGATCCTCGTATTGCATTGGGATGCAGTGTATCCCAGCGATGTCTTCAGGTCAAAATCCGAAGGTGGCTTTTGCGAGCGAACGCCGGAAATATGCCTCCCGGACGGGCGCGCCGGACGCGCGGTGCATGCCTCTTGACTTGAATTATCCCGATGGTGTCCAATTTTCGACATGGCTTTCGCCGAGAGGGTATCGAGGGTCTTGATCACCCGTCGGGCCGCGCCCTGGATCGGGGCTTAGCCCGTTCGCATCGCTTGGCCCAAGCGTCATTTATCCCGGCTTCATCGATCTTCGAAGAAACGGGCTCCGTTCATGTAGCAGTCATGATAAGCAGTGCAAAAGGCTGAGCAAAACAGCCATAACTTCGTTTGGATCCAGAACCGAACCCATGTCTATTTCTAATCTTTCTCCGAGCCTTCCGCGCGAAACCGAAACGAAGCAGATCGATCACAACGATTCGATCCGCGCGACCTATCTTGCCATCGAGGACATCAAGGCGATGGGCGATGCGGTCGCCCGCGGCGGCGTCGACCGGCTGCCGGCTTTCGCCCCCTTCGATTTCTTCGCGCGCCATAAGGAAAACGAGAAGGAAATTCTGCGCGTCTACCGGACCACGGCGACCGACGTCGAAGCCGGCGAGACGATCACGCCGGCGGCGGAATGGCTGCTGGACAATCACTATATCGTCGAAGAGGCGATCCAGGAGGTGCGGCGCGACTTCCCCCGCCGCTTCTATCGCGAATTGCCGACCATGGTGGTCGGCGGTGTCGAGGTGCCGCGCACCCTCGTGCTGGCCTGGCTCTATGTCGCCCATACCCACAGCACGATCTCGCAGGAAAGCCTGACGGCGCTGGTCGACGGTTTTCAGGCCAGCGAGACGCTGAGGATCGGCGAACTCTGGGCCTTGCCTTCGCTCGTGCGCTACGTGCTCGTCGAAAACCTTCGCCGCATTTCCAGCCGTGTCGAGGCCAGCCGCCGCCTGCGCCGCCGCGCCAACGAGGCGGCCGACGAGCTGGTGCGCCTGACCGATCCGGCCGCGGCGGCCAGCTATCTGAAGACGCTGGAACCGCTTGCCGAGGATAATACCTTCTCGACGCAGTTCCTCTATCGCATGCGTGACGGCTCGCAGACGTCGAGTCTGGCGATCACCTGGCTCGACGAGCGGCTGGAAGAACTCGGCCGCAACACCGAAGAGGCGACGACGGCCGAACACAGCCGCCTCTCCTCCGGCAACGTGACGATGGGCAACATCATCCGCAGCCTTCGCGAGATCGACGATGCCGAATGGTCGGTCTGGGTCGAGCAGGTCAGCCATGTCGACAAGCTGCTCTGGGAGCATTCGGATTACGGCATCCTCGATTCCGGCTCGCGCAACAAATATCGCAAACAGATCGAAAAGCTGGCCAAACGCTCGCCGCTGACGGAAATGGAAATCGCCCAGCTGGCACTCGACATGACGGATGCCGCCAAGGCCTCCGACGAACCGCAGCCGCATGAACCGAATGTCGGCGGTTTCCTGTCCGGCGCCCAGCGGCCGAAGCTCGAGGCGCGGGCGAATTATCGCCCGACGGTCACCCAGCATTTCGTGCGCGCGGTGCGCCAGTTCAACTGGCTGGCCATTGCCGTGCCCGTCATGCTTTTGACGGTCATCGCCATGGCGATCGTCGGCCGGTTCATGGCCAATGCCGGCATGGGGCCGATCGAAATCGCCCTGCTGCTGATCATGTTCTCACTGCCGGCGTCGGAGGGGGCGACGGGTCTCTTCAACACCGTGCTTTCCTTCTTTGTGACGCCGGCGCGCCTCGTCGGCTACGAGTTCAAGGAAGGCATTCCGGAGGATGCGCGCACCCTGCTCGTCGTGCCTTGCCTGATCTCGAACCGCGACAGCGTCGACGACCACGTGCGCAATCTCGAGGTTCATTATCTCGCCAATCCGCGCGGCGAGCTCTATTTCGCGCTGCTCAGCGACTGGCCGGACAGCGACACCGAGGAAACGCCCGCCGATCTCGAAGTGCTCGATTATGCCAGACGCGAGATCGCCAATCTTTCCGCCCGCTATGCCTATGACGGCAAGACGCGTTTCTATCTGCTGCATCGCCGCCGCCTCTACAATCCCGCCGAAGGCGTGTGGATGGGTTGGGAGCGCAAGCGCGGCAAGCTGCACGAGCTGAACATGCTCTTGCGCGGCGATCGCGACACGACCTATCTGCCGGGCGCCAACACCGTGCCGGCCAACGTGCAATATGTCATGACGCTCGATGCCGATACGCGCCTGATGCGCGATGCCGTCACCAAGCTCGTCGGCAAGCTCTATCATCCGATCAACCGCCCGGTCATCAATCCGAAAACCGGCCGTGTCGAAAGCGGCTACGGCGTGCTGCAGCCGCGTGTCACCCCGTCCCTGACGACGGGCAAGGACGCCTCGGTCTTCCAGCGTGTCTTTTCGATCAACCGTGGTCTCGACCCTTACGTCTTCACCGTTTCCGACGTCTATCAGGATCTCGCCGGCGAAGGCACCTTCACGGGCAAGGGCCTCTATCATGTCGACGCCTTCGAAGCGTCGCTGAAGGGCCGGATCGACGAGAATTCGGTGCTCAGCCACGATCTTCTCGAAGGCTCGATGGCGCGCTGCGCCCTCGTCACCGATCTCGAACTGGTGGAGGATTTCCCGATCCGCTACGAGGTCGAGACTTCGCGCCAGCATCGCTGGGCGCGCGGCGATTGGCAGCTGCTGCCCTATATGTTCAATCCGAAATACGGCGTCACGGCGCTCGGCCGCTGGAAGATGTTCGACAATCTGCGCCGCTCGCTGACGCCGATCGCCTGGTTCTTCGCCTCCGTGCTCGGCTGGTATTTCATGGGTCCGCTCGGCGCGCTGATCTGGCAGATTCTGCTGATCTTCTGCCTGTTCGTCGCGCCGACGCTGTCGCTGATCAACGGCATCATTCCGCGCACCAGCGATATCATCGCCCGCGCCCATCTCTATACGGTCTGGTCCGATATCACCGCGGCCAATGCGCAGGTCGCACTGCGGATCGTCTTCATCGCCGATTCGGCCGCCATGATGGCGGATGCGATCGGCCGTTCGCTCTACCGACTGTTCGTCAGCCGCAAGCTGATGCTGCAATGGCGGACCGCCGCCAGCGTTCAGGCCGGCGGCCAGGGCACGCTGATCTCCTATTACAAGCAGATGTGGCATGCACCGGTGCTGGCGCTGCTGGCGCTCGGTTTTGCCGCCCTGCCCGGCGGCAGCGCCTTCGTCGTCGGCATTCCCTTCGCGCTGTTGTGGATCCTCTCGCCTGTCGTCGCCTGGTATGTCAGCCAGTCGGCCGAGACCGAGGACCGGCTCGAGGTCGCCGATTCCGTGTCGAGCGAGCTGCGCAAGATCGCCCGGCGCACCTGGCGTTATTTCGAGACCTTCACCACGGCCGAGCAGAACTATCTGCCGCCGGATAATATCCAGGAAACGCCGCATGTGATCGTCGCGGCGCGCACCTCGCCGACCAATATCGGCGTCTATCTGCTCTCCGTCGTCTCCGGCCGGCAATTCGGCTGGTTCTCCTTCGAGGAGACGCTCGAGCGGCTGGAGCAGACGATTTCGACGATCGACCGAATGGAGAAATTCCGCGGCCATCTGTTCAACTGGTATCACACCGATACGCTGCAGACACTTGGGCCGCGTTATGTCTCGGCCGTCGATAGCGGCAATCTCGCCGGCCATCTGATCGCCATTTCGTCGGCCTGCCGCAACTGGGCCGAGGCGCCGTCCGCCCATATGCAGGGCAACCTCGACGGCGTCGGCGACACGGCCGGCATTCTCGGTGAAGTGCTGGCGGATCTGCCGGATGACCGCAAGACCGTGCGGCCGCTGCGCCGGCGCCTGGAAGAGCGCATCGTCGGCTTCCAGAACGCGCTTGCCGCCGTCAAGCGCGAGCATGAATTCGCCTCGATCCGCATCATCAACCTCGCCGTTCTCGCTCGCGACATCGAAAAGCTCGCCGCCAATCTCGACCATGAGGTCAAGTCGAAGCAGAGCGAAGAGGTCACCCAATGGGCGGCATCCCTGGTGAAGGTCTGCGAGGCGCATATATCGGACAGCACCTTCGACCTGTCCAAGGTGGATGCGCTCAGGCCGCGCCTGGTGGCGCTGCGCGACAAGGCCCGCGATCTCGCCTTCTCGATGGATTTCGGCTTCCTGTTCCGGCCGGAGCGGCGCCTGCTGTCGATCGGCTACCGCGTCGAAAGCGGTGAACTCGACCAGGCCTGCTACGACCTTCTTGCCTCGGAATGCCGCCTGACCAGCCTGTTCGGCATTGCCAAGGGCGATCTGCCGACGGAGCACTGGTACCGCCTCGGCCGCCAGGTCGTGCCCGTGGGTTCGCGCGGCGCGCTGGTCTCCTGGTCCGGCTCGATGTTCGAATATCTGATGCCGCCGCTCGTCATGCAGGAGCGCGGCGGAGGCATTCTCAACCAGACCAACAATCTTGTTGTCGTCGAACAGATGAATTATGCCCGCAAGCTCGGCATTCCGTGGGGCATTTCGGAAGCGGCCTTCAATGCCCGCGACCATAACCTCAACTATCAGTACACGAATTTCGGCGTGCCGACGCTCGGCCTGAAGCGCGGCCTCGGCCACAATGCCGTCATTGCGCCTTACGCATCGCTGCTCGCCAGCCAGTACGACCCGCCGGGCGCGCTCGAAAATCTGCAGCGGCTGCGCAAGGTCGGTGCACTCGGCAAGTTCGGCTTCCACGATGCCGTTGACTTCACGCCGACGCGCGTGCCGGAAGGCAAGAAATGCGCCGTGGTCTACAATTATTATGCCCACCATCACGGCATGTCGATCGCAGCCGTCGCCAATGTCGCCTTCAACGGCCATCTGCGCGAGCTCTTCCACTCCGATCCGGTCATCGAGGCAGCGGAGCTTCTGCTGCAGGAAAAGGCGCCGCGCGACATTCCTGTCATGAGCGGCAAGCATGAATCCGATACGCCGGCCAGCATCCAGGACGATCTGCTGCGGCCTGAGATCAGGAAGATCAGCGATCCGGCATCGCGCGACCGCGAACTCGTGTTCCTGTCGAACGGTCATTATTCGCTGATGCTGACGGCGACAGGCGCCGGTTATTCCCGCTGGAACGGCCTTTCCGTTTCCCGCTGGAAAGCCGATCCGACCGAAGACCGCTGGGGCAGCTTCATCTTCCTGCGCGATACCGCCACGAATGAATGGTGGTCGACGACTTCCGAGCCGAAGGGTGTCGAGGGCGAAACGATCAAGGTCGAATTCGCCGACGAGAAGGCGCAGTTCACCAAGACGGTCGGCGACCTCACCAGCGAGGTGGAGTGCATCATCGCGACCGAGCATGATGCCGAGGCCCGCCGCGTCACCCTGCTCAACATGGGCACGGAAGACCGTTTCATCGAAGTCACCTCCTATCTCGAACCGGTGATCACCTCCGACGATACCGACAATGCGCATCCGGCATTCGCCCGCATGTTCGTCAAGACCGAGATCGGCAAGCGCGGCGACGTCATCCGCGCCGAGCGCAACAAGCGCGATCCGAACGAGCCGAACATCAGCATCGCCCATCTGATCGTCGACAATGCCGGCGACACCCGCCACACGGAATTTGAGACCGACCGGCGCAAGTTCATCGGCCGCGGCCGCAGCCTTGCCGATGCGGCGGCCTTCGATCCGGGTGCGACGCTTTCCGGCAGCGACGGTTTCATGCTCGATGCGGTGATGTCGCTGCGCCGCACCGTCCGCGTGCCGGCCGGCAAGAAAGTCAGCGTGATCTTCTGGACCATCGCAGCGCCGAGCCGCGACGAAGTCGACAAGGCGGTCAATCGATACCGCCATCCCGACGCCTTCACCCACGAGCTGGTCCAGGCCTGGACGCGCACCCAGGTGCAGATGCGCCATGTCGGCGTCACCTCGCAGCAGGCGGCGGCCTTCCAGCATCTCGGCCGCTACCTCGTCTATCCCGACATGCAACTGCGCAAGGACGAGGCGACCGTCGAGGCCGGCCTGCAGTCGCAATCGGCGCTGTGGCCGCTGGCGATCTCCGGCGACTTCCCGATCTTCACGCTGCGCATCAACGACGACATGGATCTCGACATCGCCCGCGAGGCGCTGCTGGCGCAGGAATATCTGCGCTCGCGCGGCGTCACCGCCGATCTCGTCATCATGAACGAACGCGCCTCATCCTATGCGCAGGACATGCAGCACGCGCTCGACGCCATGTGCGAAAACGTCCGCCGCATGGGCCAGGCCGACGGGTTGCGCCAGCATATCTTCGCGGTTCGCAAGGACCTGATGGAGGAGAGCACCTATCATGCGCTGATCGCGGCTTCCCGCGTCACGCTGCACACGAAGAACGGCAAGGTGGTCGACCAGATCAACCGCGCCGTGGCGCTCACTGCACCCTCCAAGGAGGAGCTGCAGGAGATGGAACGGGCCGAGCGCAACAAGGTGCCGGTCAAGCGTGTCGCGCCGGTGCCGCCGCCCGTCGTGCCCGCCGTCGTCATCGAGGAAGAGGGCGATCTCGACTTCTGGAACGGCATCGGCGGCTTTGCCCGCGACGGACGCGAATATGTCGTCCGCCTGCCCGGCGGTCATGCGACGCCGCAGCCCTGGATCAACGTCATCTCCAATGACAGGTTCGGCTTCCACGTGTCGGCCGAGGGTGCGGGCTTCACCTGGAGCGCCAATTCGCGCGACTATCAGCTGACCTCCTGGTCGAACGATGCGGTGATCAACCGTTCGGGTGAGGCCTTCTATCTCGCCGATCTCGACAGCGGTGCGGTCATGACGCCGTTCGCAGCGCTTTCGCGCCGGCCGGATATCCGTTTCGAAGCCCGCCACGGGCTCGGCTATTCCGTTTTCTCCAGCGTTCAGCACGATATCGCGCTGGAACTGACGCAGACGATCGACCGCGAACGGCCGGTGAAACTGCAGCGCCTGCGTCTGCGCAACACCGGTTCGACCAGCCGCAGGCTGCGTCTCTACGGTTACGTCGAATGGATCCTCGGCAGCAATGCGGCGCGCACCGCGCCCTTCATCCTGTCTCGATATGACGAGCAGGCGGGGGCGCTGTTTGCCACCAATCCCTACAGCATCGATTATTCCAGCCGCACCGCCTTCTTCGCGGCGAGCGAGGCGCTTTCGAGCTTCTCGGCAAGCCGGCGCGAATTCGTCGGCAAGGCAGGAACGATCCAGGCGCCGCAGGCCGTCATCTCCGCTGCCTCGCTTTCCGGCACAGCCGACCTCGACGGTGACCCGGCCGCAGCGCTTGCGATCGACGTCGAGCTTGGCGCCGGCGAGGAGCGCGACTTCACCTTCTTCCTCGGCGATACGCCGACGGAGGAGGAAGCCCGCAGCGTCGTCGCCGATATCCGCAAGGCTTCGTTCGACGATGCCGTCGAGGCGAACCGGGCCTTCTGGCGGGATTTTACCGGCAGGCTGCAGATATCGACGCCGGATCGCGGGATGAACAATCTCGTCAACACCTGGCTGC
The DNA here is from genome assembly GCF_030053155.1 of Rhizobium sp. BT03. NCBI lineage: Bacteria > Pseudomonadati > Pseudomonadota > Alphaproteobacteria > Hyphomicrobiales > Rhizobiaceae > Rhizobium > Rhizobium sp. BT03. The sequence continues at coordinate 2,785,054 of NZ_CP125640.1, forward strand.
CCTATCAAAGCCTTGGCTGCCGCATCATGGCCCGCACCGCCTTCTATCAGGCAAGCGGCGCCTTCGGCTTCCGCGATCAGCTGCAGGACACGCTGGCCTTCGTGCTGCACGAACCGTCGCTCGCCCGCCGGCAGATCCTGAATGCCGCTTCGCGCCAATTCCGCGAAGGCGATGTGCAGCATTGGTGGCTGCCCGGAACGGGTGCCGGTGTGCGCACGATGATCTCGGACGACGTCGTCTGGCTCAGCCATGCGATTCATCATTATTGCAGCGTCACCGGCGATAAGAGCGTGCTCGACGAGGAGATCGCCTTCCTGGAAGGGCCGGCTCTGCTGGAAGGCCAGCACGATTCCTTCTACAGGCCGGAGATTTCCGAGGACAAGGCGAGCGTCTACGAGCACGCGGCGCTGGCGCTCGATCTCGCCATCGCCCGCAAGGGGGCAAACGGCCTGCCGCTGTTCCTCGGCGGCGACTGGAACGACGGCATGAACCGCGTCGGCATCGGCGGGCGCGGCACCAGCGTCTGGCTCGGCTGGTTCCTGGCGGGTGCCTTGCGCTCCTTTATTCCCTATGCCGAAGAGCGTGGTGACACGGCTCGTGCAGAGCGCTGGTCGGCGCATCTGACCGAGCTGAAGAAGGCGCTCGAAACCGCGGCCTGGGATGGCGGCTACTATCGCCGCGGCACGTTCGACGACGGCGCGTTGCTCGGCTCCAGGGAAAGCCCGGAATGCCGGATCGATTCGATTGCGCAGTCCTGGAGCGTGCTGTCGGGCGAGGGGGATCCGGCCCGCGCCGTCACGGCGATGAATGCCGTGCTCGAGCAGCTGGTCGACGAGGATGCCCGCATCATCCGGCTGTTCACACCGCCTTTCGTCAATTCGGCCAGGGATCCCGGCTATATCAAGGCCTATCCGCCGGGTGTGCGCGAAAATGGCGGGCAATATACCCATGCCGCGACCTGGGTGGTGATGGCGCTGGCGGAGCTGAAGCGGGGCGACGACGCGTTGCGCTGCTTCCAGATCCTCAACCCGATCACCCATGCGCTCGACAAGGCGTCGGCGGAGCGATACCGCGTCGAACCCTATGTCGTGGCGGCCGACGTCTACGGCCACGATCCCTACACGGCGCGCGGCGGCTGGACCTGGTACACCGGCTCAGCCGGCTGGCTCTACCGCGCCGCCGTCGAGGGCATCCTCGGCATCCGGCTGAAGGGCGACCGCCTCTACGTACGGCCGTCGCTTCCTTCGGAATGGGACGGTTTTGCGGCAGAGGTGGAACAGGGCGGCGGCAAATACCGCATTTCGGTCTCAAAAGCGTCCAATGCCAGCGGCTACACTCTGTCCATCAACGGCTGCGAGGTCACCGATCCCGAAGAGGGATATCCGCTCGGATAACAGCGTTCTCCACGCTGAAAAATACGGCGATTCGCGACGGCCAAAAGGGAACCCTTTTGGCCGTCGTCGCGTTTGCAAATCGGATAATAAGGAGACAACCATGGCTAGCACGCCGACAGAAGCCGTCGTCACCGGGCGCAGTCCCCAATCTGCAGCTGCGCCGATGCGTGACACCAGGCTCGATGTCTTGCGCGGCGTGGCGCTGATCATGATCTTCATCAATCATGTTCCCGGACAGATCTTCGAATATGTAACGACGAAGAATTTCGGTTTCTCCGATGCTGCCGAGGCCTTCGTGCTGATCTCGGGCATCGCCGTCGGCCTCGCCTACGGTTCCGGGTTCCGGCCCGGCAATCGGCTGAAGATGGCGGTCAAGGCGGCAAAGCGCGCCTTCACGCTTTATCTCGCTCATATGATCACCACCTTCATGACGCTGGCGCTGTTCATCTCCGGCGCATGGCTGTTTCACCGGCCGGGCCTGCTGGTTGAAATCAACATCCTGGCGGTGCTGATGAACCTGAAGGAGGGTATTCCGGCGCTGCTGCTGCTCGGCCACCAGATCGGCTACAATAATATTCTACCGATGTACGGCGCGTTGATGCTGATGGTGCCGATCATCCTGCTCTTGAATGCGCGCAGCCCGTTGCTGGCGCTCGGCGTCTCCGGCACGGTCTGGCTGCTTGCGGGCATCTATGAGGTGGCGCCGCACAATATGCTGATCGAGAGCTACTGGTTCCTCAATCCGCTTTCCTGGCAGTTCCTGTTTACGATCGGCATCGTTTCGATGCTGCATATCAAGCGCGGCGGCACGATCCCGCGGCATCCGCTGCTGTTTGCGGCTGCGGCCGGCTACGTCGCGCTGTCCTTCGTCTGGGTGACCGGCCATCTCTGGGTCTTCGGCAATTCGCTGGCAGCCCTTGGCCTGCCGCCTGTTATCACCGGTTTCGACAAGACCTTCCTGTCGCTGCCGCGGCTGCTGCATGTGCTGGCGCTGACCTATCTCGTCATCAGCATTCCGGCGTTCTCGCGCATTCTGCGCCGTCCTGCGGATCATCCGCTGACCATTCTCGGCCGACATTCGCTGAACATCTTCGTCGCCGGCACGATCCTCGCCATGATCGGCCAGGTGGTGCTCTATATCACCAACAAGGACCCGCTGGTCGGCCCGCTCTTCGTGATCGCCGGCGTGGCGACGCAATTCTCCTATGCCTATTATCTCGAACGCAAGCGCCAGCAGGGCAAGGTCAAGGGCAAACTCGTCACCGAGCCGGCCACCATTCCGGTTCCCGTCCGCATCGGCGGAACGGCCAACGCCTATCGCCGCAGCGATCGGAAATAAGCCTCGGATGCACCTGTGACATGAAAGAGCCGGTGGCCAATGGCCGCCGGCTCAATTTTTATGGACGAGAATGTTCACCAGCTTGCCGAGCGGATCGCGCACATAAAATCGCCCGACACCCCAGGGCTCGTCGGCCGGCCCATACTCGATCGGAAAACCGGCTGCCGACATCGCCTGGAACACGGCATCGAGATTGTCGACTTCGATCGATAGATCAGGCACCGGCGTTCCGGAACCGCCTTCCCTGGCGATGCTCAGCTGGATGTTCATCGGCCTCTCCGCGCCGAAGGTCGTGATCCAGCCGTGATCCATGACGACGTCGAGACCGAGGATATCCTGGTAGAAGCGCTTGGCCGGCGTGATGTCGGGCGCCTCGATATTGGCGACGATGCGCAGGACCTTCATGGGCTTTCTTTCCGATGCTTGGTGACAAGGCGGAAGGTAGGAAGATCGGCAGGGTGGTCAATCGGTATGGATTGGAATCGAGACGTTGCGGCGTGTGAGCCCCCCTCTGCCCTGCCGGGCATCTCCCCCACAGGTGGGGAGATCGGCCAGTGGTTGGCCCTCAATCCCTCTCTGCTGCCGTGCGGAACATCAGTTGGTCATTGTTTGGGGAAACCATCGCGCCCAGCCGATCTCCCTCCTTGTGGGGGAGATGCCCGGCCGGGCAGGGGGGGTAGCCACACGGCACAGTGCCGATGCATATCGTCCACAGGGGTATTGGGAGAAAGCAAATCTCAAAGCATGGCATATGAATGCAGTTCGATACAGCCGCTTAAACCCGCCAAACAAAAAAGGCCGGAAGGGAACTCCCCTTCCGGCCTTTGTTTGGAAATCCGAAGCGATCAGGCGGCTTCGGTGGTGTGGGCCTTGCGGACTTCTTCGTCGGTCAGGATGCCGCTGGCGCGCAGCAGGGCGGCGAAGCGGCCGTTGCTGTGGCTGAGTTCATCGAAGCTGCCCTGTTCGACGACGCGGCCGTCATCCAGGAAGAGCACCATATCGGCTTCGCGGACCGTCGACAGGCGGTGGGCGATGATGAAGGTGGTGCGATTCTCACGCAGATTATCGATCGCCGACTTGACGCGGGCTTCGGTCTCGACGTCGAGCGCCGAGGTCGCCTCGTCGAGCACCAGGATCGGCGCGTCCTTGAGGATGGCGCGGGCGATGGCGATGCGCTGGCGCTCGCCGCCGGAGAGCTTGTTGCCGCGTTCGCCGACATGCGTATCGTAGCGATCCTCACGGGTCTCGATAAAGTCGGCGGCGGCGGCAGCCTCGGCCGCACGGCGCATTTCCTCTTCGCTGGCACCTTCGCGGCCGAGGCGGATATTGTCGCTGATCGAACGGTTCAGCAGGCCCGCATCCTGGAAGACGGTGGCGATGTGGCGACGCAGCGACTTGCGGGTCACCTTGGTGATATCGGTGCCGTCGACGAGGATCTGGCCGCCCTGGGCGTCGTAGACACGCTGCAGCAGGTTGACGAGCGTCGTCTTGCCGGCGCCGGTCGGGCCGACGATCGCGACCGTCTGGCCTGCCTTCACCGAAAAGGAGACATTGTGCAGGCCCTGCGAGCTGTTGCCGAAGCCGAAGGAGACGTCGCGGAATTCGATCGCACCCTTGACGTCCTTGATCTCGCCGTTGCCGGCCGGTTCTTCGCGTTCACGCACCGAGTCTTCGAGCGTATAGAATTCCTCGAGCTTGGAACGGGCTTCGAAAATCTGCGTGGCGAACTGGCGCATCAGGTCGAGGCGGCCGATCAGCAGGTTGGCAAAGCCGATGAAGGCGATGACGTCGCCGACGCGCAACTGGCCGGCCTGGACGAGCATGGTGCCGATGATCAGCACCACCATCATCGCAATGGTCGACGCCATGCGGTTCAGCGCGCTGGCGATCGCCCACCAGTCGAGCACCGGATACTGGGCCTCGAGCAGGCGGTCGGCGAAGGATTTCAGCGCCCGGGTTTCAGCCTCGATGCGGTTGTAGCTGTGCAGCACCGAAACGTTGCTGATCGAGTCGCTGACGTGCGAGAAGACGGTGTGATAATGGTTTTCGACCGAAGCCTGGCCGTCTTTGGTGCGGCTCATGACGACGCGGCCGATCAGCCAGTAGGCGACGGCGAGAACCATGAGCACGGCGGAAAGGCGCAGGTCCATCGACATTGCGGTCGGGATCAGAAGGGCAAGCGCGATGACCGTCGACAGATGGTTGCGCATGAATTCCAGCCAGAGGCCGAACAGCGTTTCGCAGGCGCGCAGCAATGTATGCAGCGCGTTGGAAGTGCCGCGCTGATGGTGCCAGCCAAGTGGCATGGAAATGATCCGGCCGAAGGCTTCCGTCAGCAGCGTCGCCCGCCGGCCATGGGCCAGCCGGTCGGCCTCGCGGGCGACCAAGACGAAGGCTATCGTGTTGAAAACGGCGAAAGTCGCCCACATGAAAAGGATAGGCTTGACCTCACCCTTGCCGGAAATCGCATCGATAATGCGACCGAACAGGATCGGCTCGGCGATGGTGATCGCTGCCAGAACGATGTTTGCCACCACGACCAGGGATACGCGCAGCTTGTAGGCGCCAAGATAGCGCAGAGCTCTTGCATAGACCTTGAATAGCGTCACGTGGAACCTCTTGTGCATCTGCGAAAACGGGAAGATGCGATGCTACAAAAGGCTACCTGAACCGGCGATTAACGGCCCATTCAGGCTTCAATCCAGGCGACGATTAACCCGATGGTACTATCGCAGGATGCGACGAGATTGGCTATAGCGCTGAAATTGCTGGTCGGCTATACCCCGCAACAATTTGCGCTTGCATTTTAATAAATGTTTAGCGCAGCATTAAATTAGAGACTGCATTTTTTGAAAGACCGTTTCGCGACCAATTTGAAAGCCGCCGACGGCCTCGATGCGGGTGTCACGTCCGGGCAAGGGGCATTTTGTGAATATCAATTTGTTAATTCAATTGCTTATAATTCTGGAAGAATCTCCAAACCCTCGGGCCGTGGTCACCGAGCTCGAGCAGGTGATCGACGATTGCGGCTTCGAATATTACGGCCTGCTGCGCCATTTGCCGCAAAATCCGGTGCAGCAGAATCCAGAACCCCGGGCTGCGGCGCTTGCCGGCCGCTGGCCGGAACAATGGCCGCAAATCTATACCGCGAAAAAATATGTCCTGATCGATCCGATGGTGCGCTATCTCGTCCATGCGCAGCGGCCTTTCCGCTGGCGGGAGAGTTTGGCCGCCTTCGGCAAGGATGCGCAGCAGCGCCGTATGGAGCAGATGATGGTCGATGCCTTCGGTCACGGGTTGGAAGACGGTTATATCTTTCCCGTCCACGGACGGAACGGCATTCTCGGCAGCCTCAGTCTCGCCGGCAAACCTGTCGAGCTGTCGCCGGTGGAGATCGCCCTGTTCGAGGCGGTGGCGCGCAAGAGCTTCTGGCGATTGCTCGAGCTGAAAGACGAGGCGCAGGCGCTGGAAACCGTGCTGCCGGCCGACACGCCGCTGACGCGACGCGAAATGGAGATCCTGCATTATCTCGCCGAAGGCATGACCTCGATGGAAATCAGCAAGATGCTGAAGATCTCAAACCACACCGTCGACTGGTATATGAACGGCTTGCAGAACAAGCTGAAGGCGAAAAACCGGCAGCAGGCGGTGGCGCTTGCCTTCCGTCACCGCCTGATCAGCTAAAACATGATACCGAAAGTGTGCGCGGCTTTCATGCTAGCTCTCTGATTTCGATCGGGATTCGGATCTGGGCCGATCCAGCCTGACGCCATATGTCTTCAGAATGGCGAGAAATTGCATTTCGCAGTCGCAAGAGAAATTGAACTTCCTGTGACAAGAAGTTAAGAATTTCCTTCGCGGGTGCAGCATGCCCGCGTCTGAACGTCTGAGGAGACCGTTTTGCCCATTTCCAAGATTCTCGTTGCCAACCGCTCCGAAATTGCCATTCGCGTCTTCCGCGCGGCCAACGAGCTTGGAATAAAAACCGTGGCGATCTGGGCTGAAGAAGACAAGCTGGCGCTGCATCGCTTCAAAGCGGACGAAAGCTATCAGGTCGGCCGCGGCCCGCATCTTGCCCGTGATCTCGGGCCGATCGAGAGCTATCTGTCGATCGACGAGGTGATCCGCGTCGCCAAGCTCTCGGGCGCCGACGCTATCCACCCGGGTTACGGCCTGCTGTCGGAAAGCCCGGAATTCGTCGATGCCTGCAACAAGGCCGGCATCATCTTCATCGGCCCGAAGGCCGATACGATGCGCCAGCTCGGCAACAAGGTCGCGGCGCGCAATCTGGCGATCTCGGTCGGTGTGCCGGTCGTGCCGGCCACCGGGCCGCTGCCCGACGACATGGCCGAAGTGGCGAAGATGGCGAAAGAGATCGGTTATCCGGTCATGCTGAAGGCTTCCTGGGGCGGCGGCGGGCGCGGCATGCGCGCCATCCGCGATCCGAAGGATCTCGCCCGTGAGGTAACCGAAGCCAAGCGCGAGGCGATGGCGGCCTTCGGCAAGGACGAGGTCTATCTGGAAAAGTTGGTGGAGCGTGCCCGCCACGTCGAAAGCCAGGTTCTCGGCGATACGCACGGCAATGTCGTGCATCTGTTCGAGCGTGACTGCTCCATCCAGCGCCGCAACCAGAAGGTCGTCGAGCGGGCGCCGGCGCCCTATCTCTCAGAGGCGCAGCGCCAGGAACTGGCCGCCTATTCGCTGAAGATCGCGGCGGCCACCAATTATATCGGCGCCGGCACCGTCGAATATCTGATGGATGCCGATACCGGCAAATTCTACTTCATCGAGGTCAACCCGCGCATCCAGGTCGAGCATACGGTGACCGAAGTCGTCACCGGCATCGACATCGTCAAGGCGCAGATCCACATCCTCGACGGTGCTGCGATCGGCACGCCGGAATCCGGCGTTCCCGCCCAGGCCGACATCCGCCTCAACGGCCATGCGCTGCAGTGCCGTATCACCACCGAGGATCCCGAGCACAATTTCATTCCGGATTACGGCCGCATCACCGCCTATCGCTCGGCGTCGGGCTTCGGCATCCGCCTCGACGGCGGCACCTCCTATTCCGGCGCCATCATCACCCGTTATTACGATCCGCTGCTCGTCAAGGTGACGGCCTGGGCGCCGAACCCGTCGGAAGCGATCAGCCGCATGGACCGGGCGCTGCGCGAATTCCGCATCCGTGGTGTGGCCACCAACCTGACCTTCCTCGAAGCGATCATCGGCCATCCGAAATTTCGCGACAACAGCTACACCACACGCTTCATCGATACGACGCCGGAGCTGTTCCAGCAGGTCAAGCGCCAGGACCGCGCGACGAAGCTCTTGACCTATCTCGCCGACGTCACCGTCAACGGCCATCCTGAGGCCAAGGACCGGCCGCGGCCGCTGGAAAATGCTGCCCAGCCGGTCGTTCCCTATGCCAGCGGCAACGAGGTGAAGGACGGCACCAAGCAGCTTCTCGACACGCTCGGCCCGAAGAAATTCGGCGAATGGATGCGCAATGAGAAGCGCGTGCTTCTGACCGATACGACGATGCGCGACGGCCATCAGTCGCTGCTTGCCACCCGCATGCGCACCTATGACATCGCCCGCATCGCCGGCACCTATGCGCATGCGCTGCCGAACCTGCTCTCGCTCGAATGCTGGGGCGGCGCCACCTTCGACGTTTCGATGCGCTTCCTGACAGAAGATCCGTGGGAACGGCTGGCGCTGATCCGCGAGGGGGCGCCGAACCTGCTCCTGCAGATGCTGCTGCGCGGCGCCAACGGCGTCGGCTACACCAACTATCCCGACAATGTCGTCAAATATTTCGTCCGCCAGGCAGCCCGCGGCGGCATCGATCTCTTCCGCGTCTTCGACTGCCTGAACTGGGTCGAGAACATGCGGGTGTCGATGGATGCCATCGCCGAGGAGAACAAGCTCTGCGAGGCGACGATCTGCTATACCGGCGATATCCTCAATTCGGCCCGCCCGAAATACGACCTGAAATATTATACCGACCTTGCCGTCGAACTGGAAAAGGCCGGCGCCCATATCATCGCGCTCAAGGATATGGCGGGTCTGCTGAAGCCGGCGGCGGCGAAGGTTCTGTTCAAGGCGCTGCGCGAGGCGACCGGCCTGCCGATCCATTTCCACACGCATGATACGTCGGGCATTGCGGCGGCAACCGTGCTTGCCGCGGTCGAAGCCGGCGTCGATGCCGTCGATGCGGCGATGGATGCGCTCTCCGGCAATACTTCGCAGCCCTGTCTCGGCTCGATCGTCGAGGCGCTGCGCGGCTCGGAGCGCGATCCGGGCCTCGATCCGGAATGGATCCGCCGCATCTCCTTCTATTGGGAAGCGGTGCGCAACCAGTACGCCGCCTTCGAAAGCGATCTGAAAGGCCCAGCCTCGGAAGTCTATCTCCATGAAATGCCGGGCGGCCAGTTCACCAACCTCAAGGAGCAGGCCCGCTCGCTGGGTCTCGAGACCCGCTGGCATCGGGTGGCGCAGGCCTATGCCGACGCCAACCAGATGTTCGGCGATATCGTCAAGGTGACGCCGTCCTCCAAGGTGGTCGGCGACATGGCGCTGATGATGGTGAGCCAGGACCTGACGGTTGCCGACGTCGTCAGCCCCGAGCGCGAAGTCTCCTTCCCGGAATCGGTGGTCTCGATGCTGAAGGGCGATCTCGGCCAGCCGCCGTCGGGATGGCCGGAGGCGCTGCAGAAGAAGGCGCTGAAGGGTGACAAGCCCTATACGGTGCGTCCCGGCTCCTTGCTCAAGGAGGCCGACCTCGACGCCGAGCGTAAGGTGATCGAGACCAAGCTGGAGCGCGAGGTCAGCGACTTCGAATTCGCCTCCTACCTGATGTATCCGAAGGTCTTCACCGATTTCGCGCTCGCTTCCGATACCTATGGCCCGGTCTCGGTGCTGCCGACGCCCGCCTATTTCTACGGCCTCGGGGATGGCGAGGAGCTGTTTGCCGATATCGAACGCGGCAAGACGCTCGTCATCGTCAACCAGGCGATGAGCGCCACCGACAGCCAGGGCATGGTCACCATCTTCTTCGAGCTCAACGGCCAGCCGCGCCGCATCAAGGTGCCGGACCGCGCTCATGGGGCGACGGGGGCGGCTGTCCGCCGCAAGGCCGAACCCGGCAATGCCGTCCATGTCGGTGCGCCAATGCCGGGTGTGATCTCACGCGTCTTCGTCTCTGCAGGCCAAGCCGTCAGCGCCGGCGACGTGCTCGTCTCGATCGAGGCGATGAAGATGGAAACGGCGCTGCATGCCGAGAAGGACGGCACCATCGCCGAAGTGCTGGTCAAGGCGGGCGACCAGATCGACGCCAAGGACCTGCTCGTCGTCTATGGCGGTTGAGCGAAGGGCGTTCTGCTACCGGCGATCTGCAGCCCATCACCCGATTGTGTATTGATCGGGCCGCCCAAAAGCTGATTTTTTCGCAGCGTTAGCCCCCTCCTCGCCTTGCACGGCGAGGAGGCTTTCTCATAGACTTGCGCTCCCACCATCCGTTCCCAAGACCAATCAGGAAATCATCCCCCATGAGCAAGCTGAAGATTGCCGTCATCGTCGGCAGCACGCGTATTGGCCGTTTTGCCGAACATCCGGCCAAGTGGATCGCCGAACTGGCCGGCCAGCGCTCCGATCTGGAAGTCGAGCTTCTCGATCTTCTCGACTACCCCATGCATTTCTTCGGCGAAGCGCGGGCCACGACGGCGGAAAGCGACGCCGCCGAGCGCTGGAAGAAGAAGCTGCGCGAATTCGACGGCTTCATATTCACCGTCGCCGAATACAATCATGCGCCGACAGCCGTTCTGAAGAACGCGATCGATCTCGGTGAATTCATCCAGAAGCCGGTCGGTTTCGTCGGTTACGGCGGCGTCGGCGGCGCCCGTGCGGTCGAGCAGCTGCGGCTGATCTTCGTGGAAATGAGTGCCGCTTCGGTCAAAACAGGCGTCCACATCGCATTCAGCGAATATCTTGCCGTTCTCAAGGAAGGCAAGAGCCTTGGCGATTACGCCCATCTCAACGAGGCTGCCAAGAACCTGCTCGACCAGATCACGTGGTGGGGCAATGCGCTGAAGGCAGCGCGCTCCGTCGTCACCTCGGCCTGAGGCAGGTCGCTTAGACAAAGCGTCTCACGTGAATCATGATTCACGTGAGACATGTTCAGATATCGTAGGTATGGGCGGCGTTGATCGTCGAGATGAAACGCTTGGTGCGTTCGCGCTCGGGTGCCGTGAAGATCGCCCTGGCGCTGCCCGTCTCGACCACGCTGCCGGCCTCCAGGAAGACGACGTCATTGGCGATCTTCGAGGCGAGCCGGAGATCGTGGGTCGCCATCACCATCGTCGTGCCTTCACGGGCGAGGCGGCCGAGAACGTCGACCACTTCGGCCGAAAGTTCCGGATCGAGCGCCGAGGTCGGCTCGTCGCAGAGAAGCACGCGCGGCGACGGCGCCAAGGCGCGCGCGATCGCCACACGCTGCTGCTGACCGCCTGAGAGCGTCGAGGGCCAGGCGTCGGCCTTGTGGGTCATGCCGACCTTGGTCAGCAGCTCCATCGCGCGTTCGCGCGCCTTTTCCTTCTGCCACCTCAAGACCGTTACCAGGCCCTCCATGACATTTTCGATCGCGGTCTGATGCGGGAAAAGCTGGAAGTTCTGGAAGACCATGCCGGTCTGGCGGCGGATCTTCTGGATCGCCTGCCAGCTCGTTCGTTTGTCCGGTGCAAAGCTCAGCGTTTCCTCCCCGAGGCGGATGGAACCTGATGTCGGGATTTCGAGCAGGTTGATGCAGCGCAGCAGCGTGCTCTTGCCGCCGCCTGAGGGGCCGACCAGCGCGGTGACGCTGCCTTCGGGAATGCGGATGCTGATATCCTTCAGGATGACGGCGTCGCCGAAGCGTTTTTCGATGTTGGAAAGCTCGATCATGCATTGGCCTCCAGCATCCCGCCGTATCGCGCGAAGCGGCGTTCCAGCCGTACCTGCAGCTGCGAGAGGACGGAGCTCAGGGCGAGATAGAGCAGCGCCGCCTCGATATAGAGGATCAGCGGCTCATAGGTGGTGGCAACGATGCGCTGCGCCGCCTGGAAAAGTTCCGGCACGGTGATGGCGGCGGCCAGCGATGTATCCTTGACCAGCGAGATGAAGGTGTTCGACAGCGGCGGCACGGCGACGCGGGCGGCCTGCGGCAGAATGGTGCGGCTCATTGCCTGCCGCCAGCTCATGCCGATCGAATAGGCGGCTTCCCACTGGCCCTTGGGCACCGAGGAGATGACGGCGCGGATGATCTCGGAGCTGTAGGCGCCGATATTCAGGGTAAAGCCGATGAGGGCGGCGGGAAAGGCATCGAGCAGGATGCCGATGCTCGGCAGGCCGTAGAAGATCACGAAGAGCTGGACGAGCAGCGGCGTGCCGCGGATGACCCAGACATAGAAACGGGCGATGGCCGCGACAGGCCCCGGGCCGAAAAGCCGGGCAATCGCGGTGATCAGCCCGAGGATCAGGCCGAAGGCGAAGGACAGCAGCGTGAGGGGGATGGTGAAGATCAATCCCGCCCAGAGGAGCGAGGGGAGCGATTCCGCCATCAATTGGAGCCAGTGCGGCAAAAGGGTGCTCCTCTCGTGGATTGGTGGGTCCGAGATGTACCCCTCCCCAACCCCTCCCCACAAGGGGGAGGGACTTAATCCGGCTCCCGCGCGGCATGAACGAGCGACCGAGCTGCAAGTCGAGACGTGTATTTTGAGATGAGGCGGTGCCCCGGCCAAAGCCCTCCCCCTTGTGGGAGGGGTTGGGGAGGGGACTTTCGTGAGCTTACTTCGAAACGTCCTGGCCGAAATACTTGTCGGCGATCTTCTTGTAGGTGCCGTCGGCCTTGATGTCGGCAAGCGCCTTGTTGATTTCGGCAAGAAGTTCCGGCTCGTTCTTGCGGATGATGATGCCGGAATAGTCGGCATTTTCCTGTTCGGCGGCGATCTTCACCGGCGCGTCCGGCTTGTGCTTCTTGAAATCGAGGAAGGAGAGGCTGTCGTTGATCGTCGCGTCGGCGCGCTTGGTCAGCACCAGCTGAATCGACTGGTCGAAACCGTCGGTGCCGACGAGTTCGGCGCCGGCTTCGGTTGCGATCTTGCCGAAATTGCTGGTCAGCGACTGGGCGGATTTCTTGCCCTTCAGGTCGGCGAAGGTCTTGATGCTGTCGTCGCCGTCGCGGACGATCAGCACGGCCTTGGAGGCGATATAGGGTTCGGAGAAATCATATTTCTGCTTGCGGGCTTCGGTGATGCCGACCTGGTTGATGACGGTGTCGTAGCGCTTGGCGTCGAGGCCGGCGATCAGGCCATCCCACTTGCCTTCGACGAACTCGGCCTTGACGCCGAGCTTGGCGGCGACCGCTTCGCCGATCTCGACGTCGAAGCCGACGAGCTTGCCGCTTTCGTCATGATAGGTGAAGGGCGCATAGGTGCCCTCGGTGCCGATCTTGAAGACGCCGGCCGATTTGATCGCGGCGAGATTTTCGCCGGCATGGGCGGGGAGGAGGGCCGCAGCCTGAATGAGAGTGGCGGCGGCAACGGTTTTCAACCAGTTCATTGTTTTATCCATCCTTGGGAGGTTGTGATCGGATGAGGGATAGTTCGCAGAAATTTAGGGCGCCGGAAGCGTAAAAAACTGCGAATAAAAGCAGCAACTGCAAATATTTTTCTCAAGCGGCCGGTTGAGCGGTGAATCTAGAAAGAACAGGCATCACGCCGTGATGCGGCGGCGCAGCCTTTCGCTGACGATGATAATCAGCCCGGCGGCGAGGATCATGGCCGCGCCGAATACGACATTGGGCGTGGGAATATCGGCCCATATCAGATACCCCAGAAGGAAAGCCCAGACGAGGGATGTATATTCGAATGGCGCAAGCACGGAGACCGGCGCCTGCCGCATGCCCTCGAAGAGAGCGAATTGCGCGCAGCCGGCGACGACACCGGTGGCAATGAGAAGTGACAGCTGCGTCATATCCGGGGTCTTCCAAGTGTAGAGAACGGCAAGGCCGGTCATGACAAGGAAAAAGACGTTGGACACGACGAGCTGGACGATGGTCTTCTCGTGCAGCGAGGTCTTGCGCAGCAGCACCATGGCAGAGGCCCAGAGGACGGCCGCCTGCAGGGCCAGATAGACCGGCCAGGAGATGGCGAGGCCGATGGGGTTGCAGGCAATGAGCACGCCGACGAAACCGACGCCGACGGCAAGCCAGCGCGCAGGCGTGACTTCCTCCTTCAGGATGAACCATGCAAGCACGGTGCCGACGACGGGTGCCGCGTAATAGAGCGTGGTCACCTCGGCAAGCTGCAGCCGGCGTGCGGCGGAATAATAGGAAAGCCAGGCACAGAGAAGAAGGATGCTGCGGGCGATCATCGGCTTGATGATCGGCGATGTCATCGTCTGGCGGACAAGCTTGCCGCGGCCAAAGGCGAGACAGCCGACGAGGATGGTGAGACTGCGGAAAAACAGGATCTGCCAGACCGGAATGCTCGAGGTCAGGATCTTGATGATCGCGTCATGGAAGGTGAACGCCATATAGGCGGCGCTCGTGAGCAGGATGCCCAGGCTGACGGAGTTTTTCACGGGAACACCAGGTGGCGGAATGCCGACGGGAAGCGGGGAATGGTCGATCGATATTCCCGGCCCCTTGACCGGTCAATAGGTGATCTTTCTCTCTGGTGGTGGAGCTTTGTTTCAAAACGTCAGGAAACGTGTGTTTGTGCATATTGCGCGCCTGATCATAAGTGTTTATGCACGTTTTAGGTTTTGAGAGAGATGATCCGGTAAAAACATGCATGATTTTTTGTTGCGCGAGCGCCAGGGCGTGATTTCCGAGAGGCTGCGGCTGAATGGCCGCGTGCTGGCGACGGAACTTGCGCTCGAATTCGGCGTCTCCGAAGATACGGTGCGGCGCGATCTGCGCGAGATGGCTGCGGCAGGGCTCTGCGAGCGGGTCTATGGCGGCGCATTGCCGATCCCGCCGGCGCATGGAAGCCTGACGCAGCGGATCGGTTTCGCCGTCGACCGGAAACAGGCGCTGGCGCGCGCTGCGACACAGCAGATTGCCGCCGGTTCGACGGTATTCTTCGATGCCGGCAGCACCAATCTGGCGATTGCCAACGCATTGCCGGCTGAACTTGCGCTGACGGCTGCAACGAATGCGCCGGCGATCGCCGCGGCGCTGATCGACAAGCCTGCCGTCAATGTCATCCTGATCGGCGGAATGGTGGACCGGCAGACGGGCGGTTCGCTCGGTGCCAAAGCCTTGCGGGATATGGAGCAGCTTTCGCCCGATCTCTGCATTCTCGGCGCCTGCGGCGTCGATCTTGAGGCCGGCATCACCGTGTTCGGTTTCGAAGATGCCGAGTTCAAGCGATATGCGGCGTCGAGGAGCAGAAAAGTGCTGGTGGCGGCAACCTCGGAGAAATTCGGCACCGCTGCGCCGCACAGCATTCTGACGATTGCCCATTGCGAATGCCTGGTCGTCGAGCACGATGCCGATCCGGCCGTTCTTGCCGGTTACCGCGAACGCGGATGCAGAACCGTTGTCGCCGAGAAAACGAACTAGGCAGTTGCCATCGAGTTTAGGGAAACCGGGCGCGTGCAAGCCCGGCAATGAGGAAAGACCGGGAAATGGATAGTCAAGTGAATGCGCCGCCGGCAGCTCGGAGCGGCTTCATTACCAGAAGCAGGGCGGCGGTTTCCCTGCTCTTTCTCATGAACGGCTTCGTCGTCGGCTGCTGGGCGCCGAAAATCCCCGATTTTGCCGAGCGGCTGGCGCTCTCCAAGTTCGAGCTCGGGTTGATGATCCTCGTCTTCGGCCTCGGCTCGCTGGTCATGATGCCGATCGCCGGGGCGCAGATCGCCAGACACGGCTCGCGTGTCGTCGTTCGGGCGACGGCTGTCTGCGTGCTGCCGCTGCTCTTGGCATTGACGCTCGCGCCGAACGTGATCACCGGGGCAATCTCGCTCTTCCTGTTCGGCGGGTTCATCGGCGCCATGGATGTGGCGATGAATGCCAATGCGGTGTCGGTCGAAAAATCCATGCGCCGCTCCATCATGTCGTCCTGCCACGCTTTCTGGAGCCTTGGCGGGTTGATCGGCTCGGGTCTCGGCGGCATCGTGATTGCCAAGCTCGGCATTCTCGGCCATGCCGAACTGGCGACCGTGCTGGCGGCGATTTTCCTCGCCGTTGCCTGGCCGATGATCCTGGCGGATCCGCCGCATCCCGATACCAAGAAGGAAAAGACCAGACTGCCGATGGTGCCGCTGCCGTGGCTGCTCGGATTGATGGCCTTGTTCTCCATGGTGCCTGAGGGTGCGGTTCTGGATTGGGGCGCGCTCTATCTCCGCCAGGAAATGGATGCCTCCGTGGCGCTTTCCGGCCTCGGTTTTGCAGCCTTTTCGGCGACGATGGCAGTCATGCGCTTTGCCGGCGACCTGGTGCGCGATCGCCTGGGCGGGGTCAAAACGTTGCGGATCTGCACCTTGTTTGCCATCGTCGGCATGCTGCTTGCCGGTCTGGCGCCCAATGCCGAGATCGCCATTCTGGGCTTTGCCTTTTGCGGCATCGGCATCTCCAACATGGTGCCGATCGCCTTCTCGGCGGCGGGCAACATTCCCGGCCTCAAGCCCGGCATCGGCATCTCGGTCGTCACGACCATGGGTTACTCCGGCATGCTGGTCGCGCCGTCCCTGATCGGCTTCGTCGCCGAGCATGTCGGCTTTGCGGCGGTCTTCATGGCGCTGCCGGTGCTGCTGCTGGTGGTTTTGCTGTTCTCCAAGCTCGCCCACTATGCCGATGGCGTGTCCGGTCACTGAGCCGCCTCCCAACAAAAGTGATATCAGGGGCGGTTGACAAGAAAGCGGTCATGATCCACCTGAAAGGCACTGTTTCTAAAGCGCGGTGCGATCTTTCGGGTTTGCTCCTCGCGCTTCAGGTCTTATTTTTACGCATGTCGTGATCGCAAAACCGCTGCAGATTTTTGCGCGACATGCTTTAGGGGTGCAAGAACTCTCCATGCCGTCAGCCGCCGATTTTGATCCGAAACCGCGCCGTGCTTCCGTTGCCGTCGATGTCGGCGGCGTCATCGTCGGCGGCGGGGCGCCGGTCGTCGTGCAATCGATGACGAACACCGATACGGCCGATATTGATTCGACCGTCGCTCAGGTCGCGGCTCTCCACCGGGCGGGCTCGGAGCTGGTGCGCATCACCGTCGACCGTGACGAGAGCGCGGCTGCCGTGCCGAAGATCCGCGAGCGGCTGTTGCGGCTCGGCATGGACGTGCCATTGATCGGCGACTTCCATTATATCGGCCATAAACTGCTTGCCGATCATCCCGATTGTGCCGCAGCGCTGGCGAAATACCGCATCAATCCCGGCAATGTCGGCTTCAAGGACAAGAAGGACAAGCAGTTCGCCGAGATCATCGAGATGGCGATCCGCTACGACAAGCCGGTGCGCATCGGCGTCAACTGGGGCTCGCTCGATCAGGATCTGCTGACGGCGCTGATGGACGAGAACGCGGCAGCCGGCTCGCCGCTTTCGGCCCGGCAGGTGACCCGCGAGGCGATCGTGCAGTCGGCGCTGCTTTCGGCAGCCCTTGCCGAAGAGATCGGCCTGCCGCGCAACCGGATCATCCTCTCGGCCAAGGTCAGCCAGGTCCAGGACCTGATCGCCGTCAATTCCATGCTTGCCGAACGTTCCAATCACGCCCTGCATCTCGGCCTGACCGAGGCCGGCATGGGTACCAAGGGCATCGTCGCCTCGTCGGCGGCGATGGGCTTCGTGCTGCAGCACGGCATCGGCGATACGATCCGCGTCTCGCTGACGCCCGAGCCGAACGGCGACCGCACACGCGAAGTCCAGGTGGCGCAGGAAATCCTGCAGGTCATGGGCTTCCGCCAGTTCATCCCCGTCGTTGCCGCCTGTCCCGGCTGCGGACGCACGACGTCGACGGTGTTCCAGGAACTGGCTCAAAACATCCAGAACGACATCCGCAAGAACATGCCGATCTGGCGCGAGAAATATCCGGGCGTCGAGGCGCTGAACGTCGCCGTCATGGGCTGCATCGTCAACGGGCCCGGCGAAAGCAAACATGCCGATATCGGCATTTCGCTTCCCGGCACCGGCGAGACGCCGGCCGCCCCCGTCTTCATCGACGGCAAGAAGGCGCTGACATTGCGCGGACCCAATATTGCTGCCGACTTCGAGGCGCTCGTCGTCGACTATATCGAGAAGCGTTTCGGCCAGCGGACGGCGGCAGAATGAACGCCTGGACATTTGCATGAGCCGGTACTGGTCTGATATCGTCAGCAAGCTCCGGCCCTATGTGGCCGGGGAGCAGCCCCGCATCCCCGGTCTGATCAAGCTCAATACCAACGAGAATCCCTATGGGCCGTCTCCAGCGGCGCTCGAGGCGATCGGCCAAGCGGCGGACGATCGTCTGCGGCTCTATCCCGATCCGGCGGCCACGGAACTGCGCGAGACGATCGCCGCCCGTCATGGCCTGACGGCGGATGAAGTCTTCGTCGGCAACGGCTCCGACGAGGTCCTCGCCCATGCGTTTCAGGCGCTGTTGAAACACGAGTTGCCGCTTCTCTATCCCGATGTGAGCTATAGCTTCTATCCGACCTATAGCCTGCTATACGACATCGAAGCGATCGAGATTCCCGTCGATAGCAGGTTCCGGATCCGGCCGGCGGATTATGACCGGCCGTGCGGCGCGATCATCATCCCCAATCCGAATGCGCCGACCGGCATCGGCCTGCCGCTTGCCGACATAGAGGCGCTCGTCGCCGCCCATCCGGATGCGGTCGTGGTGATCGACGAGGCCTATGTCGATTTCGGCGGGGACAGCGCCATCCCGCTCATTTCCAAATATCCCAACCTGCTTGTCGTTCAGACCCTGTCGAAATCCCGCTCATTTGCGGGTCTGCGCGTCGGCTTCGCGCTGGGGCAGCGGGAGCTGATCGAGGCGCTGGTGCGCGTCAAGGACAGCTTCAATTCCTATCCGCTCGATCGCCTGGCGCAGGTCGCCGCGACGGCGGCGCTCAAGGACGAGGCATGGTTCGAGACATGCCGGAAGAAACTCATCGCCAGCCGGGACGGTCTCATCAGCGAACTCGAAGCGCTGGATTTCGAAGTGCTGCCGTCCCAGGCGAATTTTGTTTTCGCTAAAAATAAAGGCCGGTCGGGTGCCGCGCTGCAAGCGGCTCTGCGGGAGCGTGGTGTTCTCGTCCGGCATTTCGCCAAGCCGCGTATTTCGGATTTCCTGCGCATCAGCATCGGCACCGACGAGGAATGTGCCCGTCTGGTTTCCGCTCTCAAGGAAATACTGGCAGCCTGAGTTGCCGTTCAGCTCTTCCGGTCGGCGATGAAATGCGCCGCGGCGATGAGGGTCGAGGCGCGGGCGCCGTAGGGGGCAAGCAATGCCTCGGCATCATGGACGTGCCGGCGGAGCTCGGTCTCGGCCCATTCCATGCCGTGCAGCGCCACGAGCGTTCCCTTGCCGCGGGCGGCATCCTTGCCGGTCGCCTTGCCCATGGTCGCGGCATCCGAGGTCAAGTCGAGAATGTCGTCGGCGAGCTGAAAGGCAAGGCCGATCTTTTCGCCGAAGGCGCGCAGGCGGCGGCGATCTTCCGGCGGACTTGCCGCGATGAGGGCGCCGGCTTCGCAGGCGAAGCGGATCAGCGCGCCGGTTTTCATCGCCTGCAGGCGGATGATGCCCGCCTCGTCAGGAGCCTGCTTCTCCGCCGCGAGATCGAGCGCCTGGCCGCCGGCCATGCCGCCGAGACCGGCGGCGCGGGCAAGCGCCAGCACCAGCGATGCCTTGTTCATGTCGGCAAGCGCCGTTTCCGGCGCGGCAATGATGTCGAAGGCGTAGGTCAGCAGGCTGTCGCCGGCGAGGATCGCGGTGGCTTCATCGAACCTGATATGAACAGTCGGTTTGCCGCGGCGCAGATCGTCATCGTCCATGGCCGGCAGATCGTCATGCACGAGCGAATAGCAGTGGACGCATTCAAGGGCGGCGCCGACACGCAGTGCCGCCTTGGTGTCACCGCCGAGAAGGGCGGCACTTTCGACGACCAGGAACGGGCGCAGCCGCTTGCCGCCGTTCAGCACGGCATAATGCATGGCGCTGCGCAGTGTCTCGGGCCTGGCGATCTCGTCGGAGAGGGCGTTCGGCAAAAGCAATGCGTCGAGCAGCGCCTCGATCTCGCCGGCGTTGTTCTTCAGCCTCGTCTCGAAAGTGTCCCGGTTCGCATCCATGGGCGCTGTTTGGCATGAGCGCCCCCGGGCTTGCAACGGAATTGTCGATGGCGCAGCAAGATTCGCCGCGCACTCTGGCATAAGAGGCCTACAGGCGTTATGAGAACGACAGGAGCGAAATCGGGCTGGGGACATTGGATATAGCGCCGGAGAGAGAGGACATCGCCGACATGCCGGTTCAACGGCAATGGTTCGGAGACCGGCTTGTGCTGAAACGCATCGTGCTTGCGGTGCTGGCGCTGGTGATCCTTCCCTATGCGCTGATCTTTTTTTATCTGCTGCCGTTCATTCACCCGGTCTCGACGCTGATGCTGCGCGATCTCGTGCTGTTGCGCGGTTATGACCGCAGATGGGTGTCGATTGACGAGATCGCCCCGGTGCTGGTGCAGTCGGTGATGATGTCCGAAGACGGGCAATATTGTTTTCACGGCGGCGTCGACTGGGCGGAAATGCGCATGCTGGTCGAAGATACGCTGAAAGGCCAGGCAACGCGCGGCGGCAGCACCATCCCGATGCAGACGGCGAAGAACCTCTTTCTCTGGAACAGCCGCTCCTTCGTGCGCAAGGCGATGGAGCTTCCGCTCGCCGTCTCCACCGATTTCGTCCTGTCGAAACGGCGGCTGATGGAAATCTATCTCAACATCGCCGAATGGGGTCCGGGCATTTACGGCATCGAGGCGGCGGCCCAGCACCATTTCAAGGTGCCGGCTTCGAAGCTGACGCGGCGCCAGGCATCGCTGCTTGCGGTCTCGCTGCCGAATCCGATCGACCGCAATGCCGGCAAACCCGGCCGCGGCCTTCGCCGGCTTGCCGGCGTGATCGAGAGACGCGCCCAGGGTTCCGGCGATTACATCAAGTGCATCTATGATTGAGATCAGAACTTGTCGTTGGTAGCCTCAAGCGTCATCTGACATTCTTGGTTCTGCCATATGGGCGGTGCAGTCCAATCAGAACCCTTGAGTCGCCCATGACCGTTACGATGTTTTCTCCCGAGCTTCTCCTCTATTCGAAGACGCACAATCCGAACCCGCCCGCCCATCTCGGCAGCCGCTATCGCAAGGTCGGCGGCTTTCTGCCGGAGGCCGGCAACACCATCGTCTGTCATACAGAAAAAGGCTCGCGGACGCAGACGGCGCTGATCGAGGCGCGGGAGAAATATCTGGCGATGCCGGAGGCCCGGCAGTTCCTCTTCACGCCGATATCAAGCCTCCACATGACGCTTTTCGAAGGGGCCATCGAGACCAGGCGCCGGCAGGATTGCTGGCCGGTCGATCTTCCGCTCGAGACGCCGATCGCCGACATGACCGAACTGATGGCGGCGCGGCTCGAAGGTTTCTCGATGGCGGCCCCCTTCAAGGTCGCCGTCGTCGAAGCTCGCCCGTCGGGCCTGCTCGTCGACGGAGCGACGGAGAACGACCGCAAGGTTATGCGCGCCTGGCGCGACGCCTTTGCCGATCTCCTCGGTTATCGCCAGCCGAACCACGAGAATTACAAGTTCCACATGACCTTCGCCTATGCGATCGAGCGGCTGGAGGACGAAGCCTTGCCGCGCTGGCAGGCGATGCTCGACGAGGTGGCCGAGGATATCCGCCGCAAGGCCCCTGTTTTCGAGCTGACGCCGCCGGCATTCTGCGTGTTCGAGGACATGAACCATTTCCACGAATTGCTGATCTTCGATTTCGACGCCTGAACGGGAGAGGACCATGGACAGACCGACGCTTTATATCGCCAACAAGAACTATTCCTCCTGGTCGTTCCGGCCTTGGATGGCGCTGACGGGCGTCGGCATCGATTTCGAGGAGGTCCTGATCCCCTTCGACGACGCGGGCGGCAATCCCAATATCAAGGCCGTGTCGCCGACCGGGCGCGTGCCGCTTCTGCAGCATGGCGCATTGAAGATCTGGGAATCGCTGGCGATCATCGAATATGCCGCCGAGCTTTATCCGGACGCCGGCCTTCTACCTGCCGATCGCGCTGAGCGGGCGCTTGCCCGTTCGGTTTCGATGGAAATGCTCTCGAGCTTCCGGGCTCTGCGGAGCGCCTGCCCGATGAATATCCGCCGGCAGAAGGCCAGGATCGCGCTGCCGGATGGGGTCGATGCCGATATCAGCCGCATCGAGACGATCTG
Organism: Rhizobium sp. BT03; assembly: GCF_030053155.1. Classification (NCBI taxonomy): domain Bacteria; kingdom Pseudomonadati; phylum Pseudomonadota; class Alphaproteobacteria; order Hyphomicrobiales; family Rhizobiaceae; genus Rhizobium; species Rhizobium sp. BT03. The sequence goes on from NZ_CP125640.1 coordinate 2,807,220, forward strand.
GCGGGATCTCCTGCAGCAATCCGGCGGGCCGTTTCTCTTCGGCGCGTTCGGGGTCGCGGATGCGATGTTTGCGCCTGTCGTCAACCGGTTCGAGATCTATGACCTGGTCGACCGAAGCGATACGCTCGCCTATATGCAGACCATGAAGGCTCATCCGGCCTGGCGGAAATGGGAAGAGGCGGCGCGCGCCGAGCCTTGGATCGTGCCGGAAGACGAAGTCTGAACGGAGAATCGTCGGCTTGTCAAAAAATATGCATGGGGACTGGTCAAGGCCGCCCCTTGCATGTATAAGCGCGCAAAATTTCCGAAATCGCGACATGTCCGTTTCGGCCGCCAGTCTGGCCGTGGGAATGTTTTGCCCGCAAGTGGAGTAAGAGAAATGGCTGTACCGAAGAGAAAAACAAGCCCGTCCAAGCGCGGTATGCGCCGTTCGGCTGACGCGCTGAAGGCTCCGACCTATGTCGAAGACAAGAACTCCGGCGAACTGCGCCGCCCGCATCATATCGACCTGAAGACCGGCATGTATCGCGGCCGCCAGGTTCTGACGCCGAAGGAAAGCGCATAATTTTCGATCCGGTTGCCCGATCGACAAGCTTCAAGGCCGGCGTCACGCCGGCCTTTTGCATGCCGGCGATATAATATTTGCAATGACTTGCGGTGAGCCAACGGTTTGCGGCAGTATTCCTCCAGCTGCTAGAACAGGATGATTTTAGGCCCGGTTGGCCTAAAATATGAATCCTGTTCTAAATTAAAGAGTTAGAGCATGATGTCGCCCGAAAACCGCTCACACTTTTCGGCATCATGCTCTAGGGAGATTGCCGATGATAGCCGCAATGCCGCTGATGATTATCCCGTTCGTTCTCTACAATCTGGCGATGCTCGGGCTGATGGGCGATGGCGGTATTCCGGCGCTGCAGCATGATGTCATCGTATTGTCGATGATATCAGGCGCGATCTGGAGCATGGCGCTCGGCGATCTTTTCATCGTCATAGCGCTTGTCGTTCTGTTCTTCGAAATCCTGAAGGCAACCAGAACCGGCCCGGGCAACCTCCTCAACCACATCTTATCGATGCTGGTGTTCATCGCCTTCCTGGTCGAGTTTCTGCTCGTCCGGGATGCTGCGACGCAGGTCTTCTTCATTTTGATGACGATCGCTCTGATCGATGTGATCGGCGGGTTTGCCGTGTCGATCCGGAGCGCCGGGCGGGATGTCTCGATCGGATTATAGGTTGTCGAGTTTGTTCTGAAGGGCGCGGAGCTGTTCCTTCAACTCGTCGATATCCTTGGCTTCGGCCTTGCGGCTCTCCTTGGCGGGCGGCGTCATGAAGGGCGAGAACATCTGCATCGCCTGCTGAAACAGCTCGGTGTTGCGGCGAACCTGGTCTTCGACCATCTGCATCGGCAGCTGCAGGTTCTTGCCGAGCGGCGTTTCGCCGAAGGCGCGGTTCACCTGCTCGCGCATCTGCGACTGCTGTTCGGTGAAGGCGCGCATCGAATGTTCGAGGAAGCTCGGCACGACCATCTGCATCTGGTCGCCGTAATAGGTGATGAGCTGGCGCAGGAAGGAGATCGGGAGAAGCGTGTTGCCGGTCTTCGATTCCTGTTCGAAAATGATCTGGGTCAGCACCGAATGGGTGATGTCATCTCCGCTTTTTGCATCCTGGACGGTAAATTCTTCGCCCTTCTTCACCATCTCCGCCAGGTCTTCCAGCGTGACATAGGTGCTGGTGCCCGTATTGTATAGCCGGCGATTGGCGTATTTCTTGATGACTATCTGACCCTCATGCTTCGCCATATCAGTCTCCTGGACCCCCGTCTGAATTATGGATATTCCTCCACTTCAGACTGTAAACGCAAAAGAAGGCCGGTGACAATCTCTTTGTGCGATGCGGCAAACCTTTCACAGAGCAGATGAATCGGGCTTTCCAGGGCTGCGCCGAAAAATGACGGCGACCGGTCTTCGCGTTTGACTTGCGCTCCAAGCTTTGCCAGTTTCGTCTTATGTAAGTGAGACGAAAACGAGGAGCGTCCCCATGAGCAATTCATCCATCGTCATCGCCAGCGCAGGTCGAACGGCAGTCGGCTCGTTCAACGGCGCTTTCGCAACGGTCCCCGCGCATGAACTCGGCGCGGCGGTCATCAAGGGTGCGCTCGCGCGCGCCGGCGTCGATGCCGGCGAAGTGGATGAGGTCATCCTCGGCCAGGTGCTCGCTGCCGGCGAGGGCCAGAACCCGGCCCGACAGGCGGCGATAAAGGCCGGCATTCCGAAGGAGGCGACGGCCTGGGGCGTCAACCAGCTCTGCGGTTCGGGTCTGCGCGCCGTCGCGCTCGGCATGCAGCAGATCGCCACCGGCGACGCCAAGATCATCGTTGCCGGCGGCCAGGAATCCATGTCGATGGCGCCGCATGCCATGCACCTGCGCGGCGGCGTCAAGATGGGCGACGCGAAGATGGTCGACACGATGATCAAGGACGGCCTGACGGACGCCTTCCACGGTTACCACATGGGTATCACCGCCGAGAATATCGCGCGTCAGTGGCAGCTTTCGCGCGACGAGCAGGATCAGTTCGCCGTCGCCTCGCAGAATAAGGCGGAGGCGGCGCAGAAGGCCGGCCGCTTTGCCGACGAGATCATCCCCTATGTCATCCAGACGCGTAAGGGCGACGTGACCGTCGATGCCGACGAATATATCCGCCACGGCGCCACGCTGGAGGCGATGGGCAAGCTGCGCCCGGCCTTCGACAAGGAGGGCACGGTTACGGCCGCGAATGCCTCCGGCCTCAACGACGGTGCGGCCGCGGCGGTGCTGATGAGCGAAGCGGAAGCGGTCCGGCGCGGCATCCAGCCGCTCGCCCGCATCGTTTCCTGGGCAACGGCGGGCGTCGATCCTTCCATCATGGGCACCGGCCCGATCCCGGCGTCCCGCAAGGCGCTCGAACGGGCCGGCTGGTCGGTCGGCGATCTCGATCTCGTCGAAGCCAACGAGGCTTTTGCGGCGCAGGCCTGCGCCGTCACCAAGGATCTCGGATGGGATCCTGCGATCGTCAACGTCAACGGCGGGGCGATCGCGATCGGCCATCCGATCGGCGCTTCCGGCGCGCGCGTTCTCAACACGCTGTTGTTCGAAATGAAGCGCCGCGGCGCCAAGAAGGGCCTGGCCACGCTTTGCATCGGCGGCGGCATGGGTGTCGCCATGTGCTTCGAAGCACTTTAAACGGCATACGATCCGTCATTGATTGAAAATCCCGCCACGGCGGGGCGAAAACAAAAAGGGAGCGGAACATGAGCAGAGTGGCTTTGGTCACCGGGGGTACACGCGGCATCGGCGCGGCCATATCCGTGGCGCTGAAAAACGCCGGATACAGGGTTGCCGCCAATTATGCCGGCAACGACGAGAAAGCCAAAGCCTTCCACGAAGCCACCGACGTTCCGGTGTTCAAATGGGATGTTTCGGATTACGCCGCCTGCGGCGAGGGGATCGCCAGGATCGAAAGCGAGATCGGGCCGGTCGACGTGCTCGTCAACAATGCCGGCATCACCCGCGACGCGATGTTCCACAAGATGACGCCGCAGCAATGGCACGAGGTGATCAATACCAACCTCACCGGCCTGTTCAACATGACGCATCAGGTCTGGACCGGCATGCGCGACCGCAGCTTCGGCCGCATCGTCAATATCTCGTCGATCAATGGCCAGAAGGGCCAGATGGGTCAGGCGAATTATTCGGCGGCCAAGGCCGGCGATCTCGGCTTCACCAAGGCGCTGGCCCAGGAAGGGGCGGCCAAGAACATCACCGTCAACGCCATCTGCCCCGGTTACATCGGAACCGAGATGGTGCTCGCCGTGCCGGAGAAGGTGCTGAACGAACGCATCATTCCGCAGATTCCGGTCGGCCGTCTCGGCGAGCCCGAGGAGATCGCGCGCTGCGTCACCTTCCTCGCCTCCGACGATGCCGGCTTCATCACCGGCTCGACGCTGACGGCCAATGGCGGGCAGTTCTTCGTCTAACCTACCTCGAAAATCGCAATCGATTTGAAAGCGATAGCGTGTCCTGCCGGATGCGCTATCGCTTTTTGTATGGATGCCCTCCTGAGAGGTTCAGGAGCGGTCGCCGGCGTTCGGGTGACGCCATGGCGGAATCTTGACCGGCACGCGCTGCGGCGAGCGATCCTGGCCGCGAAGAGCTGAGATTGCGGTTGTCAGGAAAGCCAAGGCGATGAGAATGGCGACGGCGGAATTCAGGAAAATCTGACCCATGGAAACGTTCCTTTCAGATGCGCCGGGCGGCTTCGCCTGCCCATGCGCTCATGAAGGAAATATGCGCCTGCCTGACGGAGGTCGGTAGGTTTGGCTTTCGCGACCGATCGTCAACACCGTGTTGACAGGCGGGCAAAGAAGAACGGGCGCCGAAGCGCCCGTTGGGAAGTCCGATATGCTTTTGCCGGTCAGTAGCGGCAACGAGCCTCGTAGCGGCGGCCGTAGCGGTCGCGATAGACGCAATAGCCGCGGCGTTCGACCGACTGGCCGATGAGGGCGCCGGTCAGACCGCCGGCAACGGCGCCGACGGCGGCACCACCCCAGCTGTTGGTGACGGCACCGCCGATGACCGCGCCGGTGCCGGCGCCGATCGCCGTGCCCTGCTCGGTCGCCGTGCAGGATGCCAGGGCGCCGACGAGCGCACCAATAAGAACAATCTTCTTCATCATGTCGTAACTCCCCAGGTTTGTTGGCCTTTAGATGCGGCCCATGAGTACAAGGATAATGATAATCACGAGAACTAGCCCCAAACCGCCAGAAGGTCCATAGCCCCAGCCACGGCTATAACCCCAATTCGGCAAGGCTCCGATCAAGAGCAGAATGAGGATCACAAGAAGTATCGTGCCAAGCATGGTGTTTTTCCTTCATTTCGTCCGCAATCTGAATGGACGAGAAACACGCATTGGCGATTTTTGTTCCCGGTTAAGCCAGGAAATGTGTCGCGTCTTGACCTGCGCCCCATCGAAACTTGCTCCTATGGTTAAAAAATCCTTTGAATACAACATGTTGCGGTGAACAAAGCGAGAAGGTCCCGATGTCGCCGATTCGTCAGCGATTCGTTCCGTTTTTGATCGGGACGCCGCCATCGCCCCTTCGATCTTAACGAAATCTGAATCCGTCTTCCTAGAGATTAATGCCCATGGGATAAGGCGGAACAGGGAAAGCCATCGGCGATCCGCATCTAGCGCATGGACTGAATTTCGCCACCAGATGTGGCCGTGAACGAAAGGCGAAAACGGCAGGGTCAGCGATTCGTCGCCGATTCGTTCCGGCTTTGGTCGGTAGGTTAATTTCGGGCACAATTTTCGATTGTCCGCCGGCGGACGGAATCATTGTTCGCGACGACGAAAATGCGAAGAGGAGGGAGTCCGGCGATTCAGCATCTAGTGGGAAAAAGTGATTCAAAATCAATACTTAGCCGTGAACAAAAGCTGAATCAGCAGGAGTCAGCGATTCGTCGCTGATTCGTTCTCACGCTGTTCCGAATCGCAGATCCGGGCGCTCCGCGCGACTCGCAAAGGTCGTATTCCCCGAAGCATTTTGAAATCTGCCCTTGCGTTTGCGGCGGCGGCTGTCCATGTGTTCTCTGGCTTCCCTCGCGGAAGCACTCTATTCCTGGGGGCTGCCCGCCTCATTTGCATGGACCATGACTCTGACTTCGCAGCCGATGATTCTGAGCGGACGCGGTGTAACCGCGGTGCTTGGGCCGACCAATACCGGTAAAACCCATTATGCCATCGAGCGCATGGTTGCGCACGGGACCGGCGTGATCGGCCTGCCGCTCCGGCTGCTGGCGCGCGAAGTCTATACGCGGGTGGTGGAGAAGGTCGGCGCGCAGAACGTGGCGCTGGTCACCGGCGAGGAAAAGATTTCGCCGCCCAATGCGCGTTTTTCGGTCTGCACCGTCGAGGCGATGCCGCGCGAGACCAAGGCCGCCTTCGTCGCAATCGACGAGGTGCAGCTCGCCGGCGATCTCGAACGCGGCCATATCTTTACCGACCGGATCCTGCATCTTCGCGGCCGCGAGGAAACGCTGCTGCTTGGTGCTGCGACGATGCAGCCGATCCTGCAGCAGCTCCTGCCCGGCATTACGATCGTCGAGCGGCCGCGGCTTTCGCATCTTTTCTACGCCGGGCAGAAGAAGATCACCCGGCTGCCGCAGCGCTCGGCCATCGTCGCCTTCTCGGCCGACGAGGTCTATGCCATCGCCGAGCTCATCCGCCGGCAGCGCGGCGGCGCGGCCGTCGTGCTCGGCGCGCTCAGCCCGCGCACCCGCAATGCACAGGTCGCGCTTTATCAGGCCGGCGATGTCGAATATCTGGTGGCGACCGATGCGATCGGCATGGGCCTCAACCTCGATGTCGATCATGTCGCCTTCGCCCAGGACCGGAAATTCGACGGCTACCAGTTCCGCAATCTCAATCCGGGCGAACTCGGCCAGATCGCCGGGCGTGCCGGGCGGCACGTGCGCGACGGTACCTTCGGCGTCACCGGACAGGTCTCGCCCTTCGACGAGGAACTGGTCCAGCGCATCGAGGGGCACGAATTCGACAACGTCAAGGTTTTGCAGTGGCGCACGACCGAGATGGACTTCTCCTCGATTCAATCCCTGCGGGCAAGCCTCGAGGCCGGGCCGCGCGTGCCGGGGCTGACGCGGGCGCTGCCTGCGGTCGACCAGCAGGCGCTCGAACAGCTTTCACGTTATCCCGAGGTCATCGACCTTGCCGACAGGCCGGCTCGCGTCGAAAAACTCTGGGAGGCTTGCGCGCTTCCCGACTATCGGCGTATCACCCCGGCACAACATGCCGATCTTATCTCGACCCTCTTTTCCGATCTCGTCCGCTATGGCACGGTGAATGAGCAATTTCTTGCGGAGCAGGTTCATCGCTCCGATCGGACAGATGGGGAAATTGACACGCTTTCGGCGCGAATCGCGCAGATAAGAACCTGGACCTATGTTTCGAATCGGCCCGGTTGGCTTGCCGATCCGACACACTGGCAGGAAAAGACGCGGGAAATCGAAGATCGATTGTCCGACGCGTTACATGAAAGGTTGACGAAACGCTTTGTTGATCGCAGGACATCTGTGCTCATGAAGCGCCTGAGAGAGAATGCGATGCTGGAAGCTGAAATCAGTGTGAATGGCGATGTCTTCGTTGAAGGACATCATGTAGGGCAATTGAGCGGATTCCGTTTCACGCCGGTGGCGGGAACGGACGGACCGGATGCCAAGGCGGTTCAGGCTGCGTCGCAGAAAGCGCTCGCGCTCGAATTCGAGGCCCGTGCGGCGCGAATCCATGCCGCCGGCAACAGCGACCTGGCGATCGGCTCGGATGGGTTGATCCGTTGGATCGGCGACCCGGTGGCGCGGCTTTCGGGCAGCGATCACGTCATGCGTCCGCGCGTGATTCTGCTGGCCGACGAACAGTTGACGGGCAATGCCCGCGATCATGTCGCCGCCCGTGTCGAGCGCTTCGTCAATCATCATATCAGCACGGTGCTGAAGCCGCTCGACGATCTGTCGCGCGCCGAGGACCTGCAGGGTCTGGCCAAGGGGCTTGCCTTCCAGCTCGTCGAGAATCTCGGCGTGCTGTTCCGCCGCGACGTGACCGAGGAAGTCAAGTCGCTCGACCAGGAGGCACGCGCCTCGATGCGCCGCTACGGCGTGCGTTTCGGCGCTTACCATATTTTCGTCCCGGCGCTTCTGAAGCCGGCGCCGGCCGAGCTCATCACGCTGCTCTGGGCGCTGAAGAACGACGGTCTGGACAAGCCGGGCTATGGTGATCTCATTCCGGTGCTGGCTGCCGGCCGTACCTCCGTGGTCACCGATCCGAGCTATGAGCGGATGTTCTACAAGCTCGCCGGCTTCCGCTTCCTCGGCAAGCGCGCGGTGCGCATCGACATTCTCGAACGGCTTGCCGATATCATCCGTCCGCTGCTGCAGTGGAAGCCGGGTCAGAGCAACCGTCCGGAGGGCGCCTATGACGGTCGCCGCTTCACGACGACGACGGCGATGCTGTCGATCCTCGGCGCGACGCTCGAGGACATGGAAGAAATCCTCAAGGGTCTCGGCTATCGCGCCGATGCCGTGAAGGCGGAAGAAGCATCGGCCCATCTTGCGACGCAGGATGCGGCCTCAGTGCCGGCTGCCACCGCGGAAACGCCCGCCGACGAGACGGCCGAAAAGGCCGATCACGACGATGCCGACGGCGCGGCGGAAGAGACTGCCGCCGAGCCATCCGCAACCGAGGCGGCTTCGGCTGATGTCGATACGCCCGCGGCGGAAGCAGTGGAAACCGCAGCTCCCGATGAAGCCTCCGCTCCCGCGGAGACGGCATCCGCGCCTGAGGAAGCGGCATCCGCTTCCGGGGAAGCCGGCGAGCCGGTGGAACCGAAGCCGGTTCTTCTGTGGCGTCTCGGTGGCCGCAACGACAATCAGCGCCAGGCGCGCGGCGGGCATGGCGAACGCCGTGGCGGCCAGGGCCAGGAGCGCGGTCAGAACCAGGAACGCGGCGAGCGCAATCGCCGGCCGGGCGGCGGTGAAGGCGGCGAGGGCAATCGCGGCGGCGAAGGTCGCGACAATAATCGTCACAACCGCGGCAAGGACGGCGGCGGCCGCGATGGCGGCCGGCCGCAGCAGGCGAGAGGCGACCGCAACAACCAGCCACGGGGCGACCAGCCGCGCGGCGACCGGCAGGACCGCAAGGAACGCGGCGAGCGCAATGACCGCAACAACAACCGCGGCGGTTCGCAGCCGCTGCGCTTCGAGGCCAAGCCGCCGCGCAAGGAGAAGCCGATCGATCCGGATTCACCTTTCGCCAAGCTCGCGGCTCTCAAGGAGCAGATGAAGAAGTAATCATGAGCGGGGAGACACAGCCGACAAGCGGTTCGCGCCAGCGCATCGACAAGTGGCTGTTCTTCGCGCGCATGGCGAAGTCGCGCTCGTTGGCGCAGAGCCATATCCAGTCGGGCCATGTGCGCATCAATGGCGAGCGCTGCAACCATCCGAGCCAGATGGTCAAGCCGGGCGATCGGATCGAACTGGCGCTGGAGCGGCGCGACGTCGTTCTCATCATGCGCCTTGCCGGCGAGCGTCGCGGCCCCTACGAGGAAGCCCGCCTGCTCTACGAGGACCTGTCGCCGCCGCCCGATGAGGCAAAACGCCTCACCCCCTACGAGCAGGCGATCCGGGCGACCGGCACCGGCCGTCCGACGAAAAAGGAACGACGCGCAATCGACAGGCTGATGTCGGACGAGGATTAGAAAACTCTGCCCGCGGCGGCGGCTTTTGCAGATCGTTTATCCTTGAAATCCGGCGTTAAAGCCGATACGTCACTGACAACCTGCCGGAAGCGTGCTTGCCTCCCAAGCCAGCCCACGCTTTTCCTCCGGCACGGGGATAGGCGCGACGTTCCAGGTTGCCCGGCCCCCATTCGCATGGAATCCTGGAGTTCTTCATGACCTATGTCGTGACCGACAATTGCATCAAGTGCAAATACACCGATTGCGTGGAAGTCTGCCCCGTCGACTGCTTCTATGAGGGCGAGAATTTCCTCGTCATTCATCCCGACGAATGCATCGATTGCGGCGTCTGCGAACCCGAATGTCCCGCCGAGGCGATCAAGCCGGATACCGAGCCGGGCCTCGACAAATGGCTGAAGATCAACACCGAATATGCCTCCATCTGGCCGAATATCACGGTCAAGAAGGATCCGTTGCCGGAGGCCAAGGAGATGGATGGCGAGACCGGAAAGTTCGAGAAGTATTTCTCGGAAAAACCCGGTTCCGGCGATTGAGACGGCGGCCATAATCGGCCGCCGGATTCGGGCGGCCGTGGGGTAAAACGTTTGGAGCCTTTCCTGGTCAGATTGAAGCATTCTGCCCGAGCAGGTTTTCGTCAGGGCAGAGGCGATTGGCGAAGGGCATACCCCTTGGTACGGCCGAGCCGATCGCCTCTGATCCTGGCGGAAAGATGCCCGGCCCACCGGCCGCACTGCTTCGCCGTGGCGAAGCGATAAGTGCGTCCGGCGTTTCCTGAGTCTTGAAGATTTGCCAGGCAAATCTGCGGGAGGGTTGGCTGAAACGGGCCGGCTGATCGACCGGCCGGCTTGGCCGTAGAGCCGGGCTACGACGCGCGCCGGCCGGTCGACCATCCGACTCCGTTTGAGCCAACAGAATGCTGCAATCTGACCAGGAAAGGCTCCAAAAGCTGCGTGAGGAATATGGGTGACATGTGTTGCCCGCATGACTCAAGCGAAGCAAATTATTGATTTCCTCATATTTTTATGATAGGTTTTGCATACTGTTCCATTTGTGGCATGACGCATGCCCAAAACCATCACGAAAGCAAAACAAATCCGTACGCGGTTTCCGTGACATATCAACGCTTTGAGCGCCGGGTCCCAAGATCGTGCGCAAGAAGTTCTTTGCTTTTGCCCGATGGGACCAGAGTGAAGTCACCCGACGGATACTACCGTCTCACCCGGGCCTGACTGACCCGGCTCCGGCCGCCGCCGGAAGCGTAACAGGGAGTTTTTGAATAGAATGACGACTCAGCAGAAAAAGCCTTCCACAGCTCGCCATGGCTTCAAGACCGGTGAATCGATCGTCTACCCCGCTCACGGCGTCGGTACCATCACCGCTATCGAAGAGCAAGAAGTTGCCGGCATGAAGCTCGAACTTTTCGTTATCGATTTCGAAAAGGACAAGATGCGGCTGAAGGTTCCGGTCGCCAAGGCGATGAGCATCGGCATGCGCAAGCTTTCGGAAACGGATTTCGTCGAGCGTGCATTGAAGGTCGTGCAGGGCAAGGCGCGCGTCAAGCGCACCATGTGGTCCCGCCGCGCCCAGGAATATGATGCCAAGATCAATTCCGGCGATCTGATTTCCATCGCTGAAGTCGTGCGCGATCTCTATCGTGCCGAGAACCAGCCCGAACAGTCCTATTCCGAGCGCCAGCTTTATGAGGCTGCGCTCGACCGCATGGCGCGCGAAATCGCCGCCGTCAACAAGATGTCGGAAACCGAAGCCGTCCGCCTCGTCGAGACCAATCTCAACAAGGGTCCGAAGCGCGGCAAGGCGATCGAAGAAGACGATTCGCAGGACGAAGCCGCCTAAGGCGCTTCAGTTTTCCCCTATCAAAAAACCCGGCGCAAGCCGGGTTTTTTATTGGAACTTTTTCCCGACTGCCGCGTTTAACACACGTAATTGCGGACTGCTCGTGGGGCAAGGCCTCGACGGGCGAACTGCTATTCCGTCAATGTTCGATGAGGAGCGGATCATGCCTTTTCAATATTGCCCATCCGGCAAGGTGAAGAAACAGGTCCGGCCCAGCCGTCTTACCGGCACATGATGAGAACTAGGGCCTCCCCCTGAAAAGTCCAGGGGCGAGGTCTTTATGCATTCAGAACCCCATTCAGTCCGGACAGCGATGTTCCGGAAGGTGCGTTTTATTGTTCATTTAGGGCGAGAGGCCTGTTTCAGGAGATCGAAATGAAGAACATGTCTGCAGACCGGCGCATGATCAAGATCGCGATGGCCGCCCCCTATCTCGCCCGTCAGGAAGAACATGATCTCGCCATCCGCTGGAAGGATCATGACGACCGCGGCGCGCGCAATCAGATCGCCATGGCCCATATGCGGCTCGTCATATCCATGGCGGGCAAGTTCCGCAATTTCGGCCTGCCGATGAGCGATCTCGTGCAGGAGGGCTATGTCGGCCTTCTGGAGGCCGCCGCCCGCTTCGAGCCGGAACGCGACGTGCGCTTTTCCACCTATGCAAGCTGGTGGATCAGGGCGTCGATCCAGGATTATATCCTGCGCAACTGGTCGATCGTGCGCGGCGGCACGAGCTCGGCGCAGAAGGCGCTGTTCTTCAATCTGCGCCGCCTGCGCGCCAAGCTCGCCAAGGGCGACACGCAGCTGACGCTGCAATCCATTCACCAGGAAATCGCCGCCGCACTCGGCGTCAGCCTTGCCGATGTGCAGACCATGGATGCCAGGCTTTCCGGCAACGACGCCTCGCTGCAGGCGCCTTCGGTCTCCGGCGATGCCGAGAGCGCGGAGAAGATGGACTTCCTCGTCAGCGATGATCCGCTGCCGGACGAGCAGGTTTCCAACATGATCGACGGCGAGCGCCGCCGCGTCTGGCTCGCCTCGGCGCTGAAACATCTCAACGAACGCGAGATGAAGATCATCAGCGCCCGGCGTCTGGCCGAAGACGGCGCCACGCTCGAAGAACTCGGCGCCGATCTCGGTATTTCCAAGGAGCGCGTGCGGCAGATCGAAAGCCGGGCGATGGAGAAGCTCCGCAGCGCGCTGGTCAGCGCCGATCCGCACATGGCGGCCTACGCTTAGACAAGCGCTACAGCGCCCGTAACGCGTCGAGAGACGCACTGCGGGGTAAAACTCATTCCCTCCAGCAGCACTGACTCGCCCGGCGCAAGCCGGGTTTTTTTATTCGGCGATGATCTTGACGCGATCGCCTGGCGAGACGGCTGCGCCGGTGGGCAGGGCATTGATGAGTTTGAAGAGATCGAGCTTGCGGTCGGTGCCCATCATGCGGGCGGCGAGCGTCGAAATGTTTTCGCCCGGCCGGACGGTAACGACGCGGATGCGCAGCGGCTTCAGCGAGGCCGCCTCTGCCGGCGTCATGCGCCGGAAACTCGCGCGCAGGACATTGGCCGTCGGCTCGAGCGCCTCGCTGCCTTTCGGCACGGCGGTCAGGAAACGGAAGATCTGCGAATTGTTGCGGATCACGGTGACGTCGAAATCCCAGCGGTCGGCGCTTGCGCGCGCGGTGGCCGCTTCCATGCCGTTGATCGTGACCGGCTGGATGGTCGACGGGTCGAGGCCGGTCACCCAGCCGCTGGAGATATAGTTGGTGAGGCTCTGGTTCTGATTGTCGGCGACGCCATCGAAGCGGACGGCGATGTCGTTCGGGCCGGTGGCCATCACCGCTTCGACCTTGTTGTCGATGTGGAAGTCAGGCGGCACGTCGAAACGGATGCCGAGGCCGCCATGCAGGAAGGTCTGGCCGCGCACATAGCCTTCCTCGGGGCTGTCGCCGTAGAGCAGGCCGTCTATGCCGTCGAGATAATAGTCGCGGCCCTTGTCGCCGACCGAACCTTCCTGGCCGAAGGCGCGCGCATGGGTGCGGGCAAGCTCGATGCGCTGCGCCGAATTCGGATGGCTCGACAGGAAGTCGAGGCTCTGGTCGGCTTCCGGATCGACCGACATGAAGCGGCTGTAGGCCGCCATGGAATCGAGGAAACGGGCGGCGGCATAGGGGTCGTAGCCGGCTTCGCCGAGCATGCGCACGCCGATGACATCGGCCTGCAGTTCCTGCTGACGCGAGAAGGCGGCGAGCCGCAGCTTGCCGCGGGCCAGCGCCTGCTTGCCGGCAATATCGCTGGAGAGGACCTCGGCGACGACGCGGCTGGCGATGACCTCGGCCTCCTCGCGCTTCTGCCGCTCGATGCCGTGGTTCGCCGTCACATGGCCCATCTCGTGCGACAGCACGGCGGCGACCTCCGACGCATCGTTGGCCAGCGCAAGCAGGCCGCGGGTGACGTAGAGATAACCGCCCGGCAGCGCAAAGGCGTTGATCGCCGGTGAATTCAGGATGGTGATACGGTAGGACTGGCTCGGATTTTCCGACACCGCCGTCAACGCACCGGCGATGCGGGCGACGAGGCGCTCGGTCTTGGCGTCCTTGTATTCGCCGCCGTAGCTCGCCACGATGCGCGGATGTTCGCGGGCGCCCATCGCCGCGCGCGGGTCGTTTTTCTGCACCTCGTCGACGATCTGCGGATTGGAAGAGGGCGAGACGCTCGGCTGATAGGATTGCTCGATCAGCGTCTGACAGCCATTCAGCGCCATCGCGACGGCCGAGAGCAGCATCAGGCGACGCGCGAAGCGCCGGAGCGCGAAAATGGCATCACTGGAAAGCGCGGGCGATTTCCACGTCGTCAAGCTATCCAGTCTGGTTCTCCGCATCATGTCGCTGTTTTGCCGGTTCGCCGCAGGTTGGCACCGACCGTGGCAAGGGGAATTCAACAGGTGCGCACCCCTGATCTCGCGCTGCACAATCGGCCGATACAAGTCCTTGCTGTAGCTGATTTCCGCATCGGTTGCATAGCGAGACTCTGTTTAAATGTGGCAGCGTTGCATTTTGGCAAGCCTCGGGCGTTCAGGCCCTTCTTCGCTCGGATGAAATTATGGCGAAAGTTCCGTCACGAAGCGGAGATTCGTCGGCGGCGCGGAAAAAGAACGGTCTGATTGAAGCAACCCAGCCGATAGCGGCAGCGACGCGAGAAAATTGCAATCCCTGATAGATGCTCCGCGGAAGGAGCGCCTTGGGATGAGGTATCTGCGGGTCCGATTCGGTTATTCCGCGGCTTCCGCCGTCGCCGGTTGCGGCATCTTCGCCTCGCCGGCGCGGGGCAGTTGCACAGGCTTCAGCATGATGGCGGCCGCAAGGCCGATCAGCGCAATGGCGCAGGCGGTCATGAACAGCGGCGAGAAGGCGGCGGCATAGATATCGGCGACGGTCTGGCGGCTTGCTTCGGGAAGGGAGGCCATCATCTTCGGCGTCAGCTGTTCGATATCGGCGACACCGGGAATGGAGACGCCGACCTTGCCGATCTCGGAAGCGACGATGGCGCCATAGATCGAAATGGCGATCGACGCGCCTCCCATGCGCGACAGCGTCACCGAGCCGGTGGCGGCGCCGACGTCGCGGGCGGGTGCTGCATTCTGCACGCCGATGACCGGAACCTGCTGGGCAAGGCCGATGCCGATGCCATGCAGCATCATGATCGCGCCGATGAAAGCGATCGGCGTTCCCGCGTGGATCTGCGACATCAGTGCGAAGGCGATGGCGCTGCAGGTCAGGCTTGCAATGGCGAAGGGCTTGTAGCGGCCGGTCTTTGAGATGATCCGGCCCGCGGACAGCGATCCGCAGACGAGGCCGCCTGTGAGAAGGATGAAGAGAAGGCCGGCGGCAGAAGGCGAAAGGCCGGTGGTGGTCTGCAGAAAGAGCGCGAGATAGTTGACCATGCCGATGGCGATGGCACCGCCCATGATCGAGATCACCAGGAGCAGGCTGAAGGTCGAATTGCGAAAAAGCTCCAGCGGCACGATCGGCTCCGGCGCGCGGCGCTCGACGAACACCCAGGTGACGGCGCAGACGAGGCCGAAGGCGACGATGCCGATACTCTGCGGCGAGACCAATGCGCCGAACAATTCGCTGCTGTCGGTGGCGAGCACGATGCTGGTCGTCGTCAGGGCGAGCAGCAGCGCACCGGCATAATCGATCCTGGGGCGGCGATGCGGCTTGCGATAGGGCAGCATGAAGGCGAGACCGGTAAGGACGATGACGCCGATCGGCACGTTGACGAGGAAGATCGAGCGCCAGCCGAAAAGATCGCTCATCGTGCCGCCGAGCACCGGACCGATCGCGCCCGACGCCATCAGCACCAGGCTGGAATAACTCTGGTAGCGCGCCCGCTCGCGCGGCTCGAACAGATCGGCGTTGACGGCGAAGATCGACACCATGATGCCGCCGCCGCCGAGACCCTGCAGGACGCGGGCGGCGATCAGCGTATTCATCGAAACCGCGAGGCCGCAGACCGCCGAGCCGACGGTGAAAATCATGATCGCCGTCATCATCACATATTTGCGGCCGAAGAGATCGCCGAGCTTGCCATAGAGCGGCATGACGGCGCTGAGCGACAGGAGATAGGCCGAGCCGATCCAGCCGAAACGTTCGAGATGGCCGAATTCACCGACGATTGTCGGCAGTGCCGTGGAAACGATCTGATTGTCCAGCGTCGCCATGAACATGGCCGTCATCAGGAAGAAGAAGAGGATAAGCCGGCGACGAGGATCCGTCACGAGCGGCGCAGGCGCGAGTTGCATGTCCATGGGAGCATCATTCCGATCTGGTGGATAATTTATGTGCCATCAGCATATAATTGTCAATGGCACATTAATGACATCGGCATATTCAATTTCCGCTCCCGCTCTGTTATGCTGTCGCTATGAATGAAGCCCTGACCAGGATCCTGTCCAACAGCCCGGCCGAGCCGGATGACGAAAACGTGTCTCTCATCGGCCGGAGCATGGCGCGTATGCGGCTGATGACCGGGCGGCGGCTGATCGGCCGGCTGGCGATCCAGAGCGCCGCACCGGGTCTCGAGCTTTCGCATCTCGATGTGCTCGATGCCGTGCGCAGGGCGCAGCCTGCCGGCGAGGTGACGGTCGGCATGATCGCGGAGATGCTGCGCATCGATCCGTCGCGGGCAAGCCGGGTGGTGGCCGAGATGGTGACCCGCAACGTGCTGCGCCGCGAGGCCTCGCAGGCCGATGCGCGGCGGATCGTCGTGGTCATGACGGCGGCGGGCGAGGCGCTGCTTGCAGAAATCCGCGCACAGAAAATTGCGATCATCTCCGAGATCGTTTCCGATTGGCCCGAAGAGGATGTCGATCGCTTCGCGACCCTGTTCGATCGCTTCATCGGCGGTTACGAGGCGATCTTCCTGTCGCGCGATAAGGATACGCCGGGCTGAGGTGAACGCCGCCGCTCCGTCGGCGCCCCTTCCCCTCCACCCCCCGTTTGCGCTAAGGGCAATGCCCATGAGCCAATCCACCTTTACCATTCTGCTCGGCGGCGAACTCGGCCTGACGGAGCGCTTGCGCCATGCCGTCGGCCGCAGCCGCTTCATCGCGGCCGACGGCGGTATGCGGCATGCGGCGGCACTCGGTGTCACGCCGGAGCTCTGGGTCGGCGATTTCGATTCGACATCTGATGATCTCGCAGGTGCCTTTCCCGATGTACCGAAACAGCCCTATCCCGCGGCAAAGGCGGCGACGGACGGCGAAATTGCCGTGTCGGAAGCGATTGCGCGGGGTGCGCGGCGGCTGATCCTGGCCGGAGCGCTTGGCGGCGAACGCTCGGACCACGCGCTTCAGCATCTGCTGTCGGCCGTCAGTCTGGCGGAAGAGGGTTTCGACGTGCTGCTGACCTCGGGCAAGGAGGAAGCGGTGCCGCTGCTGGCCGGGACGATCGAGCTGGATCTTCCCAAGGACAGCCTGTTTTCCGTGCTCGGGTTCAGCGCGCTGACCGGGCTTTGCATCGACAATGCGCGTTATCCGCTGGCGGATTTCCATCTGCCTTTCGGCTCGTCGCGCACCATTTCCAATGTCGCGGAAGGCAGGGTTCGCTTTTCGCTCCGCAGCGGCCGGGCGATCGTGCTCGCCAGGCCCTACGATCTTTCCGGAGTCTGATTTTTGGCCCCTCCCATTCTGAAACTCGACGATATCTTCCTGAGCTTCGGCGGCGCACCGCTTCTGGCGGGTGCCAGCCTGCAGATCGAACCGGGTGACAAAATCTGTCTCGTCGGCCGCAACGGCTCGGGAAAATCGACGCTTCTGAAGATCGCCGCCGGCCTGGTCGAGGCGCAGTCCGGCGAGGTCTTCCGCCATCCGTCCTCGACGGTGCGTTATCTCGAGCAGGCGCCGGATTTTGCCGGCTTCAACACCGTCCAGGCCTATGCCGAGGCCGGCCTCGGGCCGGGCGACGACCCCTATCGCGTCACCTATCTGCTGTCCCATCTCGGGCTGACCGGCGAGGAAGATCCGAGAAATCTTTCCGGCGGCGAATCGCGCCGCGCCGCCCTTGCCCGCGTGATGGCGCCGGAGCCCGACATTCTCCTGCTCGACGAGCCGACCAACCATCTCGACCTTCCCACAATCGAATGGCTGGAAGGCGAGCTGCAGAAGACGCGCAGCGCTTTGGTGCTGATCTCGCACGACCGGCGTTTCCTCGAAAAGGTCTCGACGGCAACTGTCTGGCTCGACCGCGGCACCTCGCGCCGGCTCGACAGGGGATTTTCGCATTTCGAGGCCTGGCGCGACCAGGTGCTGGAGGCCGAGGAGCTGGAGCAGCATAAGCTCGGCAAGGCGATCGAGCGCGAGGAGCACTGGCTGCGTTATGGCGTCACGGCGCGGCGCAAGCGCAACATGCGCCGCCTCGGCGAACTGCAGACGATGCGCTCGCAATATCGCGGCCACAAGGGGCCGCAGGGCACGGTGCAGGCGACGGCTTCGGATGCGCAGGAATCCGGCAAGCTGGTCATCGAGGCCGACAAGATCACCAAGAGCTTCGGCGACCGGCCGATCGTCACGCCCTTCTCGATCCGGGTGCATCGCGGCGATTGCATCGGTCTGGTCGGCCCGAACGGCGCCGGCAAGACGACGCTCTTGAAGATGCTGACCGGGCAGCTTTCGCCCGATAGCGGCACGATAAAGCTCGGCACCAATCTGGAGATCGCGATCCTCGACCAGAAGCGCGAGGATCTCGACCCGGAGGACACGCTCGCCAATTATCTGACCGATGGACGCGGCGAAAACCTGCTCGTCAACGGCGAGCAGCGCCATGTGACCGGCTACATGAAGGAGTTCCTGTTCCAGCCGGAACAGGCGCGCACGCCGATCAGGAGCCTCTCCGGCGGCGAACGCGCCCGGCTGATGCTGGCGCGCATTCTGTCGCGCCCTGCGAACCTGCTGATCCTCGACGAACCCACCAACGATCTCGACATCGAAACGCTCGACCTGCTGCAGGAGATCGTCGCCGGTTTTCCCGGAACCGTCATTCTCGTCAGCCATGACCGCGATTTCCTCGACCGCACCGTGACCTCGACGATCGCACCCGCCGTGCCGGATGCACCTGACGGCCGCTGGATCGAATATGCCGGCGGCTATTCCGACATGCTTGCCCAGCGCAAGGGCGCGCTCGAGGAGCGCAAGCGAGCCGAGAAGGCGGCGGAGAAGCCGAAACCGCAGGAGGCGGCGCCTTCTGGAGGAGGCTCGAAGAGCAAGCTTTCCTTCAAGCAGAAATTCGCGCTGGACAATTTGCCGAAGGAGATGGCGAAAGCCGAAGCCGAGATCGCCAAACGCGAACAGGTGATGGCCGATCCCAATCTCTTTACGCGCGATGCGGCTGCCTTCAACCGGCTTGCCAGCGAGATGGAGGAGCTGCGCGCCAGCCTCACTGAGATGGAAGAGCAGTGGCTGGAACTCGAAATGCTGCGGGAAGAGCTGGAAGGCTGAGTTTCCCGGGCTCGACGGCTCACCTTTCGTTGATTCGCTAGTGTATCCCCAGTCGGCATAAGGTGCCGTCCGGCGGCCGGGGATAGCGCCGATCGCAATGGCGACAAGGAAAAGTCATATGTCTCGCAAGCCCCATTCCCATTTTTTCAGAACACTTGCCGCCGGTGGCTTTGTCGCGCTTGTCTTCTCACAGGTCGCGCAGGCGCAGGATGGCGAACGCGTTCGCATCCGCGGCGCCATCGAAAGCCTCAGCGGCGATCAGCTCGTCGTCAGAACGCGCGAAGGCAGCGAGGCGACGATCACGCTGAAAGCCGGCTGGAAGGTCGGCGGCGTCAAACAGGCCTCGGTCGAGGATATCAAACCCGGCGATTTCGTCGGGGTTGCCTCGCTGCCGAAAGGCAGCGGCCCGGATGGGGCGATCGAGGTGCTGATCTTTCCGGCGTCGATGAAGGGGACCGGCGAGGGCAACCGCCCCTGGGATGCGCAGCCGAACAGCCAGATGACCAACGCGACCGTCAGCAATGCCGTCAAATCCGTCGACGGCCATACGATCACGCTGACCTACCAGGGCAAGGAAAAGACCATCACGATTGCCGACGGCACGCCGATCGTGACCTTGGCGCCCGCGACCAAGGACGATCTGATGGCCGGCGCCGGTGTCATCGTCACCGGCGAGAAAGCGGCGGACGGCAGCATTTCGGCCAGCCAGGTTGCCGTCGGCCTCAACGGCATCACGCCGCCGATGTGACGTCGATTCAGAAGGAAATGGCCATAAAGTCAGCTTTGTGCAAAGAGGCTTTGCCAATTCTCTCGCCCATGCAACACACGGACAATCAGGATATCCTCCTCTCGGATCACATAAGCGATCATATGCGCATGATGAGGATGAAGCCGTATCGGCGGATTTAGCTCGCGTCGCTCGCGTGCCATTTGTGGATTATCAGCCAGCAATTCGAACGCGCGGAATAAATCGTCGACATAACGCTCTGATTGCGGCAAGCCAAACTGATTGGCGCCGAGAACATAGATGTCAACGATGTCATAATCCGCTTCAACGGTTGTCCGATATTTCATACACGCCGCGCTGCCAGTCGCTCGCGCGCCACCTGAAGAATATCGTCTTTAGAACGATCACTGAGACCGCTTTCCAACCCGTCCGTGATCAAACGCTGCAATTCCACCAATTTGTCCGACCGCTCTTGATCGCGCCGTATTAGGTCACGGACGTAATCGCTCGCATTGCTGTAGCGCCCAGTTTTGGTTTGCGAATCTACCCATTCCTTCATTGGATCGGGCAGGGACACATTCATCGTTGCCATAGAAAGTACCTCATTGAACCGTTTATGGCACATTTTGGCAAAGATTGCATCATCAGTGGCATACAAGCGAGATTTTTGCTGCAGTTCGCGAACATGGGAATGACGCTTTTCAGCTGCCTTTAAAGCGCCGGCGCGGGCATGGCGGCGGCGCCCGTACCGGCGCTGGCGCCTGGACGGGCGGCTTGCTGCTCTTGCTGTGGTTCCTCGGATTTTGACGGCAGCGCCTGCAGATGCAGCACGCGCGGCTTCAAGATCTCGAGATAGGCCTCGGAGCGGCCGATATAGATCATGCCGCTTTCGGGCAGAGAGGTGAGCAGCCCGGCCATGGTTTCCTGCCATTCCGGCTCCATGCCCTCAAGCACTTCGTCGAAAATGATCCAGCGCGGACGCACGAGAAGCAGGCGGGCGAAGCCGATTGCCTTCTGTTCGTCGCTGTCGAGCAGTTTGTCCCAGCGGGCGCGGGTATCGAGCCTTGAGATCAGCGAATGCAAGCCGGCCTTCTCGAGGGCTGCCTCGACGGCTGATTTCTCGTAGGCATCGGGGCTTTCGGGGAAGGCCAGCGCCTCACGCAGCGTGCCGCCGGGGATATAGGCGATCTGCGGGACGAACAGCATGTCGTCGATCGGCGGCAGGCCCATCGTGCCGCTGCCGCACGGCCAGAGGCCGGCCATCGCCTGGAAGAGCAGCTTGCGGTTGACGCTGTGATCGCCGTTGATCATGATCTTTTCGCCTGATTTGATCACCACGTCGGTTTCGCGCAGGCGGAAGCCGCCGCATTCCTCGATGTCTTCGCCGATCTTGGCGACGATCACCACGTCTTTCAGGGTCAGTGTGTCGGCCGCGGTGTCTTCATAAGTGATGCCGTCCTTCAGCTCGAAGTCCTCGTCGGTCTCGAGCAGCGCCTGGCGGAAGTCGGTGACGCGCATGAGGGTGGCGCGCCATTCGGCGATCGGGCCGAAATTGGCGACATACCAGCGCAGCGCCGTATTGACCTGGTTGAAGGCGCCGACCGACATCATCAGCTGACCAAGTGTCAGGCCGCCGGAGAAATAGGCGGGCGCGGCGACGATGATCGGAATGACGATCACCAGCCAGCCATAGCCGGCCGACACCCAGGTGAGGTTGGTATTGGCCATGGCGAGCCGCTTGACGACTCTCAGCACCGAGCTGATGTCGGTGTTGATGCGCCGGCGCTCATTCTCCTCGCCGCGGGCGACGGTGATCGCCGGCATGTTCTCGTTGGCATGCATCAGGGTGAAGCGAAGCTCGGCCTCCTTCGAGAAGCGGTCGGCATTGAGCTTAACCAGCTTGCGGCCGACGACCTGGCTCAGCACCGAGGCGGAGGCGGCGTAGAAAATCGCCGCCCAGACCATGTAGCCGGGAATCGAGAAGCTGTGGCCGCTGATGTGGAAGATGAAACCGCTGGAAAGCTCCCAGAGCACGCCGATGAAACTGACGAGAAGAATGGTCGCCTGTAGCAGGCCGAGAACGAGCCCCGTCGTGCTTTCGGCGAGGTTGCGGGAATCCTCGTGCAAGCGCTGGTCCGGATTGACGCCGATCAGGCCGCTGGAGGCGAGCCGCAGTGCCCGCTTGCGTTTCAGCCACTGATCGACCAGATCGCGCGACAGGCCTTCGCGCATATAGAGCGCCGTCATCTGGTTCAGCCAGGCCTGCAGCACGTTGAGCAGCAGCAGCGTACCGGCGATCATCGCGAAGATTTCGAGCTGATGGAAGAATTCGCCGAGGTCGCGGCGCTCCAGCGAATCGTAGAAGGGGGCGTTCCACTCGTTGAGGATGACCTGGCCATAGGCCGTCGCCAGGATGACGAGGATCAGCACGGTCGCCAGGAACAGCACCTTGCCACGCACTTCAGAATTCCAGAATGCGGAGAACATCACTCCGAGGCGGTAAGTCAGGCTGAGATCATACCCTACCCTATCCTGCCTTCGGATGCCCGGCCTCCCCTCGGTCTTATCTGCCATTACGCTTTTCCAACATCGCCCATGCTTACCATTATTAACATGGTGGCGTTACCGGTCTATCAACAGATTCTATCAGTCATTAAACTGTGATGATGCTTGCATGGGTCGCTGCCGCATGCATTCGGCAGTTGATTCGCGGCTCGACTGGGTCTAATTAAGCATTCCGTGGTGATTTGGCCGGCCGGCTTGCAGCCACGTTAAAAAACTTGCTAAAGGGCCGCGTGCGGACCGGTAGCGATTTTTTTCGCCGCCGGTTTTTTGCTTTTTGATCGAGTGACCGCAATGCCCATCAAGATCCCCGATACGCTGCCCGCCTTCGAAACTCTCGTGCAAGAGGGTGTGCGGGTGATGACCGAGACGCTGGCGATCCGTCAGGATATCCGTCCGCTGCAGATCGGGCTGCTCAACTTGATGCCGAACAAGATCAAGACCGAATTGCAGATGGCCCGCCTCGTCGGCGCCTCGCCGCTGCAGGTCGAGCTGTCGCTGATCCGCATCGGCGGCCACAAGGCGAAGAATACCTCCGAAGATCACCTGCTTGCCTTTTACCAGACCTGGGAGGAGGTGAAGCACCGCAAATTCGACGGCTTCATCATCACCGGGGCGCCGATCGAGCTCCTGCCCTATGAGGACGTTACCTATTGGTCGGAGATGCGGGAGATTCTCGACTGGACGGAAACGAATGTGCATTCGACGATGAACGTCTGCTGGGGCGCGATGGCGGCGATCTATCATTTCCACGGCGTTCCGAAATACGAGCTGAAGGAGAAAGCCTTCGGCGTCTACCGCCACCGCAATCTGAAGCCCTCGTCGATCTATCTCAACGGCTTTTCCGACAATTTCGAAGTGCCGGTGTCGCGCTGGACGGAGGTGCGCCGCGACGATATCGAGAAATCCGACAAGCTGGAAATCCTGATGGAATCCAGCGAGATGGGTGTCTGCCTCGTGCACGAGAAGCGGGGCCGGCGGCTCTACATGTTCAACCATGTCGAATATGATTCCACCTCGCTGTCAGACGAGTATTTCCGCGACGTCAATGCCGGCGTGCCGATCAAGATGCCGCACAATTATTTCCCGCATAACGATCCGGCGCTTGCGCCGCAGAACCGCTGGCGCAGCCATGCGCATCTTTTGTTCGGCAACTGGATCAACGAGATCTACCAGACGACGCCCTTTGACGTGGAGGAGATCGGCACGGATCTGTGAGCGATACCCCTTTCTGATCGCGGCCGGTTGCGGTTTGGGACAAATGCGGGCAGGTTCCGGTCGGATTGCTAGATATCAAACGGACGGTCGATCATGTCGGATAAGTTGGAGCGGGAAGTTTTCGGGCAGACGAAGGCGGGCGAGACAGTCTATCGCGTCGTCATCAAGGGCGGCGGGCTGACGGCCAAGGTCATCACCTGGGGCGCGGTCATCCAGGATCTGCGCCTGGAGGGGCATGACGCGCCGCTGCAGCTCGGTTTTGAGGATTTCGACAGCTACCCGCTTTATTCGGCCTATTTCGGCGCGACACCCGGCCGTTGCGCCAATCGTGTCGGCGGCGGCGCCTTCACGCTCGACGGCAAGGACCACCAGCTCGAGCTGAACGAAAACGGCGTGACGCATCTGCATGGCGGCAGCGACAATATCGCCAAACGCAACTGGACGGTCGTCGAGCATGACGTCGACCGCGTGGTGCTGAAGATCGTCGATCCCGATGGCCGCGCCGGCTATCCCGGCAATTGCACCATCCAGACAACGTATTGGGTGCATGGCAACGGCGAATTGTCGGTGACCTATGAATCGACCAGCGACCAGCCGACGCTCGCCAATGTCTGCCAGCATGCCTATTTCAATCTCGACGGCCGTGAAGACGCGCTTGGCCACGACATCATGATCGCCGCCGACCATTATCTGCCGACCGACGAGAAACAGGTGCCGACCGGCGAGATCCGTTCCGTCGCAGGCACGGAATTCGATTTTCGCGAGATGGCGCCGATGAAGCGTTTCGTCGGCAGCGAACAGGTGATGTACGACCATAATTTCTGCCTATCGCCCGAGCGCACCGCCAAGCGCAGCGTCGCGCTTGCCCGCAGCCTCTATTCCGGTGTGTCGCTTGAGGTGCGCAGCACCGAGCCCGGCGTACAGTTCTATGCCGGCTTCAAGCTCAGTACCGGCGCTCCCGGCCTCGGCGGACGGAAATACGGCCCGTTTGCCGGCTTCTGCCTGGAGACGCAGGTCTGGCCGGACGCCATCAATCACCAGGGTTTCCCGAATGCGGTGCTGCGCCCCGGCCAAGTGCTGCGCCAGGAGACGGATTATATCTTCACCAAGAGCTGACCGTCTTTTTCAGACGCGGCGCTGCGGACGCAGGGCTGTCAAATTTTTTCGCTATGAAAACCTCTCCGCTGCCCCGGGGAGGTTTTTTCTTGCCTGCGTAGGATTTCAGCCTTGCTGATTGGTTCTAAATAGGTTCTATTGCGTGCCTATGGATAGAACCAGTCTGATAGCGGAGCTGAACAGCCGCGGCCTGCGTGACCAGGCGCTGACCGGGCCGCTTTACAAGCGGTTGGCGCAGACGCTGATCGGCCTTATTCAGGAAGGATTGCTGAAGCCCGGCACGGCGCTGCCGGGAGAACGCGATCTTGCCGAGGCCTTGAAGCTCGGCCGCGTCACCGTGCGCACCGCCTATCGCGATCTGATGGCGTCGGGCGCACTGGAATCGCGCCACGGGAGCGGTACTTTCGTATCGAGCAGGGTGGAGCGCATGGAGCAGTCGCTCTGGCGGCTTTCCTCCTTCTCCGCCGACATGCGCTCGCGCGGGCGCCAACCGGCTGCAAAGATCTTGTCGCGGGCCGTCAATACGCCGTCGCCGGAGGAATCCTTCCTGCTCGGCCTTGGCGGCGACGAGCCGGTGCTGCGGCTCGACCGGCTGCGTCTCGCCGACGGCATGCCGCTGGCGATCGAACGCGCCGTGGTGCCGATCAAGTTCCTGGGCGCCGATGCCGGCGGCGAGGGGTCGCTCTACGATGCGCTGACGGCCAGCGGCCACAGGCCGGTACGCGCGCTGCAGCGGCTGACCGCGGTCACACTCGATCCGTCCTCCGCCGCGATCCTGAACGTCAAACCGGGCGCGCCGGCGCTGCTGATCGAACGTGTGTCGCGCCTGGAAGACCAGCGCGTCGTTGAATACACCCGCTCGCACTACCGCGGCGATGCCTATGATTTCGTTGCCGAATTGAGAATCGGAGATGACCTATGAGTGAGAACCAGTCGCTGATGCTGCAGGAAGCCGGCCAATCGCCGGAGGTGGTGGCCACGCTGCTCGAAAAGGAAAAGCCGGTCTTTGCCGAGATCGCCCGGCTGTTTTCATCAGCCCGCCCGAGCGTGGTGACGACGGCTGCGCGCGGTTCCTCGGACCACGCCGCCACCTTCTTCAAATATCTCTTCGAGATCACCTGCGGCGTTCCGGTCGCCTCGGTCGGTCCGTCGATCGCGTCCGTCTACGGTGCCCCACTCCATCTGAAGAGCGGCGTGCATTTCACCGTTTCACAGTCGGGCGCGAGCCCCGATATCGTGGCGCTGCAGGAGGCGGCGAAGAAGGGTGGGGCGACGACGATTGCCGTCGTCAACGTCACCGACAGCCCGCTGGCGAAACAGGCCGATATCGTTCTCGGCCTCAATGCCGGCGCCGAAAAGAGCGTTGCCGCGACGAAATCCTTCATCGCCTCGGTTGCCGCGCTTTCCGGGGTAACGGCTGCGATCGGCGGCGCGTCCGAGCTGCAGGCCGCGTTGGCCAAGCTGCCGGAGGCGCTTTCGGCTACCGCCGGGATCGATACGGCGGCAGCCGAGGAGGTGCTCTTCCACGCGACCTCGCTCTACACGGCCGGCCGTGGCCCGGCATTCGCGATCGCGCTCGAAGCGGCGCTGAAGGCCAAGGAAACCTCCGGCCTGCATGCCGAGGCCTTTTCGCTGGCGGAACTGATGCACGGTCCGATGCGTCTGGTGCAGCCGGGCTTTCCGATCGTCGCCTTTGCGCCCGACGATGCGGCTTTCGCCAATAACGGCCAGGCGCTGGAGCGCCTGCAGAAGCTCGGCGCCACCACCGTCGGGTTCTCCACGCAGCCGCTTTCCGGCGTCAATCTGCGGGTGCCGACCACGGGCAACGGCCTCGTCGATCCGCTGGTATCGCTGCTCGTCTATTACCGGCTGATCGAGTCGGTAACGCGGCGCAAGGGCTTCGATCCCGACAGGCCGGCAAACCTGCTCAAGGTGACGGAGACGGTCTGATGGCCCGCAAGATCTTCACCGGCGCCCGCATCTTCGATGGCGAGCGCTTCCATGACGGCAAGGCGCTCATCGTTGCCTACGGCCGGGTCGAAGCGATCGCTGCTGCAAACGATCTGCCGGATGGCGAGACGGTGCCGCTTGCCGGCGGCGTGCTGTCGGCCGGCTTCATCGATGCGCAGGTCAATGGCGGCGGCGGGCGCATGCTGAACGACGAACCTTCAGCCGCCTCGATGGAGATCATCGCCGGCGGGCACCGGCCCTATGGCACGACATCGCTGCTGCCGACGCTGATCACCGATACGTCAAAGGCATCCATTGCCGCGATCGAGGCCGCGACGGAGGCCGTGAAACTGAACCGCGGCGTCGCCGGCCTGCATCTCGAAGGCCCGCATCTGGCGCCGGCGCGCAAGGGCGCGCATCTGGCCGAACTGATGCGGCCGGTCGAGGACCGCGACGTCAAGGCCTTCATCCGGGCGCGCGAGGCGATCGGCACACTGCTCGTCACCATGGCCGCCGAGCAGGTGACGGTGGCCCAGGTGCGCGAACTCGCAGAAGCCGGCGTCACCGTCAGCATCGGCCATTCCGATTGTTCGAGCGAGGCGGCGGAGGAACGTTTCGATGCCGGGGCGCGTGGGGTCACGCATCTCTTCAACGCCATGAGCCAGATGGGGCATCGCGCGCCGGGCCTCGTCGGCGCGGCGATCGATCATCCCTCGACCTGGTGCGGTATCATTGCCGACGGCCATCACGTCGATCCGAAGGCCTTGCGCACGGCGCTGCGGGCCAAGCGCGGCGAAGGCAAGCTGTTCTTCGTCACCGACGCAATGTCGCTCGTCGGCTCCGAGAAGGATTCATTCACGCTGAACGGGCGCACCGTCCGGCGCGAAAGGGGCGGCTTCTGCTCGAAGCTGGTGCTGTCCGACGGCACGCTCGCCGGTTCCGACGTCGACATGATCTCGACGATCCGTTACGGCGTCACCTATCTCGACCTGACGCTCGCCGAAGCCTTGCGCATGGCGACCCTTTATCCGGCACGCTTCCTCCGGCTTGCCGACCGCGGCCACCTTTCGCCGGGCGCGCGCGCCGATCTCGTCCATCTCACCGATGCACTCACGGTTACCACCACCTGGCTTGCCGGCGAAGCGGCCTGACACCAAGAGCGGTTCAGCTTTCAACGAAGCGCAGAACCGCTCTAACCTTTTGCTTTTACGCAATTCCGGACGGAAAACCGCTTCGCACTTTTCCTGGAATTGCTTTAGGAGACGTGGCATGACTGATATCACCGATGCCTATTTTTCCAATCTGATCGGTCGGCTGGAGACGTTGAAGCAGGCACTTGCCGAGCCGATGGCGCAGGCAGCGTCGGTGATCCTCGATACGGCCCGTGGCGACAAGCGCGTCTATGTCTTCGGCACCGGCCATTCGCATATGCTAGCGGAAGAGGTGCACTATCGCGCCGGCGGGCTCGCCTTCACCGTGCCGGTGCTCGTCGGCTCGGCGATGCTGCACGAGGGAGCGGTCATCAGCTCGGTCTATGAACGGACCCAGGGCCTGGTGCGGCCGATGCTGGAGCGCTACGGTATGCAGCCGGGCGATGTCATCATCATCGCCTCCAATTCGGGCGTGAACGCAGCGCCGATCGAGGCGGCCGACTATGCGCATGAGATCGGCGCCAAGGTGATCGCCATCACTTCGATCGCCTATTCCTCAGCGATCGCCAATGGCCGCCGGCGGCTTGCCGAGGTCGCCGATATCGTGCTCGACAATGGACTGCCGCCGGGCGACGCCGTTGTCGATCTGGAAGGCACCGGGCTTCGGGTCGGGCCGGTTTCCACGGCGGTCGGGGTGACTGTCATCAATGCGATCTTCGCCGAAGTCGCCTCGGAGCTTTCCAAATCAGGCGATGCCCCGGTTTATCTCAGCGCCAATATGCCGGGTGCCGCCGAGATCAATCAGAAGCTCGTCAAGAAATACCGGCCGCGCAACCCGCATCTCTGAGAGAGAGGATAAAAGGCCTACCGCTGTCGCAAGCACGGTTCATGACGCGATCAAGCGGCGAGAATGGCGCTGACCATGCGGGCAGTCTGCGGTGCCAGCGTCAAACCGATATGCCCGTGTCCAAAAGCAAACACGACGTCCCTTCCTCCTTTTGAAGGCCGGATAACGGGAACGGAATCGGGCATGGAAGGGCGGAAGCCCATCCAGCTCCGACTTGGTTCACCGAGCGTTGGGAAAATCCTGCGCGCATTTGCGAGCAACACTTCGAGGCGCCTTGGGTTCGAAGGAGCGGTAATGCCTCCGAGCTCCACAGTACCGGCCACGCGCAAGCGGCCACGCATCGGGCAAAAGTAAAATCCATGATGCGTCGGGCATACCGGTCGCTCGACCGGCGGTGTTTCCATATCGAATTCGAGATGATAACCCCGCTCAGTGTCCAGCAGGACCCGCTCTCCCAGCTGCAGAGCCAGTCGGCGGGAATGGGCTCCGGCGGCGATCACGGCTGCTCGGGCATGAATGCTGTGGGCTGACGCCAGCATCCTCACTCCATTCCTTTCACGCGAAATAGTCGTCACGGAGTCTCGGACGAACTCGACGCCCGCTTGTCTGGCGGCGGCTTCCATCACGCTCATGAGCTCGCCGGGATCGGTGAAGTTTATCGCTTTCGGAAAGAAAAGCCCGCCGCCATGGACCTGCGGCAGCCGGGGCTCCAGGCTGCGCACCTCATCGGGGGTGAGGAGCTGCTGCGCGATCCCGTAGTTTCGGCGAAGCTCGACATCCGAGGCGCCCGCCTTGAGGGCCTCGGGTGTTTGGTAGAGGTAGAGGCATCCCTTCGCGCTCAAGAGATCGGATGCGCCGATCTCTGCTGCGAGTTCGAGCCACTGTGATGAAGCGTCGGACAGAAGGTTTGCTATGCGGCTCGCATTGTCTCTGTATCTGTGCGGGAGGGATTCGTAGGCAAAACGCAGCAGCCATGGAAACAACGTCGGCAAAGCGGCCTTGCGGATGGATAAGGGGCTGTCGGAATTGAGAAGCAGCGCGGCCAGGTTTTTAAGGACAGCCGGTGTGCCGACGGGAATGATCGCATAATCGGCGATCGTTCCGGCATTGCCGTAAGATGCGCCCGAACCGGGTTTGTTCGGTTCGATCAGCATGACATCGCGACCGTCGGCACGCAGCCGCAGAGCGGTTGCCACGCCGATCACACCGCCGCCGATGACGGCGATATCTGTTGTGAGCTTGTTCATCGGATATGTATTTGCCCTAGAAGAACGAGGCCTGATGGCAGGAGCCTGCTGTGGCGCCATTCGCCGCTAGCCTGGGGAAGCGTAGCGCGCGACATAGGCAGCCGTGCGTGCTTCCGTTGGACGGTCAAGCACATCTGCGGCGGTTCCCTGCTCGATGATAAGACCGCCGTCGATGAACACGACCCAGTCCGACACCTCTTTTGCAAAGGGCAGCTCGTGGGTGACCAGGATCATCGTCATGCCGTCGGCGGCGAGTTCCCGCATGACGCGGAGAACTTCGCCGGTCGATTCAGGATCGAGCGCCGACGTCGGCTCGTCGAACAGCAACACCGTTGGTTCCAGCGCCAGAGCGCGTGCAATCGCCACGCGCTGCTGCTCGCCGCCCGACATCTGTTCCGGATAAGCCATCGCTCGTTTGGCAAGGCCTACTCTCGTCAGAAGTTTCACGGCCCGTTCCACGGCTTCTCTTTCGCCGATCCCGGCTGCATGCATCTGAGCGAGAACGACGTTTTCCACAGCCGTCAGATGCGGGAACAGATTGAAGCGCTGAAACACCATGCCGACACGCTGCCGAAGCTTTGCAAGGCTGCGGCAGGTTATTTTGCCGTCGGCGAAGATCGTCTCATCGCCGACGGTGATCGTTCCCTGATCGGGACGCTCAAGCAAATTGACGCAGCGCATGAGGGTGGTCTTTCCTCCGCCGCTCTGACCAATGATGCTGACGATTTTGCCTGTGGGAACCTCGAGATCGACGTGGTCGAGCACCAGGCGCCCATCGAAAGACTTGCGCAATCCGCTAATTTTAACGGCAGGGCGACCGACCGGCTGCTCTGACATGAAGGCAGTTCTGGCAGGAGTGGTGGTCATGGCTCAGACTTTCCCCTCGGCGAGATAGATCCCGGCCAATTTCAGCCGACGCCGTCTGGCCAATGACAGTGGCACACCCGCGTGGATCTTGCGCTCGAGCAGAAGCAGACATTGTGACACCGGGTAGCAGATCACGAAATAGACGGCCGAGATCACGAGATACACTTCCAGCGCTCGGAACGTTTCCGAGGCTATCAGCTGTGCCTGCGTCATCAGCTCGGCAGCCGAGATTGTCACAAGCAGCGAGGTCGACTTGATCAGGTCGACGAACATGGTGTTCGTACCGGGAAGCGCCAGCCGCACCGCCTGCGGCAGAACGACATGGGTGAAAGTTTTGCCGCGCCCTAACCCGAGAGCTTGAGACGCCTCCTGCTGTCCCCGGTGTACACCGGCGATAGCTGCCCGAAAGATCTCGGACAGGTAAGCCGCGTAGAAGAGCACCAGGCTCAATACTCCTGCCTCGAAAACCTCCAGCCTGATGCCTACGGAAGGCAGACCGAAGTAGGTGAGGAAAATGATCGCAAGGAGCGGTACGTTTTTAAAAAGCTCCGTATAGATCGCCGCAGGAACGCTAACCAGCCGGAGCCGGTTGAGCCGCATCAATGCAAGTGCAAGACCAAGGATCGTCGCGCCGACGAAGCTCGCGATAGTGTAGCCGAGGGTCTTGAGCAGACCCCCGGCAATGTTTCCGACGTAGTCGTTCCAGGGGACCTGGAACATATCGGTAAAGGATGACAACGCCGTCATGCTTCGATCTCACTTCGCGATGGAAGGCGGGTTCCAGTCGGCGGGACGGTCAACACCGCGCCGCTGTGCCGCCATCTCGGGCGATGGGACCAGGAACTGCTGGGGATCGCCGCCCCATTTCGTGATCAAAGCCGCAAGAGATCCATCCTTGTACATGCCGTCAATCTGATCGGAAACAGCCTTGGCCAGCTTCGGCGCCTGCTTTGGAAGGTAAAATCCGGTCATATAGGCTTGAAAATATTTGTAATCGGGGTGCGCGGCGACCTGTTCGTTTGTCGGCGGCTGCAGATATTCGATGCGGACCTTCATGTCGGGGCGCTGCTGCTGTTGATAGGTGATCAGCAGCGGATCGAGAAAGCCGACGTCGAGGCGCCCGGCAGAAATATCCTGGAACACACTGTCGGCGCTCGGGAATGTATGGGGTGATGCGTTCGGGACCTGCGCGATGGACTTCGCCCAGACATAGCCGGTGACGGTACCGAGATTCTTGCCTTCCAGGCTCGCAACATCCGGAAAGCTCGCCGTGCCGCTCACGGCCATGGCCGGCGGCGAATAATATGGCGGGTCCGTGAACAGGCCGACCTTCTGACGAGCGTCGGACCATGCGATTCCGCCAATGGTTATATCCGCCCGCTGCGTCTGGACGGAAGCCAGCATGCCCGGAAAGTCGGTGACGTTGACTTCGATCTTGAGGCCGAGCTTATCGGCGATGGCTGTCAGGATGTCGCTGTCGAGGCCGACGAGCTTTCCATCCTTGACCGCCGTATAGGGCATGTAGGGCTGGACCGTAACGACGAGCGTGCCTGGCTTCATCAGCTCCAGATCGTCGGCATTGGCCGCGGACGGCACGGCCGTCGCAAACAGCCCCAAACTCAACATCGCCAAGGCAATGAGCCCATTCGTCTGCGATTTTTTCGTCAGTTCAGCATGTTTCATTTGAAACCCCTCTTTGTGGTTATATATTGCTGATATATTGAAGATATGCCGACACTATATGAAGTCAAGCAGATTCGTTGAGCGCTTTTTTAGGCGGAGCAGTGTTTGGCCATGCGGAAATGGACAGAGAGAGGAATGCGCTGAATATGTCGGTATTCGAGGCGGAGTACGAAGCGGCTGAATCAACGCTGGCGGAGCGGACATACATTCGGCTGCGCGACGACATCATTACGACACTGCTTCCTCCGGGCACGCTTCTGCGGGAGGCCGAGCTTATGAAACGCATGGAAGTCGGACGCACGCCGGTCCGGGAGGCGCTTCAGCGTCTGCAATATGACGGTTTCGTCGTCGTCAGCGCGCGGCGCGGCACATTTGTCAGCAAGATCGATATCAATGATCTTACTGCCGTTTATGAGGCACGAGCACGGATCGAATCCTGGGCGACGCGATTGGCTGCGGAAAGGTTGCGCGAGTTCGAGCGGCAAGAAGCGCGGCAACTGATCGATGAGCTCAAACAGACAACCGGTCCGATGGCGCTGGAAGACATCCTTGCCCTAGATCGCCGGGTTCACCGCTTCATTTACAAAGTGGCCAAGAACCCTTTCCTGTTCGATACGTTGGATCACTACCACAATCTGTCGCTGAGAATCCTGTATGTCGCGATGAAACGGTTTCCGACGCTGGTGCCGCGTCTTGAGGACGTCCTGCATGATCAGGTTCTCATGCTTGAGGCCGTATGCAGAGGGGATGCTGATGAGGCCGAAAAGATCGCAATGGCTCATGTGATGAGCTTCGAGAGCGAGGTCCGAAAGGTAATCTGAATTCGATCTTGGAATTCGACGCCTGCCTGAATTCCACATCTCAGGGAGAGGCCGGCGTGAGCCGGCCTCCTGAATGGGCAAAAACCAGGGATCAGTCCTTGGCGCGTTCGACGTAGGAGTTGTCTTCGGTCGCGATGACGACGCGGGTGCCGGCATCGATATGCGGCGGAACCGAGGTGCGGATGCCGTTGGAGAGCATGGCCGGCTTGTAGGAAGAGGATGCCGTCTGGCCCTTGACGACCGGCTCGGTCTCGGTGATCTCAAGCGTGACGTGGCGCGGCAGTTCGAGCGCCAGCGGAATGCCTTCATGGATCGACAGGATGCAGGTCATGCCTTCCTGGAGATAGGCCTTCTGGTCGCCCATGGTTTCCTGGCTGACGACCACCTGATCGTAGTTCGCAGGATTCATGAAGTGGAAGCCTTCGCCGTCTTCATAGAGGTACTGGAAGTTGACGTCTTCGACGAAGGCGCGCTCGACCTGTTCGGTGGTGCGCCAGCGCTCGGAGACCTTCACGCCGTCGACGATGCGACGCATGTCGACCTGGGTGACCGGCGTGCCTTTGCCCGGATGAAAGTTCTGGGCGGTGAGAACGACGTAGAGCTTGCCGTCGACGTCGAGAACGTTGCCCTTGCGGACCGAAGAGGCGATGACCTTGACCATAAGACTTCCTTGTAACTCGGCTTTCGGCGTCGTAGATGACTGTCGAGACGCCTCTGAGACGCAAATATTTTTCTTGGGGGCGCAACTAACCTAAAATCCGGGAAATAGCCATCCCCATACCGGCTTCTCCGGCGAAGAAAGCTTGGAATGAACTCTTCGGCGAAAGCGTCCCCCTGGTGGACCCCGTCCGTGCATGCCGATCGCCGCCCGTTTCTGATCGGGCGCAATGCGATCCAGGCGGCATTGCGCGGGTTTTTCGCGCGCGAGGATTTCATCGAGGTGGACACGGCAGCGCTGCAGGTCTCCCCCGGCAATGAGGCGCATCTGCATGCCTTCGCCACGGAAGCGCTGACGACGGACGGGCAGAAGGCGCCGTTCTATCTGCACACCTCGCCGGAATTCGCCTGCAAGAAGCTGCTTGCGGCGGGCGAGGAACGCATCTCGTGTTTTGCCCATGTCTATCGCAACCGCGAACGCGGGCCGCTGCACCATCCCGAATTCACCATGCTCGAATGGTATCGGGCCGGTGAAAGCTACGAGAGCCTGATGATGGACTGCGTCCGGATTCTGGCGCTCGCGGCCGAGACCTCAAAGACCGAAAAGCTTGCCTATCGCGGCGGCGAGAGCGATCCTTTCGCCGGCCCGGAGCGGGTCAGCGTTGCCGAAGCGTTCGAGCGCCATGCCGGCATCGATCTTCTCGCCTCGGTCGCCGCCGACGGTTCGACCGATCGCGATCATCTGGCCGCCGAGATGAGGCGCGTCGGCATGCGTGTTGCCGAAGACGACGGCTGGGCCGATCTGTTCAGCCGGGTTCTGGTCGAAAAAATCGAGCCGCATCTCGGCTTCGGCCGCATCACCATCCTCGACGAATATCCGGTCTCGGAGGCAGCGCTTGCCCGCCCCTCGATGCGCGACCGCAGGGTTGCCGAGCGTTTCGAGCTCTATGCCTGCGGCGTAGAACTCGCCAACGGCTTCGGCGAACTCACCAATGCGGCCGAACAGCGCCGGCGGTTCGAGATCGAGATGGCCGAGAAGGCGCGTGTCTACGGCGAGACCTATCCGCTCGACGAGGATTTCCTGGCCGCGCTGTCGCTGATGCCCGAGGCAAGTGGCATTGCGCTCGGCTTCGACCGGTTGGTGATGCTGGCGACGGGGGCGTCGCGCATCGACCAGGTGCTCTGGGCGCCGGTCGCGGAGTATGGACGATGAATGCCGTCAAACCGCTCAAGAGCATCGACGATCTTCTAATAGCGGGGCTGGCCGCGCCCGGCGATCGTGCAATGCTTGACGAGGTCGCCGCGCGTTACGCGATCGCCCTGACGCCCGCGATGATCAAGCTGATCGATCGCGCCGATCCGGATGATCCGATCGCGCTGCAGTTCGTGCCCGATGCCGCCGAACTGACGGTCTCCCGCGAAGAACGCGCCGATCCGATCGGCGATCATGCCCACAGCCCGGTCGAAGGCATCGTTCACCGCTATCCCGATCGCGTGCTGCTGAAGGCCGTGCATGTCTGCCCGGTCTATTGCCGTTTCTGCTTCCGGCGCGAAATGGTCGGGCCGCAGGGTCTCGGCACGCTCGATGCGGCGGCGATGCAGGCAGCTTTCGACTATATCAGAGGTCACGAGGAGATCTGGGAGGTCATCCTCACCGGCGGCGATCCGCTGGTGCTGTCTCCGCGCCGGCTCCGCGAGATCATGGAGGCGCTGGCGCAAATCGCGCATGTGAAGATCGTGCGTTTCCACACCCGCGTTCCGGTCGTCGATCCCGATAAGATCGACGCGGCGATGATCGCCGCGCTGAAGGCGAGCGGCAAGACGGTCTATGTGGCGCTGCATGCCAATCATGTCAGGGAATTGACGAGCGACGCGCGCGCCGCCTGCGCCCGTCTTGTCGATGCCGGCATCGCCATGGTCAGCCAGTCCGTGCTGCTCAAAGGCGTCAACGACGATCCCGATGTGCTTGCGGCGCTGATGAAGGCCTTCGTCGAAATCCGCGTCAAACCCTATTACCTGCATCATCCCGATCTGGCGCCCGGCACCAGCCATTTCCGATTGACGATCGAGGAGGGGCAGAGGATCGTCGCCGCGCTGCGCGGGCGGATTTCCGGGCTCTGCCAGCCGACTTACATCCTCGATATCCCGGGCGGTTACGGCAAGGCGGTCGTCAGCGGCAGCACCGTGCGGTCCAAGGGGGAGGGATGTTATTCCGTCTCGGACTATCGCGGCGACGAGCATTCCTATCCGCCGGCCGGCTGAGGCAAAATGGTGCTTTCCCGTGTCATTTCTGTACTCGCCGTGCCGAAAAACGCGACGAGCGCAGCGGTCAATTCAGCGGTAAGTAGCTGATATAAAATATATATTATCGCCTGCACTGGAATTGTCGCTAAAATTCTAACTATGAGCAACAATCATATTTAACCCAATAAATTAGCGGAATGTTCTGTTTTCCGCACTAAAAGAACGCTCATGACAAGGCGATGAACGCCGGTTCGGGATCATGAGAATCTTGGAGTGATGGGATGAATAAGACAATCCGCGACCTCGTAGCCAAATTCGGCAAACTTCCTGCGTCGATCGACCAGGTCGCCGACGATGCCGATCTTTATGCGGCAGGTCTGACATCCTTTGCCTCCGTGCAGCTGATGCTCGGCATCGAAGAGGCGTTCGACATCGAATTTCCCGACAATCTCCTGAACCGCAAATCCTTCGCGAGCATCTCGGCCATCGCCAGGACGGTCGATCTCATCCGGGACAGCCGGAAGGTCGCCTGATGAATTTCCCCGTCAAGATCATGCAGGACGGTCTTGTCGCAAGGGTCGCCCGCGTCGCTGAAATCGCCGCCAAACACGCCGATGCCGTCGACGTCGAAGGCCGCTTCCCCCGGGAAGCCGTGGATGCGATGAAGGCCGAAAGGCTGCTCGGCATCCAGGTGCCGCGCCAGCTCGGCGGCGAATCGGCCTCGATCACCGAGATCGCCGAATTGTGCTCGATGCTCGGCCAGGCCTGCGCCGCGAGCGCCATGGTCTTCGCCATGCATCACATCAAGCTGTCGAGCCTCGTCGAACATGGCGCCGATAGCGAATGGCATCGCGACTTCATGAGCCGCATTGCCGCCGACCAGCTGCTGATCGCCTCCGCCACCACCGAGGGCGGTATCGGCGGCAACCTGCGCAACAGTATTTGCGCGGTCGACGTCGATGGCGATATCTGCCGGCTCGAAAAGGATGCGACCGTCATTTCCTACGGTTCGCATGCCGACGCCATCCTCATCACCTCCCGCGCCCACGCGCAGGCGGCGTCCTCCGATCAGGTGCTGACGGCCTTCCTCAAGGACCAGTACACGCTCGAAAAGACGCATGCCTGGAATACGCTCGGCATGCGCGGCACCTGCTCCGACGGCTTCCTCTTCAAAGGACAGGCGCCGGCCCATCAGATCCTGCCGAAGCCTTTCGCCGAGATCGCGGCGCAATCCATGCTCGCCTCCTCGCATCTGCTGTGGAGCGGCGTCTGGTACGGCATCGCGGTCGACGCCGTTGCACGCGCCCAGGCTTTCGTGCGCGCCGCCGCCCGCAAGGCGCCCGATACCCAGCCGCCGGGCGCGCTGCGCCTTGCTGAAGTTTCGAACCTGCTGCAGATGGTCAAATCCAACGTGGTTGCCGGCCTCAAGGCCTATGAGGATGCCAAGATCGACGTCGACAGGCTGTCCTCGATGGGCTTTGCCGTGGCGATGAACAACGTCAAGATCGCCTCGTCCGAGACGATCCTGGAGATCGTCAACCATGCCATGCTGATCTGCGGCATCATGGGCTACAAGAACGGCACGCCCTTCAGCCTCGGACGCCATCTGCGCGACGCGCATTCCGCGCAGCTCATGATCTCGAACGACCGCATCCTCGGCAATACGTCGAGCATGCTTCTCGTCCACAAGCAGGACACTAGCCTACTGGGGTAAAGCCATGGATATGCAGACCTCGTTTCTCGACCGGCTCTTCGAGTCCGGCCTGCTGATCGATACCGGCGTTGACGGTCTTTACGGCCGCAGCGGCCAGTTCGAAGATGTCATTACCGCTTTCGAACGGCTGATCGACACGTTCGGCGGCGCCGACGGCGCCGAGGCCATGCGTTTCCCGCCCGGCATGAACGTCGCGCTCTTCGAAAAGAGCGGTTACATGAAGAGCTTCCCGCAGCTCGCCGGCACGGTGCACAGCTTCTGCGGCAGCGAGCTCGACCATATGAGCCTGCTGCAGTGCATGGAAGTCGGCGACGACTGGACCAAGGACCAGAAGGCGACCGATATCGTGCTGACGCCGGCCGCCTGCTACCCGCTCTATCCGACGGTCGCCAAGCGCGGCAATCTGCCGAAGACGGGCGGCCTCTTCGATCTGCAGTCCTATTGCTTCCGCCACGAGCCTTCGAAGGATCCCGCCCGCCAGCAGCTGTTCCGCATGCGTGAATATGTCTGCATGGGCACGGAGCAGCACGTCACCGATTTCCGCCAGACATGGATGGATCGCGGTGTCGAAATGATGAAGCAGCTCGGCCTCGATGTGACCATCGACGTTGCCAACGACCCGTTCTTCGGCCGTGCCGGCAAGATGATGGTCAACAATCAGCGCGACCAGAACCTGAAGTTCGAGCTGCTGATCCCGATCACCTCGACTGCCAATCCGACCGCCTGCATGAGCTTCAATTATCATCAGGATTCGTTCGGCCTGAAGTGGGGGCTGAACCTCGAAGACGGCAGCGTGGCGCACACCGCCTGCGTCGGTTTCGGGCTGGAGCGCATTGCGCTTGCCCTCTTCCACCATCACGGGCTCGACGTGAAGCAGTGGCCGGCCAGCGTGCGGAAAACGCTGTGGGGCTGAGCCGGTCGATGACATCGGTATTTTCGGGAATCGACCCGGAAACCTATCGTCAGCACGCGCTGCATTCCGGCGAGCGCGCCTGGCCGGAAACCAATTGCTACGTCGATCTGTGGATCGAAGTGCTGGCGACCTCAGGCGTTGCGCCCGAGGCGATGCTGGGTTTCACCCTCGCGCAGGATTTCGAGGGCGATCAGTTCACCTTCTTCAAGGTGCCGCTCGAAGATCTCGACGCGCTTTACGGCATTCGCGCCACCGAACTTGCGATCTATGACCGTGTCGAACGGCATGTCGACGTGCAGATCGCGCGGGGCCGTCTCTGCCTAATCGAGATGGATTCCTTCTACATGCCGGATACGCGCGGCACCGCCTACCGGCAGGAGCACGGCAAGACGACGGTTGCGATCAACCGGCTGGACGTTGCGGCCAGGCGCGTCGATTATTTCCACAATGCCGGCTATTTCCGCCTCGAAGGCGAGGATTTCGACGGGCTGTTCCAGCTGCAGCTGACGGAGAACGATCCGCCGTTCCTGCCCTATACGGAATTTGCGCGGTTCCCGGAAAAGCCTGCTGATGAAACGCATCTGCGGGCGACGGCGCGGCGGCTGGCCGGGGCTCATTTCCTCAGGCGTCCGGGGGAAAATCCGATCCGCGCCTTCGCGGCGGTCTTCCCGCAACAGGTCGAAGCCGTGGCGGATCGGCCGTTCGGCTTCTTCCACAAATATGCCTTCAATACGCTTCGCCAGGTCGGGGCCAATTTCGAGCTGGCGGCCGATCATCTGGCCTGGCTTTCCCCCGATGAATTCGCGATTGCCGCCGAGCATGCCAGGCGCATTTCGGACGCGGCGAAATCGGTGCAGTTCCAGCTTGCCCGCGCCGTCGCCCGCAGGAAGTTCGAGCCGCTGCAAGCAGCTCTTGATCCGGCCGCCGATGCATGGGATGCCATGATGGCATCGCTTGCGGAGCGAATCTGAGGCCGGAGATCTGACCATGCGGGGGCGTTTGGCAAGCATCGGAGCGGAGGAAAGCCAGCTTTGCGAAGGCTGGAACCTGATCCTGACGGAGCCGGGCGCCTGCGCCGTGCCGCACGATATTCATCTCTCCGCGCAGTTCATTCCCGCACCCGTTCCCGGCACCGTTGCCGCGGCGCTCGAGAAAGCCGGGCTGTTCGACCGGGAAAATCCCGAGCCGCTGAACACCAAAGACGCTTGGTATCTCTGCCGGCTGTTCGATGCCGAGCCCGGCGAAGCGATCCTGCGTTTCGCAGGACTCGCGACGCTTTGTCATGTCTTCCTCAACGGCCAGGAAATCCTGTTTTCCGAAAGCATGTTCACGGCGCACGAAATCCCGGTGACGCTTACGGGCGGCGACGAGCTGGCGCTGTGTTTCCGGGCGCTCGGTCCCCGCCTGTCGGAGCCCGGCCCGCGTGCACGCTGGCGGCCGCAGATGATCACGCCGGCGGGGCTGAAGAATTTCCGCACGACGCTGCTCGGCCATATGCCGGGCTGGTGCCCCGATATCCATGCCGTCGGGCCATGGCGGCCGATTTCGCTGGTGCGGCGCAATCCCGTCTCGATCGACAATGTCGCCATCCGCGCCGTGTTGGACGAGAACGGCGTCGGCCGTCTCAGCGTTTCCCTGCACAGTAATGCCGAGGATCCCGCAATGCTGCTGCGCTGCGGCGGCATGGAGCAGCCTTTCGAGAAGATCGGCGACAATCATTACTCTTCTATCCTCAGGCTTTCCGACATCGAACCCTGGTGGCCGCACACGCACGGCGCTCCGCGTCTCTATGAGCTGACGCTCGTTTCCGACGGCGTGGACTATCCGCTCGGCACGACCGGCTTCCGGCGGATCGAGGTCGAGCACGGCGCCGATGGCGACGACTTCGCGCTCACCGTCAACGGCGAACGCATCTTCTGCCGCGGCGCGGTGTGGACGACGGCCGATATTACGCGTCTGCCGGGCGGGCGGGCGGATTATGAGCCCTTCCTGCGGCTTGCCGCTGAAGCAGGCATGAACATGATCCGCATCGGCGGCACGATGGCCTACGAGACGCCTGATTTCTTCGCGCTCTGCGACGAGCTCGGCCTGCTGGTGTGGCAGGATTTCATGTTCGCCAATTTCGATTATCCGCGCAACGACAAGGCGTTTCTCGGCCACGTGCATGCGGAGGTCGAGGAATTCCTGCACGGCGTCCAGGCCTCGCCATCGCTGGTGGTGCTCTGCGGCGGCAGCGAAATCCATCAGCAGGCGGCGATGCTGGGTCTGCCCGTGGAATTCTGGAGCGGGCCGGTCACCGACGAGATCATCCCGGCCATCGCTGCGCGTATGCGTCCCGACGTGCCCTATGTCCCGAATTCGCCTCATGGCGGGGCGATGCCGTTTTCACCTAATTCAGGTATCGCCCATTATTACGGTGTCGGCGCCTATATGCGGCCGATTGCCGATGCGCGCCGCGCCGATGTGCGGTTTGCTTCCGAAAGCCTCGCCTTCGCGCATGTGCCGCAGCAAAGGACATTGC
Source organism: Rhizobium sp. BT03 (assembly GCF_030053155.1). Lineage (NCBI taxonomy): Bacteria > Pseudomonadati > Pseudomonadota > Alphaproteobacteria > Hyphomicrobiales > Rhizobiaceae > Rhizobium > Rhizobium sp. BT03. The sequence continues at coordinate 2,848,609 of NZ_CP125640.1, forward strand.
ACCGTCATCTCGATGTGCCGGCCGTCCACAGCCCGCTCTGGAAGGCCCGCGTGCCGCGCGACCGCAGCGCCTCGTGGGATTTCGAGGATGTCCGCGACTTCTACCTGCAGCTTCTCTACGACCTCGATCCGGCTCAGCTGCGCCGCGAAGATCCGGACCGCTATCTCGATCTCTCCCGCGCCGTCACCGGCGAGGTGATCGAAGAGACCTTTGCCGAATGGCGGCGCAAGGGCTCCGCCTGCAACGGCGCGCTCGTCTGGACGCTGCAGGACCTGTTGCCCGGCCCCGGCTGGGGGGTGATCGATTCCACCGGCGAGCCGAAGCCGGCCTGGTATGCGATGCGCCGCGCTTTCCGGCCGGTGCAGACGATGTTCACCGACGAGGGCACCAACGGTCTCGACGTGCATGTCGTCAACGAGACGGATACAGCCCTCGACGTGGAACTGGAGGTCGCCTGCCTGCGCGGCGGAAAGCAGCAGGTCGTCAGCGGCAGCAGGGCCTTCAAGCTGGCGGCAAGGGATACCGAGCGTCTTGCCGCTACCGCGCTGTTCGGCGCCTTTTTCGATACGACCTATGCCTTCCGTTTCGGGCCGCCGGCGCATGATGTCAGCGTTGCGCGCCTACGATCGCTCGCCGACGGCGCCATTTTGGCGGAAAGCTTCCACTTTCCCTGCGGACGGGGGAAGGCGCTGCATGACGCCGGCATCGAGGCATCGCTTGGCAGAGACGGCGACGACTGGTTCGTCGATCTCCGGGCCGACCGGCTGGCGCAATCGGTGCATATCGATGTCGAAGGTTATCGGCCCGACGACGACTGGTTCCATCTCGCCCCCGGCGCGATGCGGCGCGTGAAACTCCACACGCTCTCCGGCACCGAGAGCGATCTTCCGCCCGTGGGCGAAATCAAAAGCCTCGGCAGTTCGCATCGTGTCGTGCTCTCGGGTTGACGTCCTCTCCCCGCGAAAAATGATGCCCATCCATTGAGAAAGACCGTGATTTGAGAACGACATACCGCTTTTTGCGTGCCCATGTCCTGCAGCGGCTGATTCCGCGGTCGCGTCTTGCCTTCAATCCGCGCAAGCCGGTGGAAATCGTCGGCTATCTCTCGATGGCCGTCGGCGTCGGTGAGTCGGCAAGGCTCTGCGCCGGTGCGCTCTCCGAAGCGGGAAGGGCGATTTCGCTCTCCGATGTCAGCACGCATCCGGACGAGAAGTCCTTCGCCGGATGGACGTCGTCGCGTCTCTCCACAGAGCTGCCTGGAAGCCGGATCTGGCACCTCAATCCGCCGATGCTGCCGCGCGCCATCCTGAAGAAGGGTGTCGCGAATTTCACACGCGCCTTCAATATCGGTTATTTCGCCTGGGAGCTCGAAGTCGTGCCGGCGGAGTGGCGCAATGCAATGCATTATATGAACGCCGTCTTCGTGCCGTCGGAATTCACCCGGCGGGCGATTGCGCCGCTCACCAAGGCGCCGGTCATCGTCGTTCCGCATCCGGTGATCGAGGCGCCGGCGACGGACGGCATGCGGGAAAAGTTCGGCATCGAGAAGGACGCCTTTCTCGTCAGCTTCATCTTCAGCGCCGGCTCGTCGATCAACCGGAAGAATCCGCAGGCCGTGATCGAGGCTTTCAGGCTATTCGCCGCCGAAGCCCCAAGCGCCTTCCTGCTGATGAAGGCCAGCGGCGATGTGAACAAGGACGAAGGCCTGCGCGATCTGGTCGCTTCGGTCGCGGGCGACAGCCGGATCAGGATCGTCACCGACAGGCTGTCGAATGCGGATATCAATGGCCTCATCCGCTCCTCCGACGCCTATCTTTCGCTGCATCGTTCCGAGGGTTTCGGCCTGACGGTTGCCGAGGCGATCATGCAGGGCACGCCGGTTATTTCCACCGCCTGGTCGGGCACGGCGGATTTCTGCGATCCTGAGAATACATGGCAGGTCGCCTCTCCCCTCATTCCTGTGGTCGATACGCATCCCGAATTTGCCGGGCTTGAGGGCGCGGTCTGGGCGGATCCTTCTCCGCAAGCTGCGGCGGCGCATCTGAGCGAGATCTTCCGCGCGCCCGAGCTTGCGCAGGAGAAGGCCGAGAAGGCGCGCGCCTTCCTGCTGCGCTATCTCGCTGAGAACAGCTATGAGAAAGCGCTTCAGGCGCTGGCGGCGATGCAGGCGAGCTAAGGTGAGGTCGCCACTCCGCTTTATTTTAACATTTTCGCATTAGAGATGACGGGTAGTTCGGCCTGACGGCCGATCCTGGCGGATGGACGGATGTCGAAGGGTATTATCGCAAATTCGGTGATGAATGCGGCGGCGGGCATGCTGCTGCTGCTGACGGGCTTCGTGTCATCGATCATAACCGCGCGGCTGCTCGGGCCGGAGGCCAACGGCATCGTCGCCTTCTCGCTGTGGCTGGTGGTCACGGGCGCCTCGATCGCCGAGCTCGGCTCCAGCATCACGCTGTTGAAGACCCTGCCGCAGCTTTCGGCGGAAGGTTACGACATGCGCCGGCGGCGCGGTTTTGCCGCCATCCTCGTCAGCTTCATGATGTTTTCGACCGTCGTGCTGCTGGCGCTCTACGCCCTGTTCTTCCTGACGTCGGAGGAGATGCACTGGGCCGATACCGCGCCCTCCGTCGCTCTCGTCACCGGCGTGCTGTTCTTCGTCCAGGCGATCGGGTCCTTCGTCAAATTCTACCTGATCGGCGAAAAGAAGCTCGGCGCCTTCTTCCGGCTGACGGTGGCCGTCTCGATCGTGCAGCTTGCCGGCGTTGCGGTCGGCGCCGTGCTCTATGGGGTGGAAGGCGTTCTCGTCGGTTATGCGCTCGGCCAGCTCGTCTTGTTCTTCGCCACACTGCCGATCCTGCTTGCGCGGCGCGACTGGTGCGGGATCTCGCTGAAGGCTCTCGCCTCCTCCTCCGTTATCCTGTCGATCCAGTTCATCATCGATTCGATCTTCCTCAATAGGCTCGAGCTGCTCTTCCTGCAGCAGTTCTGGTCGGTGGAGATGGTCGGCTACTACGCCGTCGGCCTGTCGATCGCCAATATCGCGCTGCAGCTGCCGATCCAGATGACGGGCAGCCTGCTGCCCTATTATTCCGAGCGGCGGCATAACAGCGACGATTCGACCTTGCCGGTCGAGGTCTTCGCCGCCGTCACCCGCAGCATGGCCTATATCGTATTGCCGATGAGCCTCGGGCTCGCGGCGATCTCCAGCGAACTGGTGCTCGTGGTGTTCGGCGAAGCGTTCCGCCGCAGCGGCACCGTGGTGGCGCTGCTTGCGCTCGTCGCGCCCGCCTATACCTTCATGCAGATACTCAGCCTCTACCTCCTGTCGATGGACAGGGCGCGCTCCCGCCTGAACATCAGTGTGATAGGTGGCCTTCTGATGGTAGTTGGTTGTTTACTGATCATACCTAGGCTTGCCGCCGAGGGTGCCGCACTCGTGCGCATTCTCGTCTTCGTTGCGATGTCGGTGATGATGATCAGACAGACAGGATTCGGATCCCAGCTTTCAGGCCTCTACACCAGCCTGACGAAGGTGACGCTCGCCGCCGTGCTCTGTGCTTGCGGGGCGATCTCGGCGCTGGAATTCATCCAGGGTCCGGTCGGCCTCGTCGTTGCAATCCTTGCCGGCACATTCTGCTATTTCGCGGCCCTCCGCGTGCTGCGCGTCATGCCGGCCGAAGATGTCGAGGTCATGCGCTCCATTCTCGACAAGATGCCGCGCGTGCTGCAGCGCCCCATGGGATATGCGATCAATTTCGTTGCGCCGCGGCTTCCTGGGGACCCGGATCGCGCCAAGGTCGCGCCCGGCGAATTCTCGCTCGAACCGGCCGAGGGCGCCGGGCGCAGTGCTGCCCTGCCTGTCGTCTTCGACGGCACGATCGGGCTGTTCATGCCTGAAAATCCCGCGGTCCGGAAACGTTCGGCCGCCGTGCTCTTCGTCAGCCCCTGGGGTTTCGAGGAGATGTGCAGCCGCAAATTCTTCCGCGTCGCCGCCGAGCATTTTTCGGATATCGGCGTGGCGAGCTTGCGCTTCGACTATCGCGGCACCGGCGATGCGCTGGATTTCGGCGCGCTGCCGGCAAGGCTGGAAACCTGGGAAAATTCGATCCGGGCGGCCGCGGCCAAGCTGAAGGCGCTCAGCGGCTGCGATCGCGTCATCCTCATCGGTCAGGGCCTCGGCGCAACGCTTGCCCAACGCATCGGTTCCTCGATCGACGGCGTCGACAGCCTCGTCATGCTGGCGCCGGTGCTGAGCGGCCGGGCCTATCTGCGCGAACTCAACATGTGGTCGAAGATCATCGATGCCGATCTCGGCCTCGGCAAGGAGCATGTCCAGGCCGCCAAGGTGCAGATCGCCGGCCTCGTCATGCCCGAGGAGATCGCCGCCGAGCTCGGCAAGCTCAACATCGCGTCGCCGCAAGGGCTTGCGGCATCGCGTTACCTCATCCTCGAACGCCCAGCCAAGGCCGAGGATACCGGCTTTGCCGACGCGTTGAAGGCGCTCGGCGCCGATGTCGAGCAGAGGGCTTTCGAAGGCTATGACGAACTCGCCACCAATCCGCTCTTCGCCAAGACGCCGATGGCTGTCGTCGCGCAGCTGACGACCTGGCTGGAGGCGAATACGACGGCGACATCAGCGGCCCATTCGCCTGAAGCGATCGACAACCCACCGCTTGCCGGCGAGGGTTTTACGGAAACGCCGGTGCGGTTCGGAAGCCATGATCACCTGGTCGGCGTCGTCAGCCGGCCGCTCGGCGAGATCAAGGGCAATGCCGTGCTGTTCCTGTCGACCGCCTATGACCGGCATGCTGGCTGGGGACGGACGACGGTCGATATGGCGCGCGAATTGGCACGTCAGGGCGTCGTTTCGCTGCGCTTCGATTCCGCCAATGTCGGCGACAGTCCGCCGCGGCCGGATGCGCCGGAACAGGTGCTTTATTCCAGTACGCAGACCGAGGATGCCGTCGCCTCGCTCGACCTGCTCGAAAGCGTCGTCGCGGGCCCGATCATGGTGGCCGGCCGCTGCAGCGGCGGGTATGTCGCCTTCCGTGCCGGCGTTGCCGACGAGCGGTTGAAGGCCGTCGTCTCGATCAATCCCTTCGTCTATTACTGGGATCCCGAGGTGCCGGTGCGCAGGGAGCATGTCGTCTCCGTCCCCCGCAGTCTCGATGATTACGGCCAGCGCCTGGCGCGGGTGGATACGCTGAAGCGGCTCGTCAGCGGGCAGGTGGATGTGGTGGCGGCGCTGCAGAATATCGTCATCGCCGGCGGCCGGCGCCTGTCGCCGTGGATCGCGCCGCTGCTCGAACTGCTGCCCGACCGGCGCCATATTGCCCGCGAGGTCCGGCATTCCTTCGCGCTGTTCGGCAAGCGCAAGGTGCCGCTGACGCTGATCTACAGCGAGGGCGATGTCGGGCTCGACCACGTCTATTTCCATTTCGGGCCGCGCGGGGCCAAGCTTTCCCGCTATCCGAACGTGCGGCTGCTGATGCTGCCGGATGCCGACCACAATCTCACGCCGCCGCAATCGCGCAAATTCGTGCTCGACGAGATCATCCGTCTGGCGAGAGCGTAAGGGGATTTCAGGCCGGCAGGATCAGGTCCTGTCGGCGGTACCGATATCAAGCGACCGATAGAGATCGATATAGCGTCCGGCGACGATATCCCAGGAATAGCCGCGCGCAGCGTCGAGAAGTTTACCGCGGACGGCGTCCGGTTGGCGCGCCAGCGTTTCATAGGCCGCTTCGATCACTGTCGCGGCGGTCTCGGGATTGGTGAAATCGGCAAGCGTGATCACGGGATGCCGGCCGGCAAGCGTTGTAAAGGCATCGTTGGCGTTCAGCACCGGCAGCAGGCCGGCGCTCATAGCCTCCAGCGCCACCAGGCCGAAACCTTCATATTCCGAGGCGGAGGAAAAGAGCGAGGCGTCAGTGATGACGCGCCGGATGGCGCCGTTGTCGGGCGAAACGTGCAGGGTGACGCGGCCGGAAAGGTTGCGGCCTTCGATCGCGGCTTCGACATCGGTCCGGTTCAGGTCGGACTCGGCACCGACGACGTCGAGATGCCATTCCGGATCGCGGCTCTTCAACACGGCCATCGCATCGAGCAAATGGTCCAGCCGCTTGTTCACCGAGAAGCGGCCGATGGTGACGATACGGCGCCTTGCCCGGCGCGAAGCGGTGTCGGCGAACTTGCCGATATCGGCGCCGTTTTCGATCAGCAGGCTGTCGGGTGCGATTTCGGAAAACTGCTTGAGGTCGGAGGCGCTGCAGCAAACGACGCGCCGGTAGGCCAGTGCCGAAGCGCGGGTCAGCGTCCGGAACCAGATTTTCTTGATCGCCGCGTATTTCCGGGTGTGGAAGAAGCCGCCATGGGTGGTGACGATCATCGGCTTGCGATGCAGCAGCCGGCCCCAGGCGAGCGCGTCGAAGAAGAAATCGATGGCATGGACATGAACGAGATCGGCATCGGCAAGATGGCGGAAAACCGCAGGCGCCAGCGGATAGCGGCTGCTGCCGGACCAGGGAATGCGCACCACCTCGATGCCGTCGATATTTTCGCGCGGCGGCAGCTTGTCTTCGGGTGCGGTGAAGAGAGAATCGAGTGTCACGACGCGAACGCGATAACCGCGACGAACCGTCTGGCGGCCGAGATTGGCGACCACGTCTTCCAGGCCACCGCGGTTGGGCAGGAACTGGCGTACGACATGAACGATCAGCGGCGCCGTTTCCGGCTGCGGCTTCTCGCGCACCCTGTCTGCCTCGACGATCGCCATTTTTCACCTATCGCTGCATGCGCCGCCTCATGCCGAGGCGGGATTCTTATAGCAACGATCAGATATCTCAGGCGTTAAGCCGCGGTTTCAGCGACACGTCGAGAGGCGATTCTTCGCGAAAAGGTTAACCGTGTCTGACAGGACTTCAGAACGCCTTGAAGGTCAGCGTCGTCAGCGAGCGGACGATGCCGGGAATATTGGCGATGTTGTCGTTGATGAATTTGCCGATATCCTGGCCTTCCTCGATGTAGACCTTCAGCAGCAGGTCGTAGTCGCCGCTGGTGGAATAGAGCTCCGAGACCAGTTCGGTCTGGTAGATGGCGTCGGCGACATCATAGGTCTGGCCGGGGGCGCATTGGAGCTGGACGAAGATCGGCTTCATGGGGATTTCCTGCAAAGGGTTGTTTGGCCGATATAATGGTCGAAAGCGCCATGCCGATGCAAGCCGTTCGTCACGTGGCCGGGTCGGCGGCGGCCTCCGCGGCGATCCAGTCGCGGAAAGCGGCCAGCGGCGCATAGTCGGCGCGCTCGGGCGGAAAGGCGAGGTAATAGCGCTCGCGGCTTTCCATTTCACGGTCGACGGCGGCGACGAGATCGCCGCGGCTGATCTCTTCCTGCATCAGGAATGTCGGCAGGAGGGCGATGCCGAGACCGGCGATCGCCGCTTGCGCTGCGGTGGCGAACTGGTCGAAGAGCATGCCGTGCACGCTTTCGAAGGCAACGCCGTTGCCGGCGAACCATTGCTCCCAGGCATCGGGCCGGGTAGTCAGATGCAAAAGCGGAGCCGAGATCAGATCCTGCGGCCCGGAAATCGCGTATCGCTTCAGGAAATCGGGGCTGCAGGCCGGCACCGTGCGCTCCGACATCAGAAAGGTCAGTTCGGCGCCCGGCCAGTGCGGATGGCCGAAATGGATGGCGGCGTCGATCGAATCGAGGCGGAAATCGAAAGGGGAAAGCCGGGTCACCAGATTGATGGTGACGCCGGGATTGGCGGCGAGAAAGCGCCCGAGGCGCGGCGCCAGCCAGCGGGTGCCGAAGGTCGGCAGGATGGCGAGATTGAGCGTGCCGCCGTGCGGATTGGCGCGCAGGTTGAGCGAGGCGCTCGATATGCGCCGCAGCGCCTCGCGGATTTCGCGGGCATAGCTGTCGCCGGCAAGCGTCAGCCGCATGGTCTGGCGTTCGCGCAGGAAAAGCTCGACGCCAAGCTGCTCCTCCAGCGCGCTCACCTGGCGGCTGACGGCGCTCTGCGTCAGATCGAGTTCGCGCGCCGCCGCCGTGACGCTGCCGGTGCGGGCAACCGCCTCGAAGGCGGCGAGATGCGAAATCGACGGGAGAAAACGTCGTGAAGCGAACATGTTCATTCCATTTCAGAATGAGCTATTTCCAAAATGTCGATATTTCCGCCTTTGTCGATGAAGTAAAGAGGCTCATCCTGCAAAAACGGAATGAGCCGGAGTTCTCAGATGCCGCACGCCTTCGTTTCCACAGACCGTATCCGATCGCTTTTCACCGAAGCGATGTCGCAGATGTACCGGACGGAGGTGCCGCAATACGGCACGCTGATCGAGCTGGTGGCGGATGTGAATGCCGGCTGCCTCGAAAACGACCCCGAACTGCGTGCGCGGCTTGCCGGCGCCGGCGAGCTGGAGCGTATCGATGTCGAGCGCCACGGCGCCATCCGGCTCGGCACGGCGGATGAGCTTTTCACCATCCGGCGGCTGTTTGCCGTCATGGGCATGCAGGCGGTCGGCTACTACGATCTCTCGGTCGCCGGCGTGCCGGTTCATTCGACCTGCTTCCGGCCGATCGACGAGGCCGCACTCAACGTCAATCCGTTCCGTGTCTTCACCTCGCTGCTGCGATTGGAGCTGATCGAGGACGAAGGGCTGCGCGGCGAAGCCGAGGCCATCCTGGCAAAGCGGCGCATCTATACGCCGCGCGCCATCGCGCTGATTGAGCGCCACGAACAGAACGGCGGCCTGACGGAAGCGGAAGTGACGGAATTCGTCGCCGAGGCGCTCGAAACCTTCCGCTGGCACGGCGAGGCGACGGTCAGCGCCGAGACCTATAAGCGGCTGCATGATGCGCACCGGCTGATCGCCGACGTCGTCAGCTTCAAAGGGCCGCATATCAACCATCTGACGCCGCGCACGCTCGATATCGACGCGGTCCAGGTCCGCATGCCGGAGCGCGGCATCACGCCGAAGGCGGTCATCGAAGGGCCGCCGCGCCGTCATTGCGACATCCTGCTGCGGCAGACGAGCTTCAAGGCGCTTGAAGAAACGATCATCTTTGCCGGTGATGCGGCCACGGTTCAGGGAACGCACACCGCCCGCTTCGGCGAGATCGAACAGCGCGGCGTGGCGCTGACGGCCAAGGGCCGGGCGCTCTACGACCGGCTGCTCGCCTCGGTTCGCGGCGAAGTGCAGGTCGGCGCCGGTGGCGCCAAGGCCGGCGCCTACGACAACGAACTCGCCGAGCGCTTCAAGGCGCTGCCGGACAGCTGGGACGAGCTGCGCAGGCAGGATCTGGCCTTCTTCCGCTATTCCGCCACATCAGCTGGCATTGCCGCCGCGGTCAATACGCTGCCCGACGATACGGAGGCGCTGATCGCCAAGGGTTACCTCGCCTTCTCACCGATCGTCTACGAAGACTTCCTGCCCGTCAGCGCGGCCGGCATCTTCCAGTCGAACCTCGGCACCGATCAGCAGCAGAATTATGCGACGCATTCGAACCGCGATGCCTTCGAGGTGGCGCTCGGCGCCAGCGTTCAGGATGAGCTGGCGCTTTATGCCGAGCGCCAGGCCGCCTCGCTCGATGCGGCGATGGAAGCGCTCGGCCTTGCGGGCCTGCAGTTGAAGACCGTTGCATGAAATGGCCGCTTCAACACGTCATCATATGCGTTAGAGTAGCGCGATTTCGTTCCGATCGGACTGAGCCATGCTGAATGATCCGCGCTCCCACGGCCTCTGGGAAAAGACCGCAGCCGAACCGCCGGCGACCTCGCTGCTCGCCGGCGCGGTATCGGCCGACGTCGTCATCGTCGGCGGCGGTTACACCGGTCTCTCCTCCGCCCTGCATCTTGCCGAAGCCGGCTCGAAGGTGGTGTTGCTGGAGGGAAAGGAAATCGGTTTCGGCGGCGCGGGGCGCAATGTCGGCCTGATCAATGCCGGCATGTGGGTGATGCCCGATGACCTGCCCGGCGTGCTCGGGCCGGTGCATGGCGAACGTCTGCTCGAGCTGCTCGGCAATGCGCCGAAGCTCGTCATGGAACTCATCGACAGGCACGGGATTGCCTGCGAACTCGAACGCAACGGCACGCTGCATTGCGCGGTCGGCGCGAACGGGCTGAAGGAGATCGAGGAACGCGCGGCGCAATGGGCCGCGCGTGGCGCGCCCGTGACGCTGCTCGATGCGGCAGAAACGGCCAAACGCATCGGCAGCGACGCCTATACCGGTTCGCTGCTCGACATGCGCGCCGGTACGCTGCAGCCGCTGGCCTATGCGCGCGGGCTTGCCCATGCCGCCGTCAAGGCGGGCGTCGCCATCCATACGTCGAGCCCCGTCATCGCAACGGCGGCCGCTGGACCGTGAAGACGGAAAACGGCGCGGTCAGCGCGGACTGGATCGTCGTCGCGACCGATGCCTACAGCACCGGCCCCTTCGAGCAGGTCCGCAACGAACAGGTCTATCTGCCCTATTTCAACTTCGCCACCGTGCCGCTCGGCCATAATCTGCGCCAATCGATCCTGCCGGGACGGGAAGGCGCATGGGACACCAAGGACATCCTTTCCTCCTTCCGCATGGACCAGGCCGGACGTCTCGTCTTCGGCAGTGTCGGAGCGCTGCGTAATACCGGGCTTGCCGTGCACAAGGGATGGGCCAAGCGCGCCCTGAAGCGGCTCTTCCCTATGATCGGCGATGTCGAATTCGAATGCGAATGGTACGGCCAGATCGGCATGACCGACAATGCGCTGCCGCGTTTTCACAAATTCGCCCCCGGCGTCATCGGCTTTTCGGGTTATAATGGCCGCGGCATTGCCCCCGGCACGGTCTTCGGCCGGACGCTCGCCGAGCATATTCTCGACCGGCTTTCGGAAGGCGATCTGCCGCTGCCGCTGACCTCACCGACCGAGCCGAGCTTCCGGGCGCTCAAGGAATTATGGTACGAAGCCGGCGCTCAGGTCGCCCATTTCGCCGATGCCCGCTTCTGAGAACCGGTAAACGCTTCCGGGAAGCGAAACTCACTTCTGGAATAACAAGATTGGAACCACGACAATGACCATCGCCGTCCTCGATCTCGCCACCGAAACCGCCAAGCTGCTCGCCGAGCTCGGCGTCGATGCCGGCCGCTATCACGGCGGCACGCTTTCCGTCACCTCGCCGGTGACGGGCAAGGAAATCGGCAGGCTCCGGGAGCACACCGTCTCCGAGACCAAGACGGCGATCGAAGAGGCGCATAAGGCCTTCCTCGAATGGCGTTCCGTGCCGGCGCCGAAGCGCGGCGAACTGGTCCGCCTGCTCGGCGAGGAACTGCGGGCCACCAAGACGGCGCTTGGTCGTCTCGTCTCGATCGAGGTCGGCAAGATCACCTCGGAAGGCCTCGGCGAAGTGCAGGAGATGATCGATATCTGCGATTTCGCCGTCGGTCTTTCCCGCCAGCTCTACGGCCTGACGATCGCCACCGAGCGCTCCGAGCACCGAATGATGGAAAGCTGGCATCCGCTCGGCGTGGTCGGCATCATCTCCGCCTTCAACTTCCCCGTCGCCGTCTGGTCGTGGAATGCAGCACTTGCGATGGTCTGCGGCAATTCCACCGTCTGGAAGCCTTCGGAAAAGACGCCGTTGACCGCGCTTGCTGTGCAGGCGCTGTTCGAAAAGGCGCTGAAGCGCTTTATCGCGGAGGGCGGCACCGCGCCGGCCAATCTCTCGACGCTGATCATCGGCGGCCGCGCCGTCGGCGAAGTGCTGGTCGATCATCCGAAGATCCCGCTCGTCTCCGCCACCGGCTCGACCGCCATGGGCCGCGCCGTCGGCCCACGCCTGTCGCAGCGTTTTGCCCGCGCTATCCTCGAACTCGGCGGCAACAATGCGGCGATTGTCTGCCCGAGCGCCGATCTCGACCTGACGCTGCGCGGCGTTGCCTTCTCCGCCATGGGCACGGCCGGTCAGCGCTGCACGACGCTGCGCCGCCTTTTCGTGCATGACAGCGTCTACGACCAGCTGGTGCCGCGCCTGCAGAAGGCCTACGGCTCCGTTACCATCGGCAATCCGCTCGAAACAGGCACGCTGGTCGGCCCGCTGATCGACGGCCAGGCTTTCGAGAAGATGCAGGCAGCACTCGGCGAGGCGAAATCGGCAGGCGGCAAGGTAACCGGCGGCGAGCGTGTCGGCAACGGTTTGACCGATGCCTTCTACGTTCGCCCGGCGCTGGTCGAAATGCCCGCGCAGACCGGCCCGGTCGAGCACGAGACCTTCGCGCCGATCCTCTACGTGATGAAATACAGCGATTTCGACGCGGTGCTGGCCCTGCACAATGCCGTGCCGCAGGGACTGTCGTCGTCGATCTTCACCAACGACATGCGCGAGGCCGAAACCTTCGTCTCCGCCAGCGGTTCGGATTGCGGCATCGCCAACGTCAATCTCGGGCCGTCGGGTGCGGAAATCGGCGGCGCCTTCGGCGGTGAGAAGGAGACCGGCGGCGGCCGCGAGTCCGGCTCGGATGCCTGGAAGGCTTATATGCGCCGCTCCACCAACACGATCAATTACGGCAGGACCCTGCCGCTTGCACAGGGCGTCAAGTTCGACGTCGAATAAGCCGGCTGCAAAAGGCGACGCTCGAGGAGCGTCGCCTTTTTGGTCTAATCGAAATTTATTCCCTCGTAATATGAAATAATTGGTCAAGATATTGTGATGGCTTTTCCGGCGAAGCCAAACTTGAAATCTTCAGTCAGGAAAAATATACGCCTCTCATCGCCCTTGGAGACCTCGGGTGACATCGCCACGGAGGCCATCATGACCATTGCACTGAATCGTTTTTCCCTTGCGCTTGCGTTTACCGCTTCGCTTCTCTCCGCCACCGCGCTCGCAGGCAGCGTCAGTGCGCAGGACGAAGGTCTCGTCGTCTACAACGCCCAGCACGAAAGCCTGGGCCGCGAATGGATCGATGCCTTCACCAAGGAGACCGGCATCAAGGTGACCATGCGCCAGGGCAGCGACATGCAGTTCGCCAACCAGCTCATCCAGGAAGGCGATGCCTCTCCGGCCGATGTCTTCCTGACCGAAAATTCGCCGGCCATGACGCTGGTCGACGGCGCGGGCCTCTTCGCCCCCGTCGAAAAGGACACGCTGGATCAGGTGCCGGATCAGTATCGCCCGGCCGACGGCATGTGGACCGGCATTGCCGCCCGCACCACGGTTTTTGCCTATGACAAAACCAAGCTCAGCGAAGACAAGCTGCCGAAGTCGATGCTCGACCTCGCAGACCCGGCCTGGAAGGGCCGCTGGGGTGCTGCTCCCGCCGGCGCCGATTTCCAGGCCATCGTCGCTGCGCTGCTGCAGCTGAAGGGCGAAGACGCCACCAAGACATGGCTGAAGGGACTCAAGGACAACGCCACCCCCTATAAGGGCAACAGCGTCGCCATGAAGGCCGTCAACGCAGGCGAAGTCGAAGGCGCGGTCATCTATCACTATTACTGGTTCGGCGATCAGGCCAAAACAGGCGAGAACAGCAAGAATGTCGGTCTGCACTACTTCAAGAACCAGGATCCGGGCGCTTTCGTCAGCGTCTCGGGCGGCGGCGTCCTGAAGTCCACCCAGCATATGAAGGAAGCCCAGGCTTTCCTGAAGTTCATTACCGGCAAGGCCGGCCAGGCCGTTCTGAAGGACGGCACGTCCTACGAATATGCCATCGGCAAGGACGCAGCCTCCAACGACAAGCTCACGCCGCTTGCCGATCTCAACGCGCCGAAGGTCGAAGCTTCGACGCTGGACAGCAAGAAGGTCGTCGAGCTGATGACGGCCGCCGGCCTGATCTAACCTTTCTGCCGCAGGCTTGCGGCGGCCAAAACTATTGCTTTTGGCTCAAGAAAACCTTAGGGCATGACGATATCCGGCAACCGCCTTTGACAGGCGGTTGCCTTCCTTTTTCGGCGTATGAAGGCATCGGCCTTGCTGCAGGACAACAGATTGCTCGCATCCGGCAACGAGGCGCCGGTGGTGCCGAGGGCCGCGCGCATGGTTTCGCCGCGCGGGCGCATGCCGCACGCTTCCGTGGTGCTGCTGGCAACCGTCGTCGCAATCTTCAGTCTGGTGCCGCTCGGCTTCATCGGCTGGGTTACCTATGACGTCGGCTGGGAAACAGTGAAGACCCTGGTCTTCCGGCCGCGCGTCGGCGAACTGCTCGTCAATACGGTCCTGCTGGAATCGCTCACGATTCCGCTGTCGATCGCACTTGCCGTAACACTTGCCTGGCTGACCGAGCGGACGGACATTCCTTTCGCCCGGTTCTGGGCCTGGCTTGCCATCGCCCCGCTCGCCGTGCCCGCCTTCGTGCACAGCTATGCCTGGGTCAGCCTCGTCCCCGGCATGCGCGGCCTGGAGAGCGGCGTCTTCATCTCGGTGATCGCCTATTATCCGTTCCTCTACCTGCCGGTCGCCGCCACCTTGCGCCGTCTCGATCCGGCGATCGAGGATGCAGCGGCCTCGCTCGGTCTCAATCCCTGGCGGGTCTTCTTTCGGGCAGTGCTGCCGCAGCTCCGGCTCGCCATTTGCGGCGGCTCGCTGCTGATCGGGCTGCACCTGCTTTCGGAATACGGCCTGTTCGTGATGATCCGCTTCGACACGTTCGCGACGGCGATCGTCGACCAGTTCCAGTCCTCCTACAACAGCCCCGCCTCCAACATGCTCGGTGGCGTGCTCGTCGCCTGCTGTCTTTTTCTGCTCGGCTTCGAGGTCTTGGTGCGCGGCAACGAACGTTATGCCCGCGTCGGCTCCGGCTCGCCCCGCCCGGCGGATCGCCGGCGGCTCGGCTGGTTCGTGGTGCCCGCCGTTCTGCTGCCCGTCCTCCTGGCGGTGCTGACGCTCGGCGTGCCGCTGGTGACGCTTGGCCGCTGGCTCTATCTCGGCGGTGCCGAGATCTGGCGCATCGAGGTCGGCAGCGCCTTCCTGCAGACGATCGTGCTTGCCATTGTCGGCGGCATATTGGCGACGATTGCCGCGGCGCCGATGGCATGGCTTTCCGTCCGTGCGCCCGGCCGCTTCCAGCGCGTGCTCGAAGCCTGCCATTATTATGTCGGCTCGCTGCCTGGCGTCGTCGTGGCGCTGGCGCTGGTGACGATCACCGTGCGTCTCGTGCTGCCGCTCTACCAGACCTTCGCAACACTGCTCGTTGCCTATGCGATGCTTTTCCTGCCGCGCGCCATGGTCGGGCTGCGCGCCAGCATCGCCCAGGCGCCGGTGGAGCTGGAGCGCGCCGCGATGGGCCTCGGCCGCACGCCCGGCCAGGCGGTGCGGCAGATCACCATGCGGCTTGCAGCACCCGGAGCGGCCGCCAGCGTCGCGCTGGCTGCCCTCGGCATCACCAATGAACTGACGGCGACACTGATGCTGTCGCCCAACGGCGTCGATACGCTGGCGACGAAATTCTGGTCGCTGACCAGCGAGATCGATTATGTCTCGGCCGCGCCCTATGCCTTCATGATGGTCGTGCTGTCGCTGCCGCTCACCCTTATGCTCTATACCCAATCGAAACGGACCGCCGGCCAATGACGCTGCTTACGATCGAGAACATCAGCAAGCGCTATGGCCCTGTGCAGGCGCTGAAGGATATTTCGCTCGACGTTCAGGCAGGCAGCCGCACGGCCGTCGTTGGCCCGTCCGGCTCGGGCAAGACGACGCTGCTGCGCATCATTGCCGGCTTCGAGCAACCCGATGTCGGCAAGGTGACACTCGATGGCGAAGTCCTTGCCGATGGGCCGGCGACGGTGCCGGCCCATAAGCGCGGCATCGGCATCGTCTCGCAGGACGGCGCGCTGTTTCCGCACTTGAGCGTCGCAGAGAATATCGGCTTCGGCTTCGAGCGGGGTGCCGTGGATCGCGAGAAGCGCATCGTCGAGCTGCTCGATATGGTCGAGCTCGACCGCGGCATGCTGGTGCGGCGCCCACACCAGCTGTCCGGCGGCCAGCAACAGCGCGTGGCGCTCGCCCGTGCGCTCGGGCGCAAGCCGCGGCTGATGCTGCTCGACGAACCTTTCTCGGCACTCGATACCGGCTTGCGCGAGAACATGCGCAAGGCGGTGGCGCGCGTGCTGCAGGCAGCCGGCATCACCGCCGTTCTCGTCACGCATGATCAGGAAGAGGCGCTGACCTTTGCCGATCAGGTCGCGGTGCTCAGAGAGGGACGGCTGATCCAGGCCGGGTCGCCGCAATCATTATATCTGCATCCCCGCGATCGCGAGACGGCGCTATTTCTTGGCGATGCCGTGCTGCTTCCGGCCATCATCCGCAACGGCCTTGCCGACTGTGCCCTCGGCCGCGTCGCCGTCGAAGGCAATCGTCAGGGCAAGGCGGAGATCATGCTGCGGCCCGAGCAGATCCGCGTCGTTGCCGATGAAAGCGATCGTCGCTATGGCGGGCGTGTCGTCGAGGTGGAGTTCGGCGGCGCGGTCTGCACCGTTGCGGTTTCGCTCGATGGCGTCGCCCTGCCGCCGATCCTGATCAAGACCTCGAGCGTCGCGCTTCCCTCACGAGGCGATCTCGTTCGCCTCGATATCGCCGGCAAGGCGCATATTTTCGAAAGCTAAATTCACCCGAACTTGCGCACCACTTCTTCCGGCTCGATGCCTTCGAGCCAGCCGCCGGTGAAGCCGGCGCGCTCGAGCCCGAGGCGGATGGCCGGCGATTGCCGCATCAGCTTCCAGATGAAGTCGGAGCGCTCATTCTCGATGGTCATGACGACAAGACCCTGGTCGATGCCGACGGTGCGGTCGTCGACCCAGCCTTCCGGCCGCTTGGTCTTGACCGTCGGGTTGAAGCCGCCGGGAAAGCCGCCTTCCAGGAGCAGGTTCGGATAGCTGGTCAAAAGCGCCTTGGTGCCGTCGAGAGCCGCCTGCCGGTCATAGGGCAGGCAGGCGAGGGCCGCCCAGGGCGCGATCGTGCCGTCGTCCGGGCCAAGCGGCGCGCCGCGGGCGGCATAGCCTAGAACCTTCGGCTGGCGGCCGCCGCGCATGCGCCGGGTCGGCGGCGGGCCGTCGCAGGCGGAGAACCCCCAGATATTCCTGTTATAGCCGACGAACTGGCCGGGATTGCGCTCGGCATAATCACGCTGGACGTTGATGACCACCTGGGTGTTGCGGAAATAATCCCAGTTCCGCTCGGCCATCGGTCTGTCGCGGATGCCGCGGAAATCGATCCAGGCATGGGAAAAGAGATGGATAAACAGCGGTCCCGCATAGAGATAGGGCTGCTCACCATGCATCATCCAGGAATAGCTCGACGCAAAAGCGTCGTAGCACGATTGCGGGATGGGGTGCGTCGGCGAGGCGAGCGCCAGGGCATAAAGGATGATCGCCTCGTCGAAGCCGTGATAGCGCCAGCGCAGGAAGCCGGAAGAGGGCTTCCAGCCCATGGCAATGGTATCGCCCTTGTTCAGGGCCCAGCGCCAGTCGACGCGTTCGTAGATGAAGGTCGCGAGTTCACGAATTTCAACTTCCGTCTCGTCGTCTTCGCGGTCGAAATACTGCGCTGCCGTCAGGATGCCGGCGATTAGCAGCGCCGTGTCGATGGTCGAAAGCTCGCTGTTCCAGGCGCGATTGCCGGTATCCATGTGCAGGAAATGGTAGAAGAAGCCGCGGTGGCCTGTCGCGTGGCGTTCCTCGCCCTGACGCGCCTCGGCGAAGAAACGCAGCGTATTGACCGTGCGTTCGGCTGCTTCCCTGCGGGTGATCCAGCAACGCTCGACACCGACAGGATAGGAGGAAAGGGCAAAGCCGATGGCTGCGATGCTTGCCGGCACGCCGCCGATCGAGGTATCGGCTACCAGGCCATTTTCGGGATTGGAATATTTCAGGAAGTACTTGAATGCCGAATGCTGCAGCCTGTCGACGAGTGCTGCATCAATGTCTTCAATCCGTTGCAGCATAGGCTCCTACCCAACTGTTGCATCGCCCCATGCTTGAACATGGCGGCCGTCCCCGGGCAAATCAAACCTTTTTGATTCGCAGGGATAAGAGAACACAAATGGGCGGAAGTGGTCGTTAATAATTATTGGTGAAATAATATCTAGCAGAAGTCATATAAGCAGCGCAGCAAAAAGGGCCGGCCGAGCGCCACCGCCCCGGGTTATTTTCCCGCAATACTTGTTGCCTCCGCCCCTTTGGAAAGCGGCCGCCAAGCCCTGAGGCGCACTAAAGCGCGTCGCGATCTTTCAGATTCGCTCCTGCTTTAGCTCTTGTTTTCCCGCATGTCGTTGCCGCAAAACCGCTGCACACTTTTGCGCGACATGCTTTATCGTCCGACCGCATAGGCCTGCATCAGGCGCGGCGTGGCGGCGGCGCGCAGAAGCCCGTCGGCATCGCGCTGCGCCGCGGTCAGCCGGCCGATGGTCCAGGGATCGGCGACCGTCAGCCTGTGGCCCTTGCGGGCGAGCGCATCGAGCACATCGGCGCCGAAATTCGCCTCCGCCATCAGGCTGCCCGGCTCGCGGGTGCGCGGATAGAAGGAGCTCGGAAAATGGGCTGTGTGAAACAGCGGCCGGTCGATCGCCGCCTGCAGGTTGAGCTGGTGATTGACATGGCGCAGGAAGAAGGAGAGCTGCCATTGTTCCTGCTGGTCGCCGCCCGGCGTGCCGAAGGCCAGCGTCGGGCGGCCCTCGTAGAGGCCGAGCGAAGGCGTCAGCGTCGTGCGCGGCCGCCTTCCCGGCGCCAGCGACGTCGGCAGGCCAGGCGTGAGCCAGAACATCTGGGCGCGGGAATTGAGGCAGAAGCCGAGACCGGGCACGGTCGGTGAGGATTGCAGCCAGCCGCCGGATGGCGTGACGGAGACCATGTTGCCGTCGCGGTCGATCACGTCGATATGCACGGTGTCGCCGCGTTTTTCCAGATGCGCCATGGTTGGCTCGTAGACGGCGCCGGTCTTGGAATCGGCGCCGAGCATCTTCATCGTCAAATCATGCTGCGCCTCGAAACCCGGAACGATGCCGGGGCGAAGATCGAAGGAGGCGTCGGCGCCGATCAGCCTGCGGCGCTCGCTCGCATAGGTCTCCGACAACAGATGCGCGACGGGGATCGCGGAAAAATCGGGATCGCCGTAATAGACCTCGCGGTCGGCGAAGGCGAGTTTCATCGCCTCGGTGACGGTATGGACGAAATCGGCGCCATCCGGGTCCATCGCGGCGAGATCGAAACCCTTGAGGATCGACAAAGCCTGCAGAAAGACGGGACCCTGGCCCCAGGGTCCTGTTTTGGCGATGGTCCAGCCGTGATAATCATAGGTCAGCGGTTCCTCGACCGTTGCCGACCAGTTCGCCATGTCGTCTGCGGTCAGCACGCCCTTATGGCGGCCGCCGCTTGCATCCATCACTTCGGCGGTCCTCAGATAGGCGTCGATCTTCTCGGCGATGAAGCCGCGGTAGAAGGTGTCGCGGGCCGCTTCAATCTGTGCTTCCCGGCCGCTTTTAGCCTCGGCTTCGGCAATGACGCATTTCCAGGTTTCGGCAAGCACCGGATTCCTGAAATTCGCCTGCGCTTCAGGGACGCTGCCATCCGGCAGCCAGGTTTTGTGGGAGGTCGGCCATTCCTTTTCGAAGAAGGTCGCAAGCCCCTTGATGGTGGCGGAGACGCGCGGCAGCAGGGGATGGCCGTGCTCGGCGTAGTAGATCGCCGGTTCCAGCACGTCGCGCACGCTCATCGTGCCGTAGTCGCGCAGCATCAGCATCCAGCCGTCGAAGGCGCCGGGGATGACTGTTGCAAGCAGGCCGTCGCCGGGGATCAGCGTCAGGCCTTCACTGGTATAGTGCTCGATCGTCGCGCCGGCGGGCGCCGGCCCCTGCGCCGAGATGACCTCGACCTTGTCCTTCTTCTTCGAATAGATCACCGCCGGCAGGTCGCCGCCCGGGCCGCAGAGATGCGGCTCGACAATGTGCAGCACGAATCCGGTGGCCACCGCGGCATCGAAGGCGTTGCCGCCCTTTTCGAGAATGCTCATGCCGACCGCCGAGCCGATCCAATGCGTCGAGGTGACGACGCCGAAGGTGCCGAGGATTTCGGGACGGGTCGTGAATGCGGTCATTCGGGATGTCCTTTCTGGCCGGATGTCGTTTCTGAGAGTCGGATCGCTCGAAACTCAGGCGCGCGCCGCGCGCGCAGACAGGAAGACCTGCGGCTCGAAGGCAAAATCCTTGTCGAAAGGGTAGGTCGGATGCTGCTTGCGCAGCCGCGGCAGGCGCTCGACGAACTGATCGACGACCCCTGTCGACAGCGCCATCAGGTTCGGATTGGCGATCGGCGCCAGCTCGGGCGAGAGATAACCCGACTTGACGACAATGATGCTGGCGCCATGCGGATCAAGGCCGAGCCGGGTGAAATCGGCGATATTGTGATAGGGCCGGCGTTTGGCCGAGAGCACGAGATCGATGCCACCGGTCGAGACCACCGCCTGGCGGTCGGCCGGATCCGGCGTTTCGTGCAGGAACTTGACGGTGAAGCGGCCCGTAACCGGCCTGCTGCCCTTGGAATCGAGCGAGGCGCCGACGCTGAGATTGAGCGCCGCGCCGATGCCAGCGGCATAACAGGCCTCGGCCGCCGCCTTGTCGGCGATGCCGGCGAAAACGACGCCCGTCGCACCCTTGGCGATCAGCTCCGCCAGCATGTCGGCCCGGTCGCCGACACCGCCACCGGTCGGGTTGTCGCCGGATTCGGCGAGCACGACAGGAGCGGTCGGGCTGGCGATGGCTCTCGCGACGCATTCTTCCAGCGAGCCGGTCTCGCAGCCGAAGACGAAATCTCCGCGTGCATCCCAATAGGCGCTCGCGAGGCGTCTGGCTTCACGCTCCAGCACGGCGCGGTCGGTGCCGGTCATGATAGCGGCGGCGGTGGCGCGCGGTTCGTCGGCCCAGACGTAACCGACCATCAGGGATGCGTCCCAGACGCCGTCGATCTCGTCGATTTCCGGCAGCATTCCATAGAGGCTCTTAGCCGGCTCATCGACGGTGCTGGTGCGTTCGCCGGGCAGCACGACCGGGATCGGCGCCCAGAGAACGACAGGCCTCACGCCGGTTTTCAGGCTCTTCACCAGCATGAAGACCGAGCGGCGCATCGTCTCCTCGACATCGATATGCGGCGCGGTGCGATAGGTGGAATAGATATCGAGCGCATCGATGATGCGCTGAGTGACGTTGCCGTGCAGGTCATAGCTTGCCGAAACCGTGCAATCCTCGCCGACCAGCGCTCGGGCAGCAGAAATCCAGTCGCCTTCGGCATCCTCCATGCCCTCGACATACATTGCGCCATGCATGGCGAGATAAAGACCGTCGAGCGGCAGCAGCGGCTTCAACCGCTCGAGGAATTCGCCCTTGAAGGCCTCGTAGGTGGCGCGCGAGACCGGGCCGCCGGCAATGGCGCGGGCATGGATCGTCGGCAGGAATTCGGCGTCATAATCCTTCAGGAAGGCGAAGTAGGAGGATTCCAGCAGGGCTTGGCCGCGCAGTACCCGAAAATCCTTCTCCTCGTTCAGCACGGGATTGTATGTGCTGCACTCGATATGAATGCCACCGACGGCAATGCGCATGATGAACCTCAGTGATATTGGGAGCAATCAGGAAGGAATGGACGGTGGCGGCAGCGTCCTCGCCTTTCGAGGCCGGTGTCGTCATCTGGTATTTCGCCTGTCATCTTGACACCAAGTGCGGGCTCGCCGCAAGCGAATGGCTTCTTACCTTCATCGAGATCGCCATCGGCCGTGCTCAAAGGAGCCCGACAGGATAAGGCGCGCCTTATGCCGCGCCCATGAAGATCCTCGGTTGCCGAATTCGCCCCCTAATACGCAAGATGCAATGTGCCCGATCCCCGTTATCCATCAGGAGTTGTGCCGCTCGGGCAGTGCTGCCAGCCGGGACGCGCATCGCACGCTTCGATGCGACCGCCGGGGTGGGCCGATGCGGCACCCCCACCCCCTGCTATAGGCCGCAGGAACAGGAAAACGTTTATCGCTAGCCAAGGGAGGCAGTTATGTCATTGGAGACGGAAGCGGTTATTTCAGGTCCACTTGTCAGGGAAGAGACGTCCGATGCGTTCAAACGACGCTTCATGATCAGGATGATCGCCGTTCTCACCGGCGGAATGCTCCTCGATGGTTACATTCTCGGGGTTATCGGCCCGGTGACGGCCGTCATGAAGGCGGAAATGGGGATGACGACGGTCGATATGGGCCTCATCGCCTCGGCTGCGTTGTTCGGGATTCTGATCGGTTCGCCGCTCGGCGGATGGGCGGGCGACAAATTCGGCCGCAAGCCGCTATTCATGATCGATATGGGGCTGTTCGTGCTCGCATCGGCGATGCAGTTCTTCATCGATTCGGTGACGATGCTGTTCGCAGTGCGGCTGCTGATGGGTATCGCGATCGGCCCCGAATACTCCGTCGGCTGGCCACTGATGTCGGAATTTGCACCGGCCCGGCTGCGGGGGCGCCTGATGGGCGTCACGATCCTTGCCTGGTACGGCGGATTCATGATCGGTTACACGGTGGGGTACGTCTTGAACCTGCCGCAGCCCATGCCGTGGCGGATCATCATCGGAACGAGCACCTTTATCTCGGTGATCTTGTTCTTCGCCCGGATCGGCCTGCCTGAATCGCCGCGCTGGCTGTGGAGCAAGGGTCGCAAGGACGAGGCGCGCGCGATCGCGCGGAAGTATCTCCAGAGCGCCGAGGAGACGGCGGACATGGAGAATACCGAGGTGCGTCAAGGCAGGTTCGCAGATCTACCTTCGCTGACAGTGTGTTGGAACAATATGGCCTCAATGGCGGGCTCGCCGGTGGCGTCGGACTGTCGATGGTCGCGGTGGCCGGGGTCGTCGTCACGGTGGCGCTGATCGACAAGGCCGGCCGGCGTCTGTTCACGGTGGCTGGACATCATTTGCGACGGGATCAACAATATCAACGCTCCCTCCGACCCTCCCGTCATCACCTGTTCGGGCACCAATGCGGCGATCGCCTGCTGGCTGAAGCCCCTCGTGGACCGCTTCCGTTCCGAGCGGCCGGACGTCAGGTTCGTTCTTTTGGCCTCGGACGAAGACGACACGCTGCGGAATTTCGATGAAGTCGACCTTTCACTGATTTGTGGAAACGAGCGCTGCGAGGTCGGGGAGAATCTCTATTATCTCTTTCCGGATATCGTCCAGCCGGTCTGCAGCCCGGACTATCTGGAACGCCACGGGCCGTTTCCGGATGCTCAAAGCCTGGAGCGGGCGGACTTGTTGGACCTGCATCGGAAGCATTGGACCTCCGATGCCATTGGCTGGCATCCAATCACCTGGGACGATTGGTTCCAGGCAAGCGGTCTCGGGGCGCCGCATGTGCTGCCCGTCATGACCAGCAACAATTATCCGCTTCTTGTGACCGCGGCGGTCAAAGGAGAGGGGATCGTTCTGGGATGGCATCACCTCGTGAGGTCACTGTTGGACGAAGGCGCACTCTGCACATTGTTCGACAGCCCTCTTCAGGTGGATCGGGGATATTATTTGAAGGCGAACCGGGCATCGCTGGATAAGCCGCATGTCCAGGAGTTCATAGATTTCGTTCTCACGGGTCTTGCGGCACTGGAACAAGAGCGCCAGCGTCCCGGAGCGATGCCGCGGGATGCCCTCTGAACGGATGCGCCAGTGTGTAAGGCATCGGCTGAGTTCAGCCTCGAAGGGCCGGTCAATTGCCGTCTTGGATCGAACCAAGCTACAAAATAAATTACGAACTTGGGCCTGCGTCCGCCGGCGCGTCGGCTGGCATCCTACGCAAAATCGCTCTCCGTCATGCGCTTTTCGCTATATTATCCTCCGAGATACAGAGGGGGCGCGAATATGGGCAAGCAGCAAATTCCGCTCAAGACGACCGCAACACGATTCATCCGCGCAGTTAAATTATTCATGACATCCGATGTCGGCGGACGAGCCGGGTTTCTTCTCGGCTGTCTGATCGCTCTTTTTGGCGGTATCAGCGCTCTCAATGTCGTCAGCAGTTTTGTCGGCCGGCACTTCATGACTGCAATCGCTGACAGGCAGACAGCCGAATTCGTCCATCAGGCGATCTTTTACGCCAGTGTTTTCGTTGCTTCGACGATCGCGTCGGTGACTGCCCGCTTCGTTGAAGAACGACTGGCCTTGCTCTGGCGGCAGTTCCTTACCCGTCGCGCAATCGGTCTCTACATGGCCGACGGCACTTTTTACCGGCTGGGTATTCAGGGCAAAATTTCTCATCCTGACCAGCGGATCGCGGAGGATGTCAAAGCCTTCACGACAACGACGCTTTCCTTCCTGCTTATGCTTTTGAGCAGCATGCTGACCGTCTTCACTTTTTCGAGCGTACTGTGGCTGATCAGTCCGCTACTCTTCTTTACGGCGGTCATCTACGCGGCCCTCGGATCGTTCATGACGATCCTGTTGGGACGGCCTTTGATCAAGTTGAACTATAACCAGCTCGACAGCGAAGCGGGCTTCCGGTCCGGACTTATCCGTGTTCGGGAAAATGCAGAATCGATCATGGCCGAGGGTTCTGAGCAACGCCATGCAAACCGGCTGCTGCGGCAGTTTGACGATCTGGCGGCGAACTTCAGGCGGATAATCAGCATCAATCGCAATGTCGGCTTCTTCACCACGGGCTACAATTGGATGATACAGATCCTGCCGGTCGTTCTCATCGCGCCTGCGTTCATGCGCGGCGACATGGAGTTTGGCGTTATCACTCAGTCGGCGGCAGCATTTGCGATGCTCGTCGGTGCTTTCTCATTCATTGTCGCACAATTCAATTCGATCTCGAACTTCGCGACCGTCGTGGCGCGCATCAGCTCGCTTTTGGACGCGATCGAAGAGGCCCGCACTTCGGCGAACCCTGGCATTGAATTTGCCGAGACCCATGGAAGTCTCAGCTATGAGAACCTGACGCTGACGTCACCGGCAGGAGGCGCATTGCTGAAGGACTTGTCGATCCGTCTGCCTGCTGACACAAGAGTGATCATAACCGGTGAGGGCGATGACGCGAGCGTCGCATTGTTCCGGGCCACGGCGGGACTTAGCACGTCGGGGAATGGACGCATCATCATTCCACCTCGCGAAGAAATTCGCTTCCTCGGTCAGCGTGCGTATTGCGGCCCAGGAACTCTGCGCCAGATCCTGACCTCCCAGAAGCGTTCGATGGAGGAAACGGATGAGCAGGTCCTTGTTTTACTGAGGAAGCTCGGCGTAGTGCACCCTCTGGTATCCGGTGACCTGGACAGCGAGCAAGACTGGCCCACCCTGCTGTCACCGCGCGAGCAGCGCCTCGTTGCAATTGCGAGCGCGCTTATCGCGGCTCCGTCCTACATTCTTTTCGAAAAGGCCGATTCTATTTTCGGCCACGAGCTTTCGACCGAGATCCTCAAGCTCCTGGCGGAACGAGGAATCGCGTGCGTCAATTTCGCCGAGCCAGATGCACCACGCGCGGCCTATGATATCGTTATCGAGTATCATTCGGACGGCTCATGGACGCGGATCGATCGAAAAGCGGAGGCCTGACTGTCGAGCGGTTCGGGCAGACTTCCTTGACGCTGCGCACATTCAATCCAGATATCGTTCCGATTTTCGAGCCGATGCGCTGTAGAGCCGCGCGCGTGCAAGTGGACCGCATCGCGATTTTTCAGATTCGCTTGTCACGCTAGAGCCTTTCCTAGTCAGATTGAATCATTCTGTTGGCTCAAACGGAGTCGGCCGGTCGATCAGCCGGCCCGTTTCAGCCAACCCTCCCGCAGATTTGCCAAGCAAATCTGCAAGACTCTAAAGCGCCGGACGCACTTATCGCTTCGCCACGGCGAAGCGGTGCGGCCGGTGGGCCGGGCATGTTTCCGCCAGGATCAGAGGCGATCGGCTCGGACGTACCAAGGGGTATGCCCTTCGCCAATCGCCTCTGCCCTGACGAAAACCTGCTCCGGCAGAATGCTTCAATCTGACCAGGAAAGGCTCTAGTTAGAAGTGAAGATGAAGCCCGGCCTCTTTGACCGCTTCTTCGAAGGCCATTCGTGCGACGTATGTCGGGGCCCAGCCTCGAACGACGTCCTGGCAGCTTTCCCGCGCATGCCTGTAAGCCCGTTCAGGTCGCGGCCAGTTACCGTGCTTGCCCGTGCGCGCGAGCACGCAGACATTCCAGGGACCGGGTGAGACTTTGGTTATGATCCATTCGCCTTTTTGCCGAGCATAGACCGAAGAACTGAGCGTCGAGAGCCCATGCCTGTTCTGCAGATCCGCTGCATTTGCGACATGCAGATCGCCGAATTCGATCTGCCGCCACGGTCGAAATTCGTACCGCCATCATAACCATCCTCCTGAAAACCCTGCTCGTCTCAGCCCGACGACCACTGGTTCGCAGCGGCGCATGATGTGCCACAGCAGGCCGGTTCGGTGGTTTTCGATCATCAGAACGACGGGACCTTGGTCGATGCCGAAATGGTAGGGGCTGACCCACCATGTGTCGCCTTTGTCGTCCAGGGCGTATGTCTGATTGAACGATGGCTTGAACCCGTAGAGCCGGGTCATGCCGAGTTTCATTCGGGCAAAGTTTCGTACGGTCGGTATAACGATTTCCGGAGCGAATGGCAGCGAGGCGACCACTGCCCAGGGAGATACGGTTCCATCGTCGGGTCCATAGGGGGCACCGCGCGCAATGTAGTCGAAGAATTCCCTGTCGATGCCGTCAATGTTTCGCTTGGTCCAACCGGGTCCATCACTTGCCGTGAAACCCCAGCAATACTCGCTATAGCCGTTGAAGTTCAGCGGATTGCGAATGGCATATTCCTGCTGAACGAAAGTCGCGTGTCGGCTGTTCTGGAAATAGTCGCTGCCATGTTCACGCATGAAACTGTCGCGAATCTCGCGAAAATCGATCCACATATGTGAAAGCTGATGCGTAAAGAGCGGACCCGAATAGAGCAATTCGCGACCAAAAATATTCCGCCATTCGTAGCTCTGCGTATAGGCCACATAGCTTTCCAGCGGCAGCGGGTGGCTCGGCGAGCCCAGTCCGAGAATGTAAAGAAGCAGACCTTCGTCATAGCCGCGCCACCGATAGGGAATGAATCCGCTTTCCGGCCGCCAGCCATGGGTGAGGGTAGCCCCATGGTCGCGTGCCCAATTCCAGTCGACGCGCTCATAAAGTGATTTGGCAAGTGCGCGAACCTTCGTCTCGTCCTCGGTATCTGCATCGAAATAAGCTGCGACAGTCAAAGCGCCGGCGAACAGGAAAGCCGAATCGATTGTTGACAATTCACACTGCCAGACCCGCCGTCCCGTCTCGATGTCCAGGAAATGGTAGAAAAAACCCTTGTAGCCAGACGCATCAGGTTCCGGTCCCTGGTGGCAGGACATCAGGAATTCCAGTCGGCGCCGGGCGATCTTGGCGGCAAACTGACGAATGATGATTCCGCGCTCCACAACGACAGGAATGGTGGCAAGCGCCATGCCGACGGCGGCGATACTGGCCGGTGCGCCCGCCTGCGTCTTGTCGCGGACCAATCCGTTATCCGGATTCGTGCATTGCAGATAATAGAGCAATGTCGTGAACTGAAGCCGGCCGAGGTCCTCTTCCGTCGGCGCCCGGTTCAGTTCGGAATCGGTTGAAAGCAACTCCGACATGATTGGCTAACCGACGAGACAAGATGATTTCGTCGAGGATCCGGAACCCGCCTTGATCGGGCGCCTGTTGGCACGCTCCTCCGTTCGAAGCCCGTGCCTCCGACATGCACCCGACGTACGGGCATGAGGGTCTCCGATATTGCCAGTCAACCAAATCATCACGCAGCTCCCCTCTCAAATCTGCACGAGCCGTCGCCTAAGTATTGTCTCCCTCTGTGGAGGTCTTCGCCTTTACCTTGTCCGCATTCTTGACGCCCCATGTCCAGCCGCTGATCTGCGGCATGTCATCACCGTGCGTCTCGATATATTGCCGGTGCTCAATCAGCTTTCCGTGGATTGCCTGCTTGAAGTAGGCCGCGCGCGCTCCAAGTTGCGGCAGCCGATCAATGACGTCTTCAACAAGATGAAAGCGATCGAGCTGGTTCAGAACGACCATGTCGAACGGCGTCGTGGTCGTTCCCTCTTCCTTGTAGCCTCGAACGTGCAGATTTTTATGATTGGTTCGTCGATAAGTCAGTCGGTGGACCAACCAGGGATATCCGTGAAACGCGAAGATGATCGGCTTGTCCCTCGTGAAGAGTGCGTCGAAATCAGGATCGGAAAGCCCATGGGGATGTTCGCTCGCGGGTTGCAGCTTCATCAAGTTGACGACATTGATGACCCGCACTTTCAATTGCGGGAGGTGCTCGCGGATCAGCTGAACAGCAGCGAGCGTCTCCACGGTCGGCACATCACCGCAGCAGGCCATGACCACATCCGGTTCCGAGCCCTGGTCATTGCTGGCCCAGTCCCAAATGCCGAGCCCTTCGGCGCAATGCTTGATGGCGTCATCCATCGTGAGCCATTGCGGAGCGGGTTGCTTGCCCGCCACCACCACGTTCACATAATTGCGGCTCCGCAGACAATGATCGGTAACGGACAAGAGCGTATTGGCATCTGGCGGGAGGTAGACGCGGATGACCTCTGCTTTCTTGTTGATCACGTGGTCGATGAAGCCTGGGTCCTGATGGCTGAAGCCATTGTGGTCCTGCCTCCATACATGCGAACTCAGGAAGTAGTTGAGCGATGCGATCGGTCGCCGCCAGGGAATATGGCTGCAAACCTTCAGCCACTTGGCGTGCTGGTTGAACATCGAGTCGATAATGTGAATGAACGCCTCGTAGCAGGAGAAGAAGCCGTGACGTCCCGTTAACAGGTAGCCTTCAAGCCAGCCCTGGCACTGATGCTCGCTTAAGACCTCCATGACGCGGCCGCCGGGCGAAAGATGGTCATCTTCGGGATAGATCTCTGCCATGTAACAGCGATCCGTCACCTCCAGCACGTCCTGCCAGCGATTGGAATTGTTCTCGTCGGGGCTAAACAGCCGAAAATTCTTGCTGCCTAGGTTCAGCTTCATCACGTCCCGCAGGAACTTGCCCATGATGCGAGCGGATTCCACGGTCACCGATCCGGGCTTGGGCACCGCCACGGCATAGTCGCGGAAGTCCGGCATCTTCAGATCCCGTAGCAGCAGGCCACCGTTTGCATGCGGATTGTCGCTCATCCGGCGATGACCGGTCGGCGCCAGCGAGGCCAGTTCAGCCCGCAACCGACCGTCGCCGTCGAAAAGCTCTTCGGGTCCGTAGGTCTTCATCCAGTGATGAAGGATCTTAATATGTTCCGGCTTGTCCATATCGCCCATCGGAACCTGGTGCGAACGCCAATAGTCCTCGCATTTCTTGCCGTCGATTTCGGTTGGGCAGGTCCAGCCCTTCGGCGTGCGGAAGATGATCATCGGCCATGCCGGACGGTTGAGATTTCCCTTGTCCCGCGCTTCCGTCCAGATCGTCTTGATCGCCCCGATGGCTGTGTCCATAGCTGCGGCAAGCTGTTGCTGCACCTGATCTGGCTCATGGCCTTCCACGAAGAGGGGTGCATATCCCATGCCTTCAAAGAACTTCACCAATTCCGGCTTGGGAATACGAGCCAGGAAGCAGGGGTTGGCGATTTTGTAGCCATTGAGATGCAGGATCGGCAGAACGCATCCGTCGCGAGCGGGATTCAGAAACTTGTTCCCATGCCATCCCGTCGCCAGAGGTCCGGTTTCGGCCTCTCCGTCACCGACGACACAGGCGACAATCAGATCGGGATTGTCGAAGGCTGCGCCATAGGCGTGGCTGAGCGCATAACCGAGCTCGCCACCTTCATGAATGCTGCCGGGTGTTTCGGGAGCGACGTGGCTGGGAATGCCGCCTGGGAAACTGAACTGCTTGAACAGCCGTTTCATACCCTCCTCGTCCTGGCTGATATTCGGATAGATTTCGCTATAGGTCCCCTCCAGATAGGCATGCGCAACAAGGGACGGTCCGCCGTGGCCAGGGCCGATCACGTAGATCATGTTGAGGTCGTCTCGTTTGATCACCCGGTTGAGATGAACATAGAGCATGTTCAGGCCTGGCGATGTTCCCCAATGGCCGAGCAGCCGCGGCTTGATGTGGTCGCGGACAAGTGGTTTTTTCAACAGCGGATTGTCGAGCAAATAGATCTGGCCGACCGACAGATAGTTCGATGCCCGCCAATAAGCATCCATCAGGCGGAGTTCCTCGGCCGAAAGCGTTGGTTTTCCCCGCGACGTTGCCGTGGCCGCTTTCGCCATGATTGCCGTTTCAGTTGAAGCCATCTGAGTCTCCCAATCAAAATGACATTGCTGAATCTTTCCGGCCGTCGCAGGTAGAGCCTGCGGGCGAACGAATTATTGAGGAGGAGATTCCGGGAAATGCTCCACCACTCCGCGGACGCCGTGGACGCCTTCCGCCAGAATCCGCGCTGCCCTGCGGCAGGCAGCCGTCTGAACGTTGCCCCAAAAGTGCACGGTCCCATCCGTGACCGTCACGGTCACATCCGAACCTTCCAGGCCGGTATTTTCGCCGAGCCGGACAAGAATGCTGCGTCGGATGGCTTCGTCGCCGGTTGCCGTATCGTCCGGTTTTACTGCGAAGATTACCGGCAGGAGGTCGGCGCGGCTGACGATGCCGACGAGTTCACCATCCCGCAGGACCGGAATGCGCTTGATGCCGCGGTCCTGCATGAGTCCGGCAACACGGGAAAGAGGTGCATCCTCGTCGATTGTGACAGGATCGGACGTCATGACGTCACCCACTCTCCACGCACATCGCTTTATAAAAGCGCTCGCTCTTTCATCAGGCCCAAGTTCCATGTCCGCTTTCAAAGGGGAAGCTCGACCGGACAGTTCCGTTCGGCGGATCAGATCGCCCTCGCTGATGATGCCCAAAAGCTGTCCGGCACCATTGACGACGGGAATACCGCTGACGTGCTGGTCGGACATCAGCTTTGCAGCCTGACGAACGCTGTTGTCAGGTGATAGCGCGACGACTGCTGTCGTCATTACATCTTTGACGAGCATGGCGATCCAGCTCCGGTTACATCCTCAAAATACCATTTTAGATGCGGCTCGATTTGGCTGTTGCGGCGATTCACAAGAGCTTCGGTATGCCTGCGCGTTCCTGCGCCTGACTTGCTCAGGACGTCGCAACTAGCGGACAGCTATTTCCTCATGCCGACGTCTCCGAACAAAACCCGCAGAGCTTAATCGGATACCGCCACACTTTGCATTGAGTAGGATCAATCGGTGCCGCAATTTTGTTTACGGAAAAGGTGATCGAAGAAGCCGCGAGCGCC
Organism: Rhizobium sp. BT03; assembly: GCF_030053155.1. NCBI lineage: Bacteria > Pseudomonadati > Pseudomonadota > Alphaproteobacteria > Hyphomicrobiales > Rhizobiaceae > Rhizobium > Rhizobium sp. BT03. Next base: position 2,879,929 of record NZ_CP125640.1, read on the forward strand.
TTTTTTACGCTGCAAATGGCTCTCGATCGATGGCGCGCGCTGTCATGAGGAAGCCAGCGATGACGATTCGCCGAGGCCTCGCGGCGTAGGGTCGCCTTAAGTTTGGCGAATAAATGGACCCGGCATGGACAAGAGAGAAACTGGAGCGGGCGAAGGGATTCGAACCCTCGACCCCAACCTTGGCAAGGTTGTGCTCTACCCCTGAGCTACACCCGCTCAATCCGCATCGGTCCGGGGTAGTTGTTGGACCGTGGGCGCCGCCTTGTGGCGACGGGCGCTATATGGCCTAACGGATTTTCAAATGCAACAGGGAAATGACGGAGAGGCGAAGAAAAATTCGCAAGGTCGCATGAGGCAGGCGGAAAGGCCGCAAATGCGGGGGTAGAGCGTCGGTGGCGAAGATTGCCAAATGATGGGGACGGATTTAATCAGGACGCCTCGACTTTGTCCCTCCTGCGCAATGGATTGCCCGATGCCCGAAAACGCCCCCAAGACAAGAGAAGATCTGTTCGCTTTCCTCGACGGCCTCGGCATCGCCCATAAGACGCTCGATCATGCGCCTGTTTTCACCGTGGCCGAATCGGTTGCGCTGCGCGACGAGATCCCCGGCGGCCACACCAAGAATCTCTTCATCAAGGACAAGAAGGACAGGTATTTTCTGCTGACCGTGGAGGAACATGCCGAGGTCGACCTCAAGCAGGTGCATAATATTATCGGCGGGTCCGGCCGGGTCTCCTTCGGCCGGGCGGAGAAGCTGATGGACTATCTCGGTGTCATACCCGGCGCGGTGACCGCCTTCGGCGCGATCAACGATACGGCAGGAAATGTCACTTTCGTGCTCGATGCCGATCTGATGCGCGAGGAAATCGTCAACTGCCATCCGCTCTCCAACGATGCGACGACATCGATTGCGAGCGGCGACCTCATCCGTTTCATGGAGGCGACCGGACATAAGCCGCTTGTCTTGAAAGTGACGTCCTGACATACGATTTTAGCGCTACAATGATGCCGGCAGGATCGGCGCGGCGGGAGATATCTATGAGCGGCAGCGACAACCCCTATAACGGTTCCTTCGGAAATCAGATGACGGCGACGACGAGCTTCGGCGCGCAGCCGGCGCCCGCGGCTGCGACAGGCGGCTACATCACCGACACGACGACCGCGAATTTCGGCAAGGACGTCATCGAGGAATCGCGCAAGCAGCCGGTTCTGGTCGATTTCTGGGCGCCCTGGTGCGGACCGTGCAAGCAGTTGACGCCGGTGCTGGAAAAGGTGGTCAACGAAGCCAAGGGCCGCGTCCGGCTGGTCAAGATGAACATCGATGACCATCCCTCGATCGCCGGCCAGCTCGGCATCCAGTCGATCCCCGCCGTCATCGCCTTCGTCAACGGCCGCCCCGCCGACGGCTTCATGGGCGCAGTGCCGGAAAGCCAGATCCAGCAGTTCATCGACCGCATCGCCGGCCCGGCCGGCGCCGACGAGGCGGCCGAGATCGAGGCCGTGGTCACCGAAGCGGCAGAATTGCTGGCCGCCGGCAATCTCAATGAGGCCGCTCAGCTCTACGCCGCCGTGATGCAGGCCGATCCCGAAAATGCCAAGGCGATTGCCGGGATGGCCGAATGCATGATCGCCGCCAACCAGCATGAGCGGGCGCGCCAAACCCTGACGGATCTGCCGGAGGAGCTCGCGAAAGACTCCGGCATCCAGGCGGTGCTGAAGAAGCTCGAACAGATCGAGGAAGCCCGCAAGCTCGGCGATCCCGTTGCGCTCGAACGCGACCTTGCCGCAAACCCCGACGACCACGAGGCACGGCTGAAGCTTGCCAAGATCCTCAATGTTGAAGGCCGGCGCGACGAAGCGGCCGAGCACCTGCTGCTGATCATGCGCAAGGACCGCGCCTTCGACGATGACGGCGCCCGCCGCCAGCTGCTGCAGTTCTTCGAGGTCTGGGGCTTCAAGGATCCGGCGACGGTTTCGGCCCGGCGCAAGCTTTCGGCGATGCTGTTTTCGTAGCGCGTTGCGGCTCCAACAGGACGGCAAGGCGCCGGATCGCTTGAGCCGGTGTCCAATCCTGTTGAAAGCCGATTCCGATTTTCCGGGGTATGGGCTAAGTTTCGAGCATCTGCCCTTGCGTTTTCGAGCGGGGGCACCACATTCTCGTCAGGACGGGCATGCCCGTTACAAGAATGCGGGACGGTTACATGCAAGTCGGGAATGCCAGATACCTGAAGCCGGGCGATCTGCCTGATACGATCGCCGTCTTCCCCCTGACCGGGGCCCTCCTTCTACCGGCCGGGCAGCTTCCGCTCAATATTTTCGAACCGCGTTATCTGGCGATGCTGGATGCGGCACTGACGGGAAACCGGCTGATCGGCATGGTCCAGCCGGCGCTCGGCGAACAAGAGGACAAGGGTAGCGATCCCAACCTTGCCGCTGTCGGCTGCCTCGGCCGCATCACTTCCTTCGCCGAGACCGGCGACGGGCGTTATATCGTCTCGCTGACCGGCGTCTGCCGCTTTCGGTTGCTGGAGGAGAAAACCACCAGCGATCCCTTCCGTACCTTCCGTATCGCCCCGTTCATCGCCGATCTCTCGGCCGCCAACGAGGAGGAGGCGGTCGACCGCGCAGCACTTCTGACCGCCTTCAAGGCCTATCTCGATGCCAACAAGCTGGAAGCCGATTGGGAGAGCGTCGAGCGGGCGAGCAATCTGACGCTCGTCAATTCGCTGGCGATGATGTCGCCGTTCGGGCCGGCTGAAAAGCAGGCGCTGCTGGAGGCGCCCGATCTGAAGACGCGGGCCGAAACGCTGATCGCCATTACCGAGATCGTGCTGGCGCGCGTCTTCGGTGACTCCGACACGGTTCTGCAGTAGACTTCGGCCATGGACGAAAAACTCAGCCGCGTCGATCCGAAACTGCTCGATCTCCTGGTCTGCCCGCTCTCCAAGGGCCGGCTTTCCTATGATCGCGAGCACAATGAGCTTGTCTCGGAAAAGGCGCGGCTTGCCTATCCGATCCGCGACGGCATTCCGATCATGCTGGTCTCCGAAGCTCGCCGCTTGGACGAATAGCGCGGGCTCCCTTCAAATTGCCTGGCCTGCCAGCAGCCGCGGATTGTCCTTGGCCGTCGTTCCGGCCGCCTGGCCGATGAAGAAGGATTTGAGGCGCGGCAGCCGATCAACGATGCCGAGGCCGACGTCGCGGGCGATGCGGATCGGCGTTGCGTCGTTGGAGAACAGCCGGTTCAGCACGTCGGTCGTCATGCCCATGCGGAAGGTGTCGAAGCGCCGCCAGGTCTGGTAGCGTTCGAGAATGTTGATCGAGCCGATATCGAGGCCGAGGCGATCGGCCTCGACGATCGTTTCGGCAAGGGCGGCCACATCCTTGAAGCCGAGGTTCAGGCCCTGTCCCGAAATCGGGTGAATGCCATGGGCGGCGTCGCCGGCCAACGCAAAACGCGGCGCGACGAAGGCGCGGGCGAGTGTCAGGCCGAGCGGGAAGGCGCGTTTGTCGCCGATGACCTTCAGCGCCCCGAGCTTATGGCCGAAGCGGCGTTCGAGTTCTTCCTCGAAAATCAGGTCGTCGGCGGCGACCAGCCGGTCGGCATCATGTGTCCGCTCCGTCCAGACCAGCGAGGAGCGGTTGTTTCTGAGCGGCAGGATGGCGAAGGGGCCGGCCGGCAGGAAATGCTCCTCGGCGCAGCCCTCGTGCGGCCGCTCATGTTCGACCGTTGCAACGATGCCGGACTGGCCGTAGTCCCAGGTGGCGGTCTTGATGCCGGCGAGGTCGCGCAGTTTCGAGCGCACACCGTCGCAGGCCACCAGCAGCCGGCTCTCCAGCGTGCTGCCGTCCGAAACCGTGACGGTGACGTGGCTGTCTTCGGTCTTCAGCTCCGTGGCGCCGAGGCCGTGGCGGATGTCGATGCCGAGCCGCTCGCAGACGCCGCGCAGCGCCGCGACCATCGCCACATTCGGGATCATATGGGCGAAAGGCCGGCCTTCGGCCACTTCGCCGTCGAAGGTCAGAAAAACCGGGCGGACCGGATCGGAGGTTTTCGAGTCGGTGACGATCATCTTGGTGATCGGCTGGGCCTCCGGCTCGATCTCGTTCCAGATGCCGAAGATTTCGAGCATTTTCGCCGCCGCCGCGATGACGGCCGAAGCGCGTGTATCGTTTTTCCAGACATGCTCCGGGGCCGCCTCGACGACCGCGACATTCAGATGCGGTGCTGCCTGCTTGACCGCGACAGCAGCGGAAAGGCCGACATAACCCCCGCCCACAACCAGCATATCCAGCATCGCGCCGCTCCCTTACCTTGTGCCTCGGATGTGACCTATATAGATCATCGCAACTTCACTTCCTACCGCCGGGAGGCATGCAAAATGACGCGCGAGACATCAGGGCCTTCGGCGATGGAGACGCTGCTTTCGACGCTCGACCTGGAGCCGATCGAAGTCGATATCTTCCGTGGGCGCAGCCCGCAGGCCGGCTGGCAGCGGGTCTTCGGCGGCCAGGTGATCGGCCAGGCGCTGATGGCGGCGCAGCGCACCATCGACGGCGAGCGTTTCGTGCATTCGCTGCATGCCTATTTCATGCGCCCCGGCGATCCCTCGGTGCCGATCATCTACCAGGCGGAGCGGATCCGCGACGGATCGAGCTTCAATACGCGGCGCGTCGTCGCTATCCAGCACGGCAAGGCGATCTTCACGCTGTCGGCCTCCTTCCAGGTGGAGGAGCCGGGCTTCGACCACCAGATCGCCATGCCCGAGGTGCAGATGCCGGAGGCGCTGCTCGGCGAACAGCAGATCAAGGATCAATATCTGACGCATGCGCCGGAGGCGATCCGAAAATACTGGCAGCGCGAGCGGCCGATCGAGATCCGTCCGGTCTCGCTGACGCATTATTTTTCCGACAAGAAGCTAGACCCCCGACAGGACGTCTGGGTGCGCGCCACCGGCCCGGTTCCCGACGACCGGCTCTATCAGGCGGCCGTTCTTGCCTATCTCTCGGATATGACGCTGCTCGATACGTCGCTTTATGCGCATGGCACCTCCATCTTCGACCAGAGCCTGCAGGTGGCGAGCCTCGATCATTCCATGTGGTTCCACAGACCCTGCAGGCTCGACGACTGGCTGCTCTATGCGCAGGACAGCCCGTCGGCTTCGGGCGCCAGAGGGCTGACTCGAGGCAGCCTCTTTACCCGCTCGGGTGAGCTGATCGCCTCCGTCGCCCAGGAAGGTTTGATTCGGAAAAAGGCAAATGAATAAATAATGTGCATCTTCGAAAATTTGCGCATTATTTGTGCGCTTATTGGCCGATCATTTGCCTGTTTATTGGCGCTCCATATTATAGTTATTATTTTTCAATAGGTTATATCACACCTCGAATCTGGCACGTCCTTTGAATGTATATCGCCGGTCGCTGTCCAGGAATGTCAGCGGCAAGGAGAGTCGGCTCCGCGCCGAGGATAACGAAGGATGGGAAACCAGATGAAAATTGTGATGGCTATTATCAAGCCGTTCAAGCTCGATGAGGTCCGCGAAGCTCTTACGGCGATCGGTATTCAGGGGCTGACCGTAACCGAAGTGAAGGGCTACGGGCGCCAGAAGGGGCATACCGAAATCTATCGCGGCACCGAATATGCGGTCAGCTTCCTGCCGAAGCTCAAGATCGAAATCGCCGTTGCATCGGAACTCGTCGACCGGGCTGTCGAAGCCATCGCGGCGTCGGCCAAAACCGGTCAGATCGGCGACGGCAAGATTTTCGTCTATTCGATCGATCACGCCGTGCGCATCCGTACGGGCGAAACCGATTCAGAAGCGCTGTAAGCGGCAGATCAAGGAGCTTTTTTCAATGTCGACTTCGAAGTTTTCTTCCCCCTTTGCGCTGATCTGCGCAGCAACGGCTGCGCTTCTGGCGCCGGTCGTCGCTTTCGCGCAGGAGGCTGCGCCCGCCGCCGCCACCACAGCTGCCGCCGCTCCAGCCTTCACCATGGACAAGGGTGACAATGCCTGGATGCTCATCTCCTCGGCGCTCGTCCTGCTGATGACCATCCCCGGCCTTGCGCTGTTCTACGGCGGCCTCGTCCGTGCCAAGAACATGCTCTCGGTGCTGATGCAGGTGTTCATGATCACCGCCGTCGTGGCGCTGCTCTGGGTGACCTACGGCTATTCGCTCGCCTTCACCGACGGCGGCTCGCTGAACAGCTTCGTCGGCGGCTTCTCGAAGGCGTTCCTGGCCGGCGTCAACACCTCGTCGCTCGCCGAAACCTTCTCGAAGGGCGTCGCCATTCCTGAGTACACCTTCATCGTCTTCCAGATGACCTTCGCCTGCATCACGCCCGGCCTGATCGTCGGCGCCTTCGCCGAGCGCGTCAAGTTCTCGGCCGTCATGCTCTTCGTCGTGCTCTGGGTGACCTTTATCTACTTCCCGATGGCGCACATGGTCTGGTTCTGGGGCGGTCCGAGCTCCTACAGCTCGCCGGCCGGCCTGATCTTCTCCTACGGCGCAATCGACTTTGCCGGCGGCACGGTCGTCCACATCAATGCCGGTATTGCCGGTCTCGTCGGCGCCATCATGCTCGGCAAGCGCACCGGTTATAAGAAGGAAATCATGGCTCCGCATTCGATGACCCTGACCATGGTCGGCGCATCGCTGCTCTGGGTCGGCTGGTTCGGCTTCAACGCCGGCTCCAACCTCGAAGCCAATGGCTATGCCTCGCTTGCCTTTATCAACACCTTCGTCGCGACGGCAGCTGCCGCCGTCTCCTGGTGCGTCGTCGAAAGCCTGACCCGCGGCAAGGCGTCCATGCTCGGCGGCGCTTCGGGTGCGGTTGCCGGTCTCGTCGCCATCACCCCGGCTGCCGGTTTTGCCGGCCCGATGGGCTCGATCGTTCTCGGCCTCGTCGTCTCGCCGGTCTGCTACTTCTTCGTCGACGTCGTGAAGAACAAGTTCAACTATGACGACAGCCTCGACGTCTTCGGCGTGCATTGCGTCGGCGGCATCCTCGGCGCCCTCGGCACCGGTATCCTCGTCAATCCGGCCCTTGGCGGCGCCGGCATCGTCGACTACTCGACCGCCGATTTCGCTGCCTCCTATGCCGGCACGGCAACCCAGGTGCTCGCCCAGGCCAAGGGCGTGCTGACGACGCTTCTGTGGTCGGGCATCGGTTCGGCGATCCTCTACAAGATCGTCGATGTCGTCATCGGCCTGCGCGTGAGCGTCGAAGCCGAGCGCGAAGGTCTCGACCTTTCGACCCACGGCGAAGCCGCCTACCACGCCTCTTGATCACAGCGTTTGCGGCGCCCGGCACAAGGGCGCCGCTTCACGGCCCGTCGCGGCCTATCTAGAGCTTTTCCGGGTTACACCCGGAAAAGCTGTCATAGACCGCATTTGGCCCGAACCTTTCCAGGTTCGGGCTTTTTTTGATTTCCATGCCCGGAATGCCCGTCCAGGCATGCATGGTTAACATCGCTTTAACCCGGCTCTGATTAGGTGGAGCGGACGCATTTTGGCATGGCGAAGCTTCGGTGATTCGCATGCCCTCAGGCATTGGACGGGTTAGACACATGGCAAGAAGCACGTCGCCGGCGATGGATGGCCGTCCGGATCGGTTCTCCTTCTCGGCATTCATGCTGCGACAGATCCAGGCGCTCATCGGCTTTGCGATCTTTCTACTGCTGGCGCTCTGCGTCGCGGCGCTGGCGACATGGAACGTCGCGGATCCGAGCTATTCCTATGCCACGGCCAATCTGCCGACGAATATCCTCGGTTACAGCGGCGCCGCCTTCGCCGATATCGTCATGCAGTTCCTCGGCCTTGCCAGCGTCGTTTCGATGCTGCCGATCGTCGCCTGGGCGCTGACGCTGATCTCGGGCCGCCGCTTCAGCCGCATTCCCGCCCGTGCCGGCGCCTGGCTTGGCGGTACGGTGCTGTCCTGCGCCGTGATCGGCTGCTTTCCGCCGCCGCTCACCTGGCCGATCCCGAACGGCATCGGTGGCGTCGTCGGTGATATGATACTGCGTTTTCCCGCGCTCTTCGTCGGCGCCTATCCCACCGGCACGTTCGCCATGGTTGTCGGCTGCATCTTTGCGGTGCCGACCGCCTGGATGATGCTGTTTGCCTCGGGCCTCGTCGGCCGCAGCGACGCGGACGACGAAATCGAGGACGATTACGTCGAGACGACAAGCAAGGCGCGGGTCGTCGGCGACGAGGACGAGGAGGACGAGTCGCGCTGGGTCGCTTTCAGCGGCGCGATGACCCATGCTTGGTATATGAACCAGGGACGGCTGCGCCGCCTCCTCGGCATGGGACCGCGCAAGCGCCGCCAGGGCGATTTCGAATCGCCCTATGATTTCAACGATGATGAGTTCGGCACGCTGAACGAACCGGTGCGCGCCAAGGCGCCGGCGACGCGCGGCGAGCGGATGGAGCCGTCGATGGAGCCATCGATGGGAGCAAGGGCGGCTGCGCCGCGCCGCGTCGTCGCGGCACCGTCGCTTTCCATCGATGACGAGGATGATGACGACGATCTGCCGTTCGACCCCGATATGCCGCCGCGCCCGGCCGATATCCTGCCGGACGACGATGAGGACGACTGGATGATCCGTGCGCCGGCGAAAGCCGCCGGCAAGCCGGAGCCGCGCGTCGTTCCCGCGGTCGCGCGTCCGAAGCCCGGCGCCCGCGTCGAGCGGGAGGCGCAGGGCTCGTTCATTCGTCCCGAAGGTTTCCAGCTTCCCTCGATGCATCTGCTTGCCGAACCGAAGAACGTCGTGCGCGATTCCACGCTTTCGGCCGATGCGCTGGAGCAGAACGCCCGCATGCTCGAAGGCGTGCTCGAAGATTTCGGCGTCAAGGGCGAGATCATCCATGTCCGTCCAGGCCCCGTCGTCACGCTCTACGAATTGGAGCCGGCGCCCGGCATCAAGTCGTCGCGGGTCATCGGCCTTGCCGACGATATCGCCCGCTCGATGAGCGCCATTGCCGCCCGCGTTGCCGTCGTGCCTGGCCGCAACGCGATCGGCATCGAACTGCCGAACCAGACGCGCGAGACCGTCTATCTGCGCGAACTCATTGCTTCCCGCGATTTCGACGGCAGCAAGGCCAAGCTCGCCATGGCGCTCGGCAAGACGATCGGCGGCGAAGCCGTCATCGCCGATCTCGCCAAGATGCCGCATCTGCTCGTTGCCGGCACCACCGGCTCCGGCAAGTCGGTCGCCATCAACACGATGATCCTGTCGCTGCTCTATCGCATGACGCCAGAACAGTGCCGGCTGATCATGATCGACCCGAAGATGCTCGAGCTTTCCGTCTATGACGGCATCCCGCATCTGCTATCGCCCGTGGTCACCGATCCGAAGAAGGCCGTCGTCGCGCTGAAATGGACCGTGCGCGAGATGGAAGAGCGCTATAAGAAGATGTCGAAGATCGGTGTGCGCAACATCGACGGCTTCAACACCCGCGTCGAGCAGGCCTTGTCGAAGGGCGAGGCGATCTCGCGCACGGTGCAGACCGGCTTCGACCGCCACACCGGCGAGGCAATGTACGAGACCGAAGAATTCGACCTGAGGCCGATGCCCTATATCGTCGTCATCATCGACGAGATGGCCGACCTGATGATGGTCGCCGGCAAGGACATCGAAGGTGCCGTGCAGCGTCTGGCGCAGATGGCGCGTGCCGCCGGCATCCACGTGATCATGGCGACGCAGCGTCCGTCGGTCGACGTCATCACCGGCACGATCAAGGCAAACTTCCCGACCCGCATCTCCTTCCAGGTGACCTCGAAGATCGATAGCCGCACCATCCTCGGCGAACAGGGCGCCGAACAGCTGCTCGGCATGGGCGACATGCTCTATATGGCGGGCGGCGGGCGGATCCAGCGCGTGCACGGCCCGTTCGTCTCGGATGTCGAGGTGGAAGAGATCGTCTCCTATCTGAAGACCCAGGGCTCGCCGCAATATCTGGATGCGATCACCGCCGATGACGACGAGGATGGCGATTACGGCGGCGGTGGCGGCCCCGCCGGCACGTCGAATCTTTCTGATTCGGAAGATCCCTATGACCAGGCCGTCGCCATCGTGCTGCGAGACGGCAAGGCCTCGACCTCCTACGTCCAGCGCCGGCTCGGCATCGGCTATAATAGGGCAGCCTCGCTCATCGAGCGGATGGAAAAGGAAGGCATCATCGGGCCGGCCAACCATGCCGGCAAACGCGAAATTCTTGTTCCGACCGAAGGCGACATCCTCGACCGCTGAAATAATCGGCATATATTTCCGATGGGGACCGCTTTTGCGGAAACCGGATGGCAGCGAAGCCGTTACCTCACGCAGGCCCGATCGCAATGCCTTGAAGACGCCGCCTTTCGGCAGCATGCAGATCGCATAAAGGAGATTTAGATGAGTAACTCCGACACCTTCCTCTCCGGCCTGACGGTAACGCGCCGCGATCTTCTCGGCGCCTTTGCTCTCGCTGCGATGGCAAGCACCATTCCCTTCGGCGCCCATGCGCAGGCGGCGGCTCCGGCCTCCGGCACGGCGCAGGCGATCGCCGACCATTTCTCCGGCGTCACGACGATGCAGGGCGAATTCGTGCAGTTCGGTCCGCGCGGCGAGCAGACCGGCGGCAAGTTCTTCATCCAGCGTCCGGGCAAACTGCGCTTCAACTACGACGATCCTTCGCCGATGCGGGTGATCGCCGACGGCAAGAACGTCGCCATCGGCAATACCAAGCTGAAAACCTGGGATCTCTATCCGCTCTCCAAGACGCCGCTCAGCCTGCTCCTGGCGCAGCGCATCGATCTGTCGGCCGGCATGGTGAAGGGCGTGAAGGAAGAGTCCGATCTGACGACGATCGCGCTCGGCAACAATACGGTGTTCGGCAACTCGACCATCACCATGATGTTCGACCCGAAGACCTACGACCTGCGCCAGTGGACGATCACCGACAATCAGGGCAAGGACACGTCGGTGATGATCTTCAACGTCAAGACAGGCATGCAGTTCGACGACCGCGTCTTCCGCGTGCCTTACGAAAGCATTCCGGGCACGGCAGCCTCACGCGACTGAGGCCTTTTTGGTTGATCGTCCGCGGCTTTTACACGCGGCCGGTTCCCTCCTGTCCACCTTTGTTCTAAAGCCCTTTCATGAAAGCATGAAAGGGCTGGGACTATGGGCTTGTCGATCACCACCTGGAACATCAATTCGGTGCGGCTGCGCATGCCGATCGTCGAGCAGCTCGTTCTCAAGCACCGGCCGGATATTCTCTGCCTGCAGGAGACCAAGGTGACGAACGAGCTCTTCCCGGCGGCACCGCTGCGGGCGATGGGCTACGATCACATCATCATCCACGGCCAGAAGGGCTATCACGGCGTGGCGATCGCCTCGCGCATTCCGCTGACGGAGGATCACCGGCAGGATTACTGCGGGGTCGGCGATGCCCGCCACATCTCGGCGATCTTCGAGCACGGCAATCGCCGGATCCGGTTGCACAATTTCTATGTTCCGGCCGGCGGCGACGAGCCGGATCGCACGATCAATCCGAAATTCGGCCACAAGCTCGATTTCATCGAGGAGATGAAGCATCTGAAAGCCAATGGCGAGGCGAATACGTCGGCGATCCTCGTCGGCGATCTGAACGTCGCGCCGCTGGAGCACGATGTCTGGTCGCACAAACAGCTGCTGAAAATCGTCAGCCATACGCCCGTCGAGACCGACGGGCTGCTCGAGGTGATGAAGCGCGGCGCCTGGCTCGATCTCATGCGCCAGCATGTGCCGGAAAGCGAGAAGCTCTATACCTGGTGGAGCTACCGCGCCAAGGACTGGGAGGCCGCCGACCGCGGCCGCCGTCTCGACCATATCTGGTCGTCATCGGATCTCGGGCCGCATCTCAAGCGCATCGAGATCCTGAAGGAAGCGCGCGGCTGGGATCGGCCCTCCGACCATGTGCCGGTCACGGCGCATTTCGATTTCTGATGCAGTGGATTCTCCAGGAGTTCGAAGACACCCACAAGCTGGCCGAGGCACTCGACCGGCTCGATATCCCTTACACATGGCACAAGGTGGTTCCGTTCATCGGCGAGCTTATTCCCGATCCTGTGGTTGCCGATCCGGGCTCGGTGGTCATGTTCGGCTCCTACTCGCTGTGGAAGAACGCCGAGGCGAACGGCTACTGGCCTGGTGTATTCAAGCTGCGCCCCTTCGTTCAGGAAGAGGTGTGGCATCCCTATCTCCTCAACGGCGCCGACGCGCTGTTCCTGACGCTCCGCGACGTTCCCGCGCGTCTGACCGACGATGGGAAGGAATGGTTCCTGCGCCCGGTCGACGACAGCAAGGAAGAGCCCGGCAACGTGAAATCGACAGGCGAGATCATCCGTATGGCGGAGAGGGTTCTCACCCTTGACGAGGATGAAATCCCGGCGGGATCGCTCCGTCACGATACGCTGCTGATGTTCACCAAGCCGGTCCGCATCCTGCGCGAATGGCGTCTCTGGGCCGTCAACGATCGGATCGTCACCTATTCGCTCTACAAGGATGGATCGCGCGTCATCCACCGCTACGAGATCGATGGCGATGCGCTGGAATTCGGGCAGCGCATGGTTGACATCAATCCTGGCTACTCCCCGGCCTATGTCATCGATATCTGCCGTACCGAAGAAGGACTGAAGCTGCTGGAGACGAATTGTCTCAATGCCGCCGGGTTCTATGCCGCAGACCTCGTGAAGCTTGCGGCGGCGATCGACGGCCTTAGCCGCGATTGAGCTTGCGCTCCAACGGGGGTCAGCTGAAACGGTAGAACTGGCTTGCGGCCTTTGCTGCAAGTTCGGCGAGATTGTCGCGGATGCGGTTCTCGATCAGCCGGGCTGCTTCAGGATATTCTTCGATCAGCCGGTGAAAGAGGGCGCGGGTGATGCGGATGATGCTGGTGTCCTCGCGCGCGACCGCGGTGAATTTGCGCTCCACCAGCGTCACCAGCGCCAGCTCGGAGACCAGCGTTCCCGGGCCCGCAACCCCCTCCGTCCTCTGTATGCCGTCACTGCTCGTCGCGCTCAGCTCCAGGCTGCCGCTGAGGATGACATAGGCGCTCTCGGCGGGCGAGCCCTGGCGAAACAGCATCTGGCCGGCGGCGATCATGCGCCGGTCGGCGCCGAAGGCGATCAGCCGCAGCTGATCCTCGTTCATGTCCTTGAACAGAGGAAGCTGCGCGAGCATGCGGATGTCGTCGGTCAGCGCCATGCGGGCTTTTCGCCTTAGAGCAATTCCAGCAAAACCGCGTCGCGGCTTTGCTGGAGTTGCGTGGAAACAAAGAGATAGAGCATTTCCGTGATTCGGAGAAAATGGAAATGCCCTATGGAATGATCTTGTAGCCGCCGTTTTCCGTCACCAGGATTTCGGCATTGGAGGGATCGCGTTCGATCTTCTGCCGCAGCCGATAGACGTGGGTTTCCAGCGTATGTGTGGTGACGCCCGAGTTATAGCCCCAGACCTCTTCGAGAAGCACGTCGCGGGTGACCACTTTCTGTTCGGCCCGATAGAGATAGCGGATGATCGCCGCCTCCTTTTCCGTCAGCCGGATCTTCTGGCCATTGTCTGTGGTCAGCAGCTTCTGGCTCGGCTTGAACAGGTAGGGGCCGACGGTAAAGGTCGCATCCTCGCTCTGTTCGTGCTGGCGCAGCTGCACGCGAATGCGCGCGAGCAGCACGGCGAAGCGGAAAGGCTTGGTGACATAGTCGTTGGCGCCGGCTTCGAGGCCGAGAATCGTATCCGAATCGGTATCGTGGCCGGTCAGCATGATGATCGGCGCCTTGAAGCCGCCCTTGCGCAGCAGCTTGACCGCCTCGCGGCCGTCCATATCGGGCAGGCCGACATCCATGATCAAGAGGTCGACCGGCGTCGAGCGGGCGGTCGCAACACCCTTGCCGGCGTTGGCTTCCTGCAGAACCGAAAATTCCTCATACAGCGACAATTGCTCCGTCAGCGTCTGACGAAGGTCATCGTCGTCATCCACCAGAAGAATGGTGCGTGCGGTCATGCCCTTGCTTTCCTCATGTTAAGTCCCCTAGTCCTACGCCAAATTCCTGGTTTGGCAAGGATCGCGCGGCGGGCCGTTGCCGCGCAGGTTTTGATATGATTTCAATTGGAGCCCCAGACAATGCAAGACATGCGAGAAAAATGGAAAAAACAAGGCGGAAGCCGGGGATGAAGCCGTCGACGATCGTGGTGCGGCCGGCGCCCGGGCGCAAGAGCCGGGCGATCGTCCGGCTCGGCGCGATCACCGTCCTAGCCGCGATTGGCCGCTCCGGCCGCAGCGTGATCAAACGCGAGGGCGACGGCGCCACGCCGATCGCCTCGATGCGACTGATATCCGGTTTCCGGCGCGGTGAGCGGAACGGCCGGCTTGCCACGCCGCTTGCCCTTCGCCGGATCCGCACCGACATGCTCTGGTGCGATCAGCCCGGCAACGCCAGCTATAACCGCCTCGTCCGGGCGCCGTTCGGGGCAAGCCATGAGGAGATGCGGCGCAGCGACGGGCTCTATGATATCTGCCTGGTGATGGACTGGAACATTTCCTCGCGGGTGCGCAATCGCGGCTCGGCGGTGTTCTTCCATCTCATCCGGCCGGGCTACGAGCCGACAGCCGGCTGCGTGGCGGTCAGCCTGCGCGACATGCGCCGGCTTCTGCCGCATCTTCGGAAGGGGACGATTGTCCGGGTCCTCTGATTGTCTTCCCGGCATGGCCGCCTATATGTTTCCGGTGACCGAGCGCTCAGGCTGAAATGCGTTCCGGGACGCCCCAAAGTGGGGCGCAATTCATGCCTCGTCCCATTCTTCAAACTCCCGGAGATATAGTGTGACCGCGCAACCCATCATCACTTTCCATGACGGACATTCCATTCCCCAGGTCGGCCTCGGCGTCTGGCAGACGCCGCAGGAGATTGCCGCTCCGACGGTGCGCGCGGCGATTGCCGCCGGCTATCGCCATATCGATACGGCGTCCGGCTACGACAATGAAGAGGGTGTCGGCGAAGGCATCCGCTCTTCCGGCCTCGACCGCAAGGACATCTTCGTCACCACCAAGCTCAGAAACACCGACCAGGGCTACGACAATACGCTCAGTGCCTTCGACGGCAGCCTGAAGAAGCTCGGTTCCGACTATGTCGACCTCTATCTCGTTCACTGGCCGTCGCCGCATCGCGGCCTCTACACCGAGACCTGGAAGGCCTTCGTGCGCATCCGCGAAGAGGGCCGCGCCCGCTCGATCGGCGTGTCGAATTTCTGTCCCGAACATCTGGAGCGCATCATCGGCGAAACCGGCGTCGTTCCCGTCATCAACCAGATCGAGCTGCATCCCGACTTTCAGCAGAAGGCGGCGCAGGAGACGCACAAGAAGCTTGGTATTGCCACCCAATCCTGGAGCCCGCTCGGCCAGGGCAAGTTCATCTCGAACCCTGTTATCGGTGAGATCGCCCGGAAATATCGGAAGACGCCGGCACAGGTCATCATCCGCTGGCACCTCGATACCGGCCTCGTCGTCATCCCGAAGTCGGTGACGCCGTCGCGCATCGAGGAGAATTTCCAGGTGTTCGACTTCAAACTCGATAATGACGATATGGCGGCGATCGCCAGGCTCGACAGCGCCGGCGCCCGCATGGGGCCGGACCCGATGACGGCAACTTTCTGATCGCCGTTGCGATCAGCGCTAAAGCAATTGCAGCGGCGGTCTCCGGGTAAATTACCCGCGGCGACCGCCGCATAACGGAGAATGCAGCCTTCGATCAGTAGTTGCAGTTCGACGATCCGTTCGTCGGGGCAAAGCCGAAATTGCAGCTATTGCTCATGCGCTGCGGCCGTCCGACCGATCCGGTATAATAATCGTCAAAGGCGCGCGCCGGATACCAATAGCCGTTCGCGCTCTTGATATAGCCGGACCGGGCGCTGCTATAGCCCCGATATCCATTGAGATAGGGTATCTTGCTTTGGGCGATCTGGTGCAGCAGATCGGAAGAGGCCATGACCGGTCCTATCGCCGGACGGATCGGCGCGGCCTCGGCGGCGTCGATCGATGCCTGCAATGCAAATACGATCAAGCTGGCTTGCAGTAAACTCCGTACTCTTTTCCGCCTCATGGCCATTCCCCCGATGGCGCGGTGTTCGCCGGAGCCTGAACGGTATCAGTCGCGTATCGCGCCTATACCAAGGAGGCCACACGCATTTTTCGATGTCGATTGCCCGAACGGATGAAATTGGGAAGACGGGCCATGCACAAACGGGCTTACCCGTTGAATTACAGCGGGATACGGCACAGTCGCCATGAAATACGAAACCGCCCGATGCGCTGAGAGCGCATCGGGCGGCTTTCATTCTCTTCCGTGGGACGACGGATCAGTTCCACTCGCGGATATCGACGAAGTGGCCGGCGATCGCGGCGGCCGCCGCCATGGCCGGTGAAACGAGGTGGGTGCGACCCTTGAAGCCCTGACGGCCTTCGAAGTTGCGGTTCGAGGTGGACGCGCAGCGTTCGCCCGGCTTCAGGCGGTCGTCGTTCATGGCCAGGCACATGGAGCAGCCCGGCTCGCGCCAGTCGAAACCGGCGGCCTTGAAGATCTTGTCGAGGCCTTCGGCTTCCGCCTGTTCCTTGACGAGGCCGGAGCCCGGAACGATCATCGCATCGACGGATGCGGCAACCGTCTTGCCTTCGACCACCTTGGCGACTTCGCGCAGATCCTCGATGCGGCCGTTGGTGCAGGAGCCGATGAAGACGCGGTCAAGCGTGATGTCGGTCATCTTGGTGCCGGGCTTCAGGCCCATATAGTCGAGCGCGCGCCATTTAGAGGTGCGCTTGGTCTCGTCCTGGATGTCGTCTGGGTTCGGGACGATGCCCTGAACGGAGATGACGTCCTCGGGCGAGGAGCCCCAGGAGACGATCGGCGGCAGGCTGGCGGCATCGAGGATGACGACGCGGTCGTAATGCGCGCCCTCGTCGGTCTGCAGCGTCTTCCAGTAGGCGATCGCCTGTTCCAGCGCCTCGCCCTTCGGCGCGCGCGGCTTGCCCTTGATGTATTCGAAGGTCTTTTCGTCAGGGGCGATCAGGCCGGCGCGAGCGCCGCCTTCGATCGTCATGTTGCAGATGGTCATGCGGCCTTCCATCGACAGCGAGCGGATCGCTTCGCCGGCAAATTCGATGACGTGGCCGGTGCCGCCGGCGGTGCCGATTTCGCCGATGATGGCGAGGATGATGTCCTTGGCGGTGACGTGCGGCGGCAGCAGGCCGTCGACCCGCACCAGCATGTTCTTCGCCTTCTTCTGGATCAGCGTCTGGGTCGCCAGCACATGCTCGACCTCGGAGGTGCCGATGCCGTGCGCCAGCGCGCCGAAGGCGCCGTGCGTCGAGGTGTGGCTGTCGCCGCAGACGATGGTCATGCCGGGCAGGGTGAAGCCCTGTTCAGGACCGACGATGTGAACGATGCCCTGGCGCTTGTCGCTTGCCGAATAATATTCGACGCCGAATTCGGCGGCGTTGGTCGCCAGCGCTTCCACCTGGATTCGGCTTTCCTCGTTCTTGATGCCCAGATGGCGATCGGGCGAGGTCGGAACGTTATGGTCGACGACGGCGAGCGTCTTTTCCGGGGCGCGAACCTTGCGGCCGGTCATGCGCAGGCCTTCGAACGCCTGTGGCGAGGTGACTTCGTGGACCAGATGGCGGTCGATGTAGAGAAGACAGGTGCCGTCTGCCTGTTCGTCGACCAGGTGATCGTCCCAGATCTTGTCGTAGAGGGTACGCGGTGCGCTCATGGCGTTAAGTCCGTTTTTGGATGCTTTTGGGAAATCGAGTAAAAAGCGGATCAAGCTCCGCCGGCCGTCATTCGATCAACGAAGTCGGCTGTTGAGCGCGCCGGACACGCATGCAAAGAACCGCGCCGGCAGGCGATAATGGTCCTGCAGCACGAAAATATGCGCGCCTGTGCATCTGAACTTGGATTCCATCGCCTGCATATACCGATTTTTCGCGGCGGCTTCAATTTGAATCATCAAGACCGCATTCGCGGGTGTCATGGCTTTCGATCATTCACCGCGACTTCATCCATTTCTCCGTCCGCCGCAGCGCCAGCGACAGGCCGATCGTCAGGATCAGGTAGATGTAGGTGACGATCGAATAGGTCTCGAAGAAGCGGAAGGAGCCGGCGGCATAGACCTTGCCCATCTGGGTGATGTCGGCGACGCCGAGCACGGAGACGAGCGATGAATCCTTGACCATCGAGACGAAATCGTTGGAGAGCGGCGGGAAGATCACCCGGATCGCCTGCGGGAAGACGACGGAGCGGAAGCGCCGGTAGCGGGAAAGGCCGAGTGCCTTGGCCGCCTCGATCTGGCCGAGATCGACCGATTGGAAACCGGCCCGGAAGATCTCGGCGATGAAGGACGAATAACCGATCGTCAGCGCGATGATCGCCCGCCACATCAGCGAGAGGTCGCGCACCAGGATGGGCTCGGCCATGCCTGAACTCACCAGCGGTGAAATCAGAAAATTATAGGCGGCAACCAGAGCCGGGGCGCCGACGAAGGCGACGTAGAACAGGAGCACGAGGATCGGGATGCCGCGGATGATCTCGATGTAGAAGCGTGCGATCTGGCGCAGCGCCCGGCTGTCGGCCATGCCGAGCAGGCAGATGCCGAGGCCGAGCACGGTGGCGAGCACGAAGGCGACCAGCGTGACGAAGACGGTGATGCCGACGCCGTTGACGACGGTGCGGAAAACCTGGGCATAGATATCGTTGGTGACGATGATGGCGGCAAGGACGATGCCGATCGCGACGAGCGCGACCAGCCACGAGGGATAGTCGTCCTTGACGTGTCTGTCGGGAGATGGTCGCAAAGCCATCAGCAATGGCTCGGCGTCATTCGCCCATCTTATAGTCGAGGAACCACTTCTTGTTCAGCGCATCCAGTGTGCCGTCGGCCTTGAGGGCTGAAATGGCGGCATTGACGGGCGCGACGAGATCGGAACCCTTCGGGAAGATGAAGCCGAAATCTTCGGTGCCGAGCGGCTCGCCGATCAGCTTCAGGGCGCCATTCGAGGCGTCGACATAACCCTTGCCGGCGGTGCCGTCGGTCAGCACCACATCGACGTCGCCGGCCTTCAGCGCCTGGACGGTGGCGCCGAAGGTTTCGAAGAGCTTGATGCGCGGGTTCTGCTCATTGCCGTCGAGCACTTCATAGACAGCGGTGTAGAAGGGCGTGGTGCCGGGCTGGGCGCCGACCAGGCCATCCTTGAACGCGGCGAAGGACTTGGCGTCGGTGAAACGCTTCTCGTCGCCGCGCACCAGCATGAACTGCTGCGAGCGCATATAGGGGTCGGAGAAATCCACCTTCTGTTTGCGGTCTTCCTTGATGGTGATGCCGGTCATGCCGATGTTGTACTGGCCGTCGGAAACCGCCTGGATCATCGCGTCCCAGCTGGTATTCTGATATTCGACCTTGAAATTCAGCCGCTTGGCGATCTCGTTCATCGCATCATATTCCCAGCCGATCGGCTTGCCGGATTTCGGGTCGACGAACTGCAGCGGCGGATAGGCATTCTCGGTGACGACGACGACGCTCTTGCCGCCGAGATCCGGCAGTTCGGCTGCCAATGCGGCCAAGGGTGCGAGCGCAAGGGCGGCGAAGCTCGCAAGGACAGTACGACGAAACAGCATGGAACGGCTCTCCGGGATTGAACGGCGAAAATTGTCACGGAAGACCTGCCGAAGGCAAGGCCGCCGGCTGCGTGCCCAAGGAAAAAAGAGAAAAGGCGACCCGAAGGCCGCCTTTCCAAGCAAAAGAATTTTGCTCCAAGCAAAGATTTTTGCGGGGCGCAGATCTTATTCTGCAGCCGGTTCCGCTGCTGCGGCGGCTGCTGCTTCAGCAGCGGCCTTGGCTTCGGCTGCTTCTGCTGCTGCCTTCTCGGCGGCGAGCGCCTGAGCGGCTGCAATCTTTTCAGCTTCGATGCGTGCCTTTTCCTCGGCGATCGCGGCGCGCTCGGCGTCGTTGAGCTTGCGGGCGCGCACGCCGGTGTCTTCAACGATACGGGCAGACTTGCCGCGACGATCACGGAGGTAATAGAGCTTGGCGCGACGGACCTTACCGCGGCGAACGACGTCGACGCTTTCGATCATCGGCGAGTAGACCGGGAATACGCGCTCGACGCCTTCGCCGTAGGAGATCTTGCGGACCGTGAAGTTTTCCTGCAGGCCGCCGCCGGAGCGGGCGATGCAGACGCCTTCATAGGCCTGAACGCGGGTACGGTTGCCTTCCGTGACCTTCACGTTGACGCGGACGGTATCGCCCGGGGAAAATTCGGGAAGCGTGCGCTTGGCTTCGATCTTGGCGGCCTGTTCGGCCTCAAGCTGCTGAATGATGTTCATCGTCTTAACCTTTGGTTCTTCTGAAACAGCCAGAGCGCTCGACACTGATCCTTTGGAACTGGCCTCAGGACTTTGCCCTTCAGGGCGGGAGCGGGTTCGCCATTCTTTGTTTGCTGGCAGACGGGGATAACCCCATTTCCGCGTGCGCCAATACACGAAAGGCCGGGGCTTGTCATCCCTCGCACGACATTTTTGTGAAGGGGAGGGTGGAATCAGCCGTTTTTCTTAGGTTCAGCCTTTTCCAGGAGATCCGGCCGCCGCTCCCGCGTCAGCCGCACCGCCTCCTGGTGCCGCCATTTCTCGATGGCGCCGTGATTGCCGGAGGTGAGGATAGCGGGAATTTCCCGGCCTTCCCAGGCCTGCGGCCTGGTATAATGAGGATGTTCCAGCAGCCCGCCTTCGAAGCTTTCGTGCAGGCCGGAAAGATCGTTGCCCATGACGCCGGGCAGGATGCGGATGATCGCGTCGAGCACGATCAGCGCCGCCGGCTCGCCGCCTGACAGAACGTAGTCGCCGATCGAAACCTCTTCCAGGCCGCGCGCCTCGATCACTCGCTGATCGACGCCCTCGAAGCGGCCGCAGACGATGATGACGCCGTCGCCTGAAGCAAGCGCGCGCACGCGCTCCTGCGTCAGCGGCCGGCCGCGCGGGCTCATCAGCAGGCGCGGGCGGGTATCGTTCTCAGCGGTGCTGTCGATCGCACGGGCGAGAACGTCGGGTTTCAGCACCATGCCGGCGCCGCCGCCGGCCGGAGTGTCATCGACCGTGCGGTGCTTGTCGGTGGCGAAATCGCGGATCTGCACCGCATCCAGCGACCATTGCCCACGCTCCATCGCCTTGCCGGCGAGCGAAAAGCCCAGATGTCCCGGAAACATTTCCGGATAGAGTGTCAGCACGCTCGCCCGGAAAGCCATCACTTCTTCTTTTTCGGCTTGTCCGCGGTGAATTTCGAAAGCTCTTCGGGATCGTCGACCAAGCCTGCCGCCAGCGGGTCGATCAGCAGCGTGCCGGCCTCGAGATCGATCTCCAGCACCGAGGCTTCGGAGAAGGGGATCAGCACCGGCCGTTTGCCCGGACCTTTGAGTTCCAGCAAATCGCCGGCGCCGAAATCGAAGACGCCGGTGACGGTGCCATAGCTGGCACCCTTGTCGTCGCGTGCTTCCAGGCCTTCGAGATCGGCATAGTAGAACTCGTCATCTTCAAGCTCCTCGTCCGGCAGGTTGTCGCGCTCGATATAGAGTTCGAGCCCGTTCAGCGCTTCGGCGGCATTGCGGTCGTTGACGCCGCGGAAACGGACGACGACGACATTCTTCGTCTCGCGGATTTCGAGGACTTCGAAGCTGCGGCCGTCCATGCTGTGCAGGTGGCCGTAGTCGCCAAGGGCGCTCGGATCGGCCGTGTAGGCCTTGGCACGCACCTCGCCCCGGAGGCCTTGCGCGCCGCCGATCGTCGCCATCAGAACGGGGTTTTCAAGCTTTGTCATGGGTTCCTTCATGTGAAGCCGAAAGACTGGTTTCTCATAAACGAAGTGCGGGTAATTGGAAACGAAAACGGGCGGCATGTCGCCATGCCGCCCGCTCAATTGGGGAAGGTCCCGATTATTCGGCGGCGTCGGCAGCAGCGGCGGCGGCGTCAGCGATCTTCTGAGCCTTTTCGGCGGCGCGTTCCTGAGCGCGCTTGCCCGGCTTTGCCTTGATCGGGTTGTTCTTGGCTTCGCGCTTGGCAACGCCGGCTTCATTGAGGAAGCGCAGAACGCGGTCGGTCGGCTGGGCGCCGTTTTCGATCCAGTGCTTGATGCGCTCGGCGTTCAGCTGAACGCGCTTCTCGTCGTCCTTGGCGAGCATCGGGTTCCAGGAACCGAGGTTTTCGAGGAAGCGGCCGTCACGCGGGCTGCGCGCATCGGCGAGAACGACGTGGTAATACGGGCGCTTCTTGGAGCCACCGCGGGCGAGACGAATTTTCAGTGCCATGTTCTTTACTCCTTAGGCTTTTCTTTGGTCGCCTGATCAGGCGGGTTATCGGGCTGCGGCGCTCTGTTCAGCGTGGTCCGCAGCGATCTGCTCATGATGCCGGATGACTTCCTTGATGACGAAGTTCAGGAACTTCTCGGCGAAATCCGGGTCCAGATTGGCGGCTTTCGCCAGCTGGCGAAGGCGTTCGATCTGGTATTCCTCGCGCGCCGGATCGGCCGGCGGCAGATTGTATTTGGCCTTCAGCACGCCGACCTCTTTGGTGCAGCGGAAGCGTTCGGCCAGCATGTGCACGAGCGCGGCGTCGATATTGTCGATCGACTGACGATAGCTCGCGAGCTGGGCTTTGACGTTTGGATCAATCATGGGGCAAGCGATCCTTTCACTTCTTCTTCGGCAAGCCGGGCAATCCCGGGAAACCACCGCCCAGGCCCGGCAGCTTGGCGCCGCCGAGGCCAGGCAAACCACCCGGCATACCACCGAGACCGGGCATACCCCCACCCGGCTTTCCAAGTCCCGCCGCTTCGGCCTGCTTCTGCAAGGCTTCGAGCTGCCGGGGATCGAT
Organism: Rhizobium sp. BT03; assembly: GCF_030053155.1. Taxonomy (NCBI): domain Bacteria; kingdom Pseudomonadati; phylum Pseudomonadota; class Alphaproteobacteria; order Hyphomicrobiales; family Rhizobiaceae; genus Rhizobium; species Rhizobium sp. BT03. Next base: position 2,902,859 of record NZ_CP125640.1, read on the forward strand.
ATTCGAGAGATCGGGCATGCCGCCGCCCATACCGCCTAAGCCGCCAAGCCCCATCTTGCCGGCAAGGCCACCCATCATCTGCTTCATCATGCCGCCTTTGCCTTTGCCGCCCATCATCTTCATCATGTCGGCCATCTGGCGATGCATCTTCAGAAGCTTGTTGATGGCGGCGGCATCGGTGCCGGAGCCGGCGGCGATGCGCTTCTTGCGCGAATGCTTGAGCAGGTCGGGATTGGCGCGCTCGGCCTTGGTCATCGACTGGATGATGGCGATCTGGCGACCGAAAAGCCTGTCGTCGAGGCCGGCCGCGGCCATCTTGTCCTTCATGCCGGCCATGCCGGGCATCATCCCCATGATGCCGCCCATGCCGCCCATCTTCTGCATCTGGCGCAGCTGATCGGCGAGATCGTTGAGGTCGAACTTGCCCTTGGCCATCTTGGCGGCCATGGCGGCCGCCTTCTCGGCATCGATATTCTCGGCCGCGCGCTCGACGAGCGAGACGATGTCGCCCATGCCGAGGATGCGGTCGGCGATGCGGCGGGGATGGAACTCCTCGAGCTCGCTCATCTTCTCGCCGACGCCGATCAGCTTGATCGGCTTACCGGTGACGGCGCGCATCGAAAGGGCCGCACCGCCGCGGCCATCGCCGTCCATGCGGGTCAGCACCAGGCCGGTGATGCCGACACGGTCGTCGAAGTTGCGGGCGAGATTGACGGCGTCCTGACCGGTCAGCGAGTCGGCGACCAGCAGGATTTCATGTGGGTTCGAGCGCTTCTTGATGTCGGCCATCTCGACCATCAAGGGTTCGTCGATATGGGTGCGGCCGGCGGTGTCGAGGATGACGACGTCATGGCCGCCGAGCTTGGCCGCCTGCACGGCGCGGGCGGCGATATCGGTCGGCGACTGGCCTGAGATAATGGGCAGCGTGTCGATGCTGGCCTGGGCGCCGAGCTGGCGAAGCTGCTCCTGGGCTGCCGGGCGGCGCGTGTCGAGCGACGCCATCAGCACCTTCTTCTTGTCGCGCGTCGACAGGCGATGGGCGATCTTGGCTGACGTCGTCGTCTTGCCCGAGCCCTGCAGGCCGACCATCATGACGACGACGGGGGCGGCCGCATGCAGGTCGATGCCGACGCCTTCGCCGCCCAGCATTTCGATCAGTTCGTCATGGACGATCTTGACGACCATCTGACCGGGTTTGATCGACTTCAGGATCTCGGCGCCGACGGCCTTTTCCCGCACGCGGTCGGTGAAGGAACGCACGACGTCGAGCGCGACGTCGGCCTCCAGCAGCGCACGGCGAACCTCGCGCAGCGCTGCGGAAACATCGGCTTCCGAAAGCGCGCCACGGCCTGTCAGTCCATTCAGAATGGATCCAAGACGGTCCTGGAGGTTTTCAAACATCGGCTCTTCCTTGATACGTTTCGGGCGGGTTCGATATGCCCGGAAACGTCGTGCTTTTCCTTGACGAAAACAAGACGCAAAGCCAAAAAGCACCCGAGGGCGCATCGCGCTGTCGGGTGTTGACCTCCGGGATCTCAGGTCCCGGTCGGCGGCTCGGAGTCATGCGGCTCGTCGCGGATTGGGCGCGATAAACAGGAAAGCGGCAGGAAAGTCAAGGCGAATGCGGACAAAAGACCGCAGAGCGGGCGTTTCGGGAGACTACACGGTCCTGATGCGACCGGTTAAATTTCCCGCGGACAGTTCAAACGCCATAGAGGCCAGTTGCAAAATATTCTGCTTATGATTCTACTTTCTACTTAAGTGCATCGTGTAAAATGATTCGTGAATATCCTTGATGCCGGATGATCCGGCGGAGATACGAATGATCAATCCTGATATTGAAAGCTGGGCACTGGCACGGGCCCATCATATTGTTCTGAACGAAGGCCTTAGTCTTGCCAAAGCGGCACAGGATCTGGATCGCAAGCGGTCCCGCTCGCTGGTCTACGAGCTGAGAAAGGTCATTACCGCCGCCATCGTCGAAGCGCATGCGGCGTCTTTTGCTTCCGATGGTGTTGAGCGGTAAAGCCGGACTGTCCCTAAAGGGCGGCCGGCAGCATAGGTGCGCGGCACTCACCCACTGGTAATTCCTTCGCATTTCCGCCATATACAGCGGAAACGTGGACGGAAGATATCATGAGCGCAACGGTCGAATTCGCAAGGATGAACGGGCTTGGCAACAAGATCCTGGTCGTCGATATGCGCGGCCGGCCCGACAAGGTGACGTCCGCGGCGGCGGTGGCGCTCAATGCCGACCCGCAGACCGAGTTCGACCAGATCATGGCGATCCATGATCCGAAGGCCGACGGCACCGATGCCTTCATCGATATCCTGAATTCCGATGGTTCGAAGGCGCAGGCCTGCGGCAACGGCACGCGTTGCGTCGTGCAGGCGCTGGCCGCCGAGACCGGCCGCAAGGCCTTCACCTTCCAGACGGTCGCCGGCATCCTCAATGCCGTCGAGCACGAGGACGGGACGATCTCCGTCGATATGGGCCGGCCGGTCTTCGGTTGGCAGAAGATCCCGCTGGCGGAAGAATTTCACGATACCAGCCGCATCGAATTGCAGATCGGCCCGATCGACAATCCGGTGCTGCATTCGCCGTCAGTCATGTCGATGGGCAATCCGCATGCGATCTTCTGGGTGGACCGGGACGTGATGTCCTACGATCTCGCCCGCTTCGGGCCGCTGCTCGAAAACCATCCGATGTTTCCCGAGCGCGCCAATATCACGCTGGCGCAGGTGACCTCGCCGACATCGATGACGACGCGCACCTGGGAGCGCGGCGCGGGACTGACGCTCGCCTGCGGCTCGGCCGCCTGTTCGGCCGCCGTCAGCGCCGCGCGCACCGGCCGCACCGGCCGCAAGGTGACGATCAATGTGGCGAGCGCCAAGCCGCCGGCTGTGCTTTCGATCGAATGGCGCGAGCGCGACGATCACGTCATCATGACCGGCCCGGCCGAATGGGAATGGTCGGGCAGGCTCGATCCTTCGACCGGCCTGTGGTCACGCGACGCGGACCGGGGAGCCGAGGCGCAGTGAGCGGCATCGAGGTCATTACCTTCGGCTGCCGCCTCAACACATATGAATCCGAAGTGATGAAGGCGCAGGCTGAGAAGGCCGGGCTCAACAACGCCATCCTGGTCAACACCTGTGCCGTGACCGGCGAGGCCGTGCGCCAGGCCCGCCAGGCGATCCGCCGGGCACGGCGCGACAATCCGCATGCCCGGATCATCGTCACCGGCTGCGCGGCGCAGACTGAGAAACAGACCTTCGCTGAAATGGCGGAAGTCGATGCCGTGCTCGGCAACGAGGAGAAGCTTTCAAGCGCTTCCTATCGCAGCCTGCCGGATTTCGGCGTTTCGGCCGAGGAGAAGCTGCGCGTCAACGACATCATGAGCGTCAAGGCGACGGCGCCGCAGATGGTCAGGCATATCGACGGCCATGTGCGCGCCTTCATCCAGGTGCAGAACGGCTGCGACCACCGCTGCACCTTCTGCATCATCCCCTATGGCCGCGGCAATTCCCGCTCCGTGCCGATGGGCGCGGTCGTCGACCAGGCCCGCAAACTCGCCGACAGCGGTTATCGCGAGATCGTGCTGACCGGCGTCGACGCCACCAGCTATGGCGGTGACCTGCCGGGTACCCCGACCCTCGGGCTTCTGGCGAAGACGCTCCTGAAGCAGCTTCCCGATATCCGCCGCCTCAGGCTTTCCTCGATCGACAGCATTGAGGTCGACGCCCATCTGATGGATCTCATCGCCGACGAGCCGCGCTTCATGCCGCATCTGCATCTGTCGCTGCAGCATGGCGACGACCTGATCCTGAAGCGCATGAAGCGCCGGCATTTGCGCGCCGATGCGCTGCGTTTCATCGAGGAGGCGCGCCGCCTTCGCCCCGAAATGAGCTTCGGCGCCGATATGATCGCCGGCTTCCCGACGGAGACGGAAGAGATGTTCGGCAATGCCGTGCGGCTGGCCGAAGAGGCGGACATCGCGCATCTGCATGTCTTCCCCTACAGCCCGCGTCCCGGCACGCCCGCCGCCCGCATGCCGCAGCTCGACCGGTCGCTGGTCAAGGAGCGCGCCGCCAGGCTGCGCGCCGCTGGACATAGGCTGCATCTATCCCATCTCGACGGCATGGTCGGAACCCGGCAATGGCTGCTTGTCGAAAACAACGGCCTGGCGCATACGGAAAACTTCACGCTGGTCGCAGCACCCGGCCTTCGCCCCGGCGAACTTGTGCCGGCCACGATCACCGGCCACAATGGCAAGCACCTCGACATGCAATTGACGGCCGCCGCCGCGGCCTGACTTTTCACGGAATCCCCATGGCGCTCAGTTTCATCAAAAAGGTCTTCACCTTCGGCAAGCCGGCGGAAGAGTCTGTGCCCGATGCCGTGGTAAGGGAGCTCGAGCCGCGCTCGCGCGACGAGGATCTGCCGGTCGCGGATGATCCGGTTCTGCCCGAGGAGATGGATACGGCCGGCGGGCCGGCGGCGGATATCGACGAGGGCGTGACGGAAGTGCATGTCGCGGCAGAGGATGCGGAACCACAGATTCTGCCGGCCCCGGACCAGTTGAGCGAAATGGGCGTCGTGCCACTTTCATTGCTGGAGGCAGAGGCTGCCGCGGAGGCGGAAGCCCAGCTGATTGCGGACAGCGCTACGGAAACACCCCCCTCTGTCCCTTCGGGACATCTCCCCCACAAGGGCGGAGATCATTTGGAGCCTGATGCACCGGCTTTGATCGAAAGGACCGGGGAAGTCGCAGAAGCGCCTGTAGAGGAAATTCCACCTGAGATCGATGAGGTACCGGACACCTCTATTCAGCCGATCTCCCCCCTTGTGGGGGAGATGCCCGGCAGGGCAGAGGGGGGTATCACGCCCGCCGAGCCTTCCGAAACGGCCGTGGAGCAGCCGAAACCTGAATCGCCCATCCTCCCCAAAGGCTTCGCCACCGGCCCGGCAATCGCCGAACCGCAGCCCCTCGTCCCGCAGCCGAAACTCAGCTGGTTCCAGCGCCTGCGCAACGGTCTCGCGCGCACCTCCTCGCAGCTGACCGGCCAGATCACCGCGCTCTTTACCAAGCGCAAACTCGACGACGAGACGCTGCAGGATCTCGAAGACCTGCTGATCCAGGCCGATCTCGGCGTCGAGACCGCGTTGCGGGTCACCGATACGCTGGCGTCTGAGCGATACGGCAAGGACGTCACCGGCGAGGATGTCAGCCGGATCATGGCGTCCGAAATCGCCAAGGTTCTGAAGCCGGTCGCCAAACCGCTGCAGCTCGATCTCTCGCACAAGCCGCATGTCATCCTGGTCGTCGGCGTCAACGGCACCGGCAAGACGACGACGATCGGCAAGCTGGCGGCGAAGCTTTCCGGTGCCGGGCTGAAGGTGATGCTGGCGGCCGGCGATACATTCCGCGCGGCGGCGATCGAGCAGCTGAAGATCTGGGCTGAGCGGACGAACTCGGAATTCGTCGGCACCAAGCTTGGCGCCGATGCTGCCGGCCTTGCCTATGACGCTTTCGAACAGGCGAAAGCGAAAAAATGCGATGTGCTGATTGTCGATACCGCCGGCCGCCTGCAGAACAAGGCCGAGCTGATGGCCGAGCTCGAGAAGATCGTCCGCGTGCTCGGCAAGCTCGATCCCGATGCGCCGCACACCGTGCTGCAGACGCTCGATGCGACGACGGGGCAGAATGCGCTCAGCCAGGTCGAGATCTTCCGCAACGTTGCCGGCGTCAATGGGCTGATCATGACCAAGCTCGACGGCACGGCGCGCGGCGGCATCCTCGTCGCCATTTCCGCCAAGCATAAGCTGCCGGTCTATTTCATCGGCGTCGGTGAAGGTGTCGACGATCTGGAGCCGTTCGAGGCCGAGGATTTCGCGCATGCCATTGCCGGACTTCCCCAATGATGCCACAGATATGCCGCCGAAAGCCTGCAAGGCACGGGCGGCAACCAGAGTTTCAGGAATAGCAGGTTTGACGAACGTATGACCACCGAAAGCGATATCACCCCGACCCCGGCCGACCGGCATCATCCGTTGCTGAAGCTGGCGCTGGAACTCGGGCCGCTGATGATCTTCTTCTTCGCCAATCTGCGCGGCCAGTGGCTGGTGGAGAAATTTCCTGCGCTTTCGGAGCTCGGTGGGCCGCTGTTTGTCGCAACCGGCCTCTTCATGGCGGCGACGATCCTTTCGCTTGTGGTTTCGAAGATCGTGCTCGGCCATCTGCCGATCATGCCCTTTGTCTCCGGCATCGTCGTCGTCATCTTCGGCTCGCTGTCGATCTGGCTGCAGAACGAGACTTTCATCAAGATGAAGCCGACCATCGTCAACGCGCTCTTCGGGGTGGCGCTGCTCGGCGGGCTTGCCTTCGGCCGATCGCTGCTCGGCTACGTCTTCAACGCCGCCTTCCAGCTCGATGCCGAAGGCTGGCGCAAGCTCACCATCCGCTGGGGCATCTTCTTTCTGTTCCTCGCCGTGCTGAACGAAGTCGTCTGGCGCAATTTTTCGGACGATGCCTGGGTGGCCTTCAAGGTCTGGGGCACCATGCCGATCACCATCATCTTCACGCTGGCGCAGATGCCGCTGGTGCTCAAGCATAGCATCAACCTGGAAACGGACGGCGAAACGTGAGCGCTGCAGAGGCGGAAGATCGTGTGAGACACCAGAGCTTCTGGTTCGTCGCCTGCCTTGCGGTGCTGGTCGCCCAGATCGTCGCCGAATATCTGATGGGCCGCGTGCCGATCTGCGCCTGCGGTTATGTCAAGCTGTGGGAGGGCGGGGTCAATACCAGCGGCAATTCGCAGCATCTGTCGGACTGGTACACGCCGTCGCATATCATCCACGGCTTCCTGTTCTACGGGCTCGGCCATCTCGTCCTGCGCCGCAAACCGCTGGCGGCAAAGCTGCTGCTGGCGCTCGTCATCGAATCCGGCTGGGAACTGCTGGAAAATTCGCCGCTGATCATCGACCGTTACCGCACGGCGACGATCGCACTCGACTATTACGGCGACAGCATCCTGAATTCGGCGATGGACACCGTCTTCATGTGCCTCGGCTTCTTCTTCGCATCGCGCGCGCCGGTGGCTCTGACGGTGGCAATCGCCCTCTTCTTCGAAATTTTCACCGGCTATGTGATCCGCGATAATCTGACGCTTAATGTGGTGATGCTGATCTGGCCGGTGGAGGCGATCAAGGTCTGGCAGGGCGGGCTTTAGGGTCAAAAAAGTCCCCTCCCCAACCCCTGCCCACAAGGGGGAGGGGCTTATATGCCGCTCCCGCCGCGCTCCACTTCACCGTTTCATCCGCAGAAAGGTTGCTGCTTGGCGCAATACAGTGCGCCAAGTTAGTCCCTCCCCCTTGTGGGGAGGGGTCTTTCCCGGTTTACGAAACCGGCTTCCCGAGCGCCTTTTCCATTGCCGGAAACAGCCCTTCCTTCAGGCTGATATCGTCGAAGGGGCCGACGCGTTTGTAGAGGATCGTGCCGTCGGGGCCGACGAGGTAGCTTTCCGGGATGCCGTAGACACCCCAGTCGATCGCGGCCTTGCCGTTCGGGTCGATGCCGATCGCCTGATAGGGATTGCCGAGTTCGCCGAGGAAACGCAGGGCGTTGTCGCTCTGGTCCTTGTAGTTGATGGCGACGATGTTCAGCCGTCCGTCCTTCGCCAGTTCCTTCAACACGGGATGTTCGTCGCGGCAGGGGACGCACCAGGAGGCGAAGACGTTGACGAGGGTCAGCTTGCCCTTGATTGCCGTATCTGTCAGCGCCGGCAGATTGGCGCCCTCGAGCGGCGGCAGGTTCAGTGCCGGTGCCTTGGTGCCGATCAGGGCGGAGGGGATTTCGGTGATGTTCTTGCCGTGGAAATCCTGATCGTAGAGCATCTTTGCCGCCGTCGCCGCGATGCCGCCAAAGACGATCAGCGGCAGAAGCGCCAGCGCATAGCGGCCAAGTCCGCGCGGTTTGGCGGTCGTGGTTTCAGGCGCTTCGCTCATTCGCCGTCCTTTGCGCGCGCCGAGCGGCGGCGGATGCCGGCGGCCTCAAGGGCTGCGAGCTCCCGGCGGCGCGCCTGGCCGTCGGCCCAGGTCCACAGGGTGACGGCGACCGTTATGAGGGCTGCGAAGCCGTAGGATGCGTAGACATAGAGGGCGTGCGTCAAATCTGTTCCTCCCGGCTGGCCATGCGGGCGGCAAGACGGCGCTGGGCGGCGATGCGGCGGCGCCAGATCTCGTTCCTCATCGCCGTGATATGCAGGGTGAAGAAGAGCAGGGTGAAGGCAATCGCCATGACGAAGAGCGGCCGCAGGAATTCCGGATCGATCGCCGGGCCGTCAAGCCGCATCACGCTTGCCGACTGATGCAGCGTGTTCCACCATTCGACCGAGAACTTGATGATCGGGATGTTGACGAAACCGACGAGGATGAGCACGGCGGAAACGCGCGCAGCCTTCGACGGATCGTCGATGGCGCGGCTAAGCGCGATCAGGCCGAGATACATCAGGAAAAGCACGAAAACCGAGGTCAGCCGCGCATCCCATACCCACCAGGTGCCCCACATCGGCTTGCCCCAGAGCGAGCCGGTGACGAGGGCAAGCAGGGTGAAGGCGGCGCCAAGCGGGGCGGCGGCCTTGGCGGAGACGTCGGCCAGCGGATGCCGCCAGACCAGCGTGCCGATCGCAGAGACGCTCATGATCGTATAGCACATCATCGACAGCCAGGCCGAGGGCACGTGGACATACATGATGCGCACGGTCTCGCCCTGCTGGTAATCGCCTTCCGTGGAAAAGCTGAGATAGAGGCCGACCGCAAAACAGAGGGTGGTAATGCCGGCCAGCCACGGAATGACGCGCGCCGCCAGCGCCAGAAACCGCGTCGGGTTGGCGAGGTCGCTGAATTTGCTGATGGCAAGGCTCGTTTGGCTCATGTCCGCTTCCTTACCTTGATCCGGCTTTTCCCGCAATCGAATGGCTGGTCAATCCGCCGTGTTTCGCAGCGCCAGCGCGGCGGCGGCCGGGCCGATGACGGCGAAGAACAGCGTCAGGGCGATGAGGATGAGGAAAGGCGGCAGGAACGGGGCGGGATCCTCGACCGCGGCATAGGCGGCGCTAACGCCGAAGATCAGCACCGGGATGGTCAGCGGCAGCACCAGGATCGAGACCAGCAGGCCGCCGCGGGGCAGGGCAACGGCGACGGCGGCGCCGACGGCGCCGATGAAGGTGATCGCCGGCGATCCGACAAGAAGTGTCAGCGCGGTCGCGCCGATCGCCGTCTCGTCCATGTTCATGAAGAGGCCGAGCAGCGGTGAGGCGATGACCAAAGGCAGGCTGGTCGCCGTCCAGTGGGCGAAGCATTTGACCAGTACGGTAAGCACGAGCGGCGTGTCCTGCATCAGCATCAGGTCGAGCGATCCGTCGTCGCGCTCGGCCTGGAACAGGCGGTCGAGACCGAGAAGTGCGGCCAGCAGCGCGCCGATCCAGACGATGGCGGGGCCGATGCGGGAGAGAAGCTTGAGATCGGGACCGACGCCGAAGGGGATGACGGCGACGACCGTCAGGAAGAACAGCACCCCGATCAGCGCACCGCCGCCGGCGCGGATCGAGAGTTTGAGATCGCGGAGGAAGAGGGCGGTCATGCGGGGCGGCTCTTTGCGGTTGATGGGGCGGCACCCCCCTCTGCCCTGCCGGGCATCTCCCGCACAAGGGGGGAGATCGGCAAGATGCACCGGCTCCGCGAAATCTTGATCGTATGCCAATCGGCTCCGGACATCTGCGGTGCTTGATTAGGACAAGAGGGTGCTTCCAGCCAATCTCCCCCCTTGTGGGGGAGATGCCCGGCAGGGCAGGGGGGGGTAGCGACACGGCAAACCATCATCCCCATACTCCCGCATCCACACCTGAAAAACCCGTCATCTTCAATTCCTGCGCATTCTTCAGCCCCAGCGGCTGGTGCGTCGCTGCCAGCACGATGCCGCCTTTGGCTAGATGGGCTTCGATCAAGCCGGCAAACAGCCGGTCGGCGCTGGCATCCAATGCCGCGGTCGGTTCGTCGAGGATCCAGACGGGGCGGTGGGCGACGAGCAGCTTGGCGAAGGCGAATCGGCGCTGCTGGCCGGCGGAGAGGTAACCGAAGGGAAGATGGGTTATCCCCGACAGGCCGACGGCGTCAGCGGCGTCCTCGACTGAGAGGCCGGTGCTTCCGAGAAAGCTGCGCCAGAAGCCGAGATTCTCTGCAACCGTAAGTTCATTCTTCATCGCATTCCGGTGGCCGAGGTAGTGGCTGGCCGCGCCGGGATGGCTGTCTTCCCGGCCCTCTCCGCCGCGGAAAATCACCGTGCCCTTTTCCGGCCTCAGGAGGCCGGCGGCAACGCGCAGCAATGTGGACTTTCCCGATCCATTTTTGCCGGTCAGAACCAGCGCTTCTCCCGCCTCCAAGTGAAAGGAAACGTTAACGAAAATGAGATCTTCACCGCGCCTTGCAGCCAGATTTTCGGCGGTGAGATGCATTCGTCGGCTCTTTCTTCGTTTCGGCTACCGGAGAGGTCAAAAAATCTCCTGTTTTGCTCGTTTCCGGGTATGGCAAGTTTTTAGGAAATTATCTATAAGACCGGCAACCACGCCAGCGGTCGGCGTGAATTTCATCCTTGCGCCGAACTTGGAGCATTCGTTCCACGTGCGGACAGCGGAAATGGCCGTACCCGCATCCTGATGTGCATTAAGTGCATAGGCGTTCGCACGACTGTGTTGGCTATCAGAAACGGGGTCTCTCGTGTCTAAATCTCTTGACAGTTTCAATTGTCGTTCCACGCTTTCCGTGAACGGGAAGGACTATGTCTATTACAGCCTGCCCAAGGCTGAGGCAAACGGTCTGCCCGGCGTTTCCAAGCTGCCCTATTCGATGAAGGTGCTGCTGGAAAACCTGCTGCGCTTCGAAGACGGCCAGTCGGTCACCAAGGAGCATATCCTGGCCGTTGCCGAATGGCTGAACAACAAGGGCGCGGTCGAAAACGAGATTGCCTATCGCCCGGCGCGCGTGCTGATGCAGGACTTCACCGGCGTTCCCGCCGTCGTCGACCTTGCCGCCATGCGCGACGCGATGGTGTCGCTCGGCGGCGATCCTGAGAAGATCAACCCGCTGGTTCCCGTCGATCTCGTCATCGACCACTCGGTCATCGTCGACGAATTCGGCACGCCGCAGGCTTTCGCCAAGAACGTCGAGCTGGAATATCAGCGCAACGGCGAGCGTTACCGCTTCCTGAAGTGGGGCCAGCAGGCCTTCAAGAACTTCCGCGTCGTTCCCCCCGGCACCGGCATCTGTCACCAGGTCAATCTCGAATATCTCGGCCAGACCGTCTGGACGAAGGAAGAAGACGGCGAAACGATCGCCTATCCCGATACTTGCGTCGGCACCGACAGCCACACGACGATGATCAATGGTCTCGGCGTGCTCGGCTGGGGTGTAGGCGGTATCGAAGCTGAGGCTGCGATGCTCGGCCAGCCGGTCTCGATGCTGCTGCCCGAAGTCATCGGCTTCAAGCTGACCGGCAAGCTCAAGGAAGGCGTGACCGCGACCGACCTCGTTCTGACCGTCGTGCAGATGCTGCGCAAGAAGGGCGTTGTTTCCAAGTTCGTCGAATTTTTCGGCCCCGGCATGGACAACATGCCGCTCGCCGACCGCGCGACGATCGGCAATATGGGTCCGGAGTATGGCGCCACCTGCGGCTTCTTCCCAGTCGACGGCGAAACCATCAACTACCTCACCATGTCCGGCCGCACGCATGACCGGATCGCGCTGGTCGAAGCCTATTCGAAGGCCCAGGGTATGTGGCGCGACGGCGACGGCTCCGACCTCGTCTTCACCGACACGTTGGAACTCGACCTCGGCGACGTCGTCCCGTCGATGGCCGGCCCGAAGCGTCCGGAAGGCCGTATCGCGCTCGAAAACATCGCTTCCGGTTTCGCCGGCTCGATGGATGCCGATTACAAGAAGCCCGGCCAGCTCAACAACCGCTATGCCGTCGAAGGCACGGATTTCGATCTCGGCCATGGCGATGTCGCGATTGCCGCCATCACCTCCTGCACCAACACCTCCAACCCGTCGGTTCTGATCGCTGCCGGGCTTCTCGCCCGCAACGCCGTTGCCAAGGGCCTGAAGACCAAGCCGTGGGTCAAGACCTCGCTGGCGCCGGGATCGCAGGTCGTCGGCGAATATCTCGCCAAGTCGGGCCTGCAGGCCGATCTCGATAAGCTCGGTTTCAACCTTGTCGGCTTCGGCTGCACCACCTGCATCGGCAATTCCGGCCCGCTGCCGGCGCCGATCTCGAAGACGATCAACGACAAGGGCCTGATCGTATCCGGCGTGCTCTCGGGCAACCGTAACTTCGAAGGCCGCATTTCGCCCGACGTGCAGGCGAACTACCTCGCTTCGCCGCCGCTCGTCGTCGCCTATGCGCTCGCCGGCACGGTGCAGAAGGATCTGACCAAGGAGCCGATCGGCGAGGACCAGAACGGCAACCCCGTCTACCTCAAGGACATTTGGCCGACCTCGCACGAGGTGCAGGAGTTCATCCAGAAATACGTCACCCGCGAACTGTACGAAAGCAAATATGCCGACGTCTTCAAGGGCGACGTCAACTGGCAGGCCGTTCAGGTTCCTCCGGGCCAGACCTATGCCTGGGACGACAATTCGACCTATGTCCAGAACCCGCCTTACTTCGTCGGCATGGGCAAGAAGGGCACTGGCGTTTCGGATATCAAGGGCGCCCGCGTCCTCGGCCTGTTCGGCGACAAGATCACCACCGACCACATTTCGCCGGCCGGTTCGATCAAGGCGGCATCGCCGGCCGGTGCTTACCTCATCGGCCACGAAGTCGCCGTTGCCGACTTCAACCAGTACGGCACGCGCCGCGGCAACCATGAAGTGATGATGCGCGGCACCTTTGCCAATATCCGCATCCGCAACCACATGCTCGGCCCGAACGGCAAGGAGGGTGGCTACACTATCCACTACCCGTCGAAGGAAGAGACTTCGATCTACGACGGCGCGATGCAGTACAAGGCCGAAGGCGTGCCGCTCGTCATCTTCGCCGGTGTCGAATACGGCAACGGCTCCTCGCGCGACTGGGCTGCCAAGGGCACCAACCTGCTCGGCGTCAAGGCGGTGATCGCTCAGTCCTTCGAGCGTATCCATCGCTCGAACCTGGTCGGCATGGGCGTCATCCCCTTCGTCTTCGAAGAGGGCACGACCTGGCAGAGCCTCGGCCTCAAGGGCGACGAACTCGTCACCATCGAGGGTCTCGACAAGATCAAGCCGCGCGAGAAGAAGATCGCAAAGATCACCTATGGCGACGGCACCGTGAAGGAAGTTCCGCTGCTGTCGCGCGTCGATACGCTCGACGAGGTGGTCTACCTCAACAATGGCGGCATCCTGCAGACGGTTCTGCGCGACCTCGCTGCCTGATTGTTAACAGCCTCGTATGATAATGGCCGCCGGAGAGCAATTTCCGGCGGCTTTTCTTTGGGGCGACGGCATTCGTGAGTCTCACAATGATTTGTTTTATGCGGGTTCCGGTCGCGCTGCGTCTCACCCGTTCGTGACTTTTCGTTTGGACCCGGAAGGATTATTCGTACGTTCAGATGTCAGGGCCTCCGGTTCGAACACGCCGTCGGCGCTGAAAAAGAGGTGCAGGTGAATGTCCCCCCGTTTTTTGATTCCGCTGATCGCCGGTGTTGTTCTCTCAGGCCCGCTACAGGCCGAAGACGGCACGCCGAAAGGCGTCGTCGAACTCTTCACGGCGCAGGGCTGCTCCTCCTGTCCTCCCGCTGATGCCGCCTTCCGCAAGCTGGTGAGCCAGGGCGATGTCATCGCGCTTGCCTATCATGTCGATTACTGGAACTACCTCGGCTGGGCCGATACGCTGAGCTCCAAGGAAAACACCGAGAGGCAATACGGCTATGCGAGGACAATGGGCCGCAGCAACGTCTATACGCCGCAGGCCATCGTCAACGGGCGCGGCCATCTGGCCGGCGCCGATCTCAACGGCATCAACAGCAAGATCGACACCTATAGCGGCGAAGGCAACGGGCTGACCGTTCCGATCAGCGCGTCGATGCGCGGCGACGAGCTGGAGATCAAGATCGGCGCGGGACAGGGCAAAGCCAATGTCGTGATGGTCTATTTCGACAAGGAAAAGACGATCGAGGTCGAAAAAGGCGAGAACAGCGGCAAGAAGCTCTCCTATCTGCACAGCGTCACGAATGTCGAGACGGTCGGCATGTGGGACGGCAAGGCGACCAGTCTGACGCTGCCGGCCAGCGTCCTGCAGCGGCCGCAGCTCGAGGGCTGCGCGATCCTGCTGCAATCGGCGACCGACAACGGCGATCCGGCTGCGATCCTTGGCGCGACCGTGGTGATGGCTGGAAAAAACATCTGAGATTTCATCCTGATACGGATGAAGTACCGGGCGGCCCGGCTGAGCGTATTCGGGGCTGGGGTTAAGGTCGATACGCTCCGCCGGGCCCTTTGGCGCGCTGGCGCCAAACCGGGATTCATAATTCTCCTGCAAATGAGGCGCTGTTTTGACTGAAATGCGGCGCTGCCGAGAAAGCCACAGCGCTCGCATGCGCGGCCGAATGTA